>JALOBM010000161.1 GCA_023228285.1 Candidatus Cloacimonadota bacterium | reverse complement strand
TGGTCGGCTTCCGCTTGGTCGTTTGCGACTCCTCCGAAAAACACGTCCTCAATGTAAATTCCTATTTCTTTATCGTCAACTGCTTTTCCGTAAACTATTACAAGCATGGTTTAATGTCAGCACATTGGTGGTGATTCTTTTTACGCCTAGTACCTATTTGCCCGAACTTCCAAAACCTGCTGTCCCCCTTTGGTTATAAGCATCGCTAAATTCATCAACTTCGACAAACGCAGCACTATATGCCTTATGAATTACGACTTGTGCGATTCTGTCGTGCTTCTTAACATGATAGACAGTATCGCCAATATTCATTAGTCGAACCATCATCTCGCCTGTATATGTTGCATCGATGATTGCGTGGAATGGTGCAACACAATTGAGATACATGCTTGAACGACCTTCTACTACCAAATAGTATCCAGCCGGGCATGCCAATATAATGCCACTTCTTATATTTTCAGTTTCATGTGGTTGAATATCCACATCGTCAATCGAATGCAGATCATACCCCGCATCGGTTTCGCGTTTTCTGAAAGGCACTTTAGCGTCTTTATGAATCAACTTATATTCGAGGCGTACGTAATCTGGTGGCACTATATGAATCGGTGAACCTAATGGGAAGACCAGTGTTTCGCTCATTGTATTTCAATTGTTATGGATAATATTGATGATTATGACGTTTCTCAATTGCGATGGTGGCGATGCATTGCAATTGACCAAAGTGATAAAATACGGGTTCTTACTGTTGAAGTCGATCCCAATAACATATATAGAGACTTCAGCAAAATAAGAAAAGATCTAATCGCCAAAGGATTAAAATTTATTGAAGCCAAACCGATCACCAAAGAAGAAAGACTTGCTGCTGATAAATTAGCAAAGTTAAAGGAACGTCGTTTAGAGCGATTACGAGGACTTACTGGTCGGCGTTATTCTTCGCTTTCTCATTGGTTAATTGCACTATCTGTTGCGCTACCGATTTTGCTGATTCTATGGCTGGCATATCGCCATTTATGTACTTGATATGATCTAATGGGACATACCTAGATAACATAGTCAAAGCATCAGGGCTTAGGTTGAGAAGATTGTCATATAGTTCTCCGACACGGCGGAGGAAGCCCTCATTGAAATCATATCTATCTGACTTTGTGCGATCTGTAGCCTTCTTCATCCTCTCTTTTATTGTTTCCCATTTATTTGAAATGACGAAAACTCTATCTGGTGATGGTGATTGAACCAACCCAAGCCATTTATTAATTGTTGTCAATTTCACACCACCAGCCGCACCATACACAATGCTGCTGATATAATTAGTTCTATCAGACAACATAATTCCGCCATTATCGAGATATGGTATTAATTTCGTATTGACGAAACAGTTGAAATCTACCATCATCAATATCTGCACTGACGCCTCATCGATTGTTATCGGATCTGCACCAGGCTCGTCAAAAACTTCTGGTGTTTTAACCAGCTTTCTAATATGCTTACCAAGAGGAGTAGCGCCTGGATGATGAGTAAGAACAGAATTAAGCCCGATACTTTTAAGCTCTTCCATCACCAGATGTGCTAAAGTTGACTTTCCGCTGAAATCACTACCTTCAAAAACGATATACGTGCCTTGGTGCATTCAATCTCTCCGTTTTGGTTTTGTCCTATTTTCTTTAATACGTATTTAAGTTTTACTATGGATGCAAAACCTTTTGTGAAATGGGCTGGCGGGAAGAAATACTTATTATCTGAGTTACACGCAATCATAGATGACATAGAAAGCTTAGGTACTATTGGTTATTGCGAACCAATGATTGGCGGTGGTGCTCTTTATTGGTCGGTTCGCAATAAATTCTCTAAACGAGTCATATCTGACATAAACCCAGAATTGATTAATCTCTATAATGTGATAAAAGACAGTCCGAAAAGACTAATCACTGAACTACGCAAGCCATACTACAAATATATCCATAAGTCTGATCCTCAATCATTAGAAACATATCAGACGATAAGAGCATCAAACCCAACAATGTCTGTAGAAAAAGCCGCTAGGACTATGTTCTTGCTGCGAACGTGTTTTAATGGTCTCATGCGTGTCAATAAAGATGGTCGTTTTAATGTCCCACCTGGAAGTTATAAAAATCCAGAGATCTGCAATGAAGAATTGATTATGTGCGATTCTGCAGCATTGCAAGGGACAAAAATCTACTGCTGTGGTGCGATAACGACAATACAATCGCTATTATCAGACAAACATTTGATATTTCTTGATCCACCATATTATGGCAACAAGAAGTTTACAGATTATAGTGGTGAATTTTCTGCTGACGATCAGACCGCGCTCATACAATGTATTATTAAGAGCGGTCAGCCATTCATCTATACCAATAGGGCACATCCATTTATCGTTAACCAATTTGACAATACAGACGTAAATATTAAGATTGTGCCATTAAAACATAGCGTGCAACCTAAATACACTACTGGAGTAATAGAACAAGAGCTTATTGCTTGGAGAGATGGACGCAAAAAATCAAAAGCAGTATGGAGCAAAGAGGCAGATGATGAGATCAAAAATCATTATTGTTAATTTTAATGCTGGAGAATTTGATGAATCGTAGAGGATTTATAGGATCGATTATTGCTTTAGCTGGGTCCTCTATTATTCCATTGTCGCCAGAGGTATGTGCTAGCGTCAAGAAAAATGACTATGAGTTGTTTTTCGATGCTGATATGATAAATCATTGTAAAAATGAGCACAGAAAATTGACAGCTGTATGGTCTAAAGAGCTAGAAGATGATATTAGAAACTGGAATGGTTGCTAAATATCGACTTTCATTTTGGGTCGTGGATTTTTTGCGACTGCTATCACTTTGCCATCTCGCCATTCTGTTTCAAGAAAAACAGATTTGCCCCTAGCTTTTTTCAATTTATCTATCAATACTTGTGATTTACTGGCGCAACTATATAGTGCTTTAAGATATTGTTGATGTTTTTTAGTTGGCTTTTTACCAATAGCCGCCTTTACCTTGCTAACCAATATCCACAAGTCTTTTTGTAGTTGTGTTGTTTTACATATAGCGTCACCACTGGTGACATAGTACATCTCTGGGTTCAGCGTCGGTACGTCAGT
>JALOBM010000160.1 GCA_023228285.1 Candidatus Cloacimonadota bacterium | reverse complement strand
TGACTTAATCTTGTCCATAAGAGTCTCCTTATTTCTGATAGCTTACTCCTATGGTCATATGATACAAACTTAAAGAAGCACAATGTGGAAACGGCGTCTTGCCATTTATTACCCCTCATAGTGTGGAAACGGCGTCTCGCCGGTTTGGATAATCTCGTCAATTGACAAGCCTCTACTACTTTAGACGATCTCGGAGCCCCGCAAGGGGCGACACAAAGCCCATCATGGGCATAGTAATGTAGAAACGGCATCTTGCCGTTTGATAACACCTCCAGGATGGCAAATCCACCCTGAGTATCTAGTTAAGTTAACTGAGTCGGGGAAGGCAATAAACACCTTCCCCGGCCCGATAAAACAGAGGAAGAAGAATATGCGTATTAGCCTGCTGATCCTGATCCTGGTATTACCCTGCCTGCTGGTTGCGTTTACGCTAAACGTAAAGCAAGACGGTAGCGGGGATTACACCAGCATCCAGACCGCTCTTGACGCTGCCAATCCAGGAGATACAGTGCTGGTACATCCCGGTAGATACTTTGAGAACCTGATGATAGAGACCAATAACATCACTCTGATGAGTCTGGAAGGGATTACCGGGAATTCTGCTTATATCGATTCTACGATCATTGATGGCACTGGTTCTGTCGGTGGTGTTATGGTCGGACAATATAAGACCGGCTTAGTGATTCGAGGACTCTCTATCACAAATGGCAATAGTCCTGGAGTATCTTTAGGTGCATCTTCAGAGTCAATTATTCAAAATTGTAAAATCTTCAAGCGCAAATCAAGAATAGGTGGGGGAATCAATGTCGGAGGTGCTACAGTTTATCTTTCTGGAGTAGATATATTTGACAATTATGCCCTACAGCAAGGAGGTGGATTATACGTATCAGAACCTTCGGGACATAATACGAACCTCACCTTCGATCCCATAAATCGCTGTTCAATATACAACAACCGTGCTGGATCTGGACAGGATATCTATTTTCAACCAACCACAAGTGACCTGGATATGCCTTTGGACACTTTTTCTGTGGCGGTACCCAGCAATTACTATGCCGTATATATGAGTGAGATGCCTACCGTCAACAACTTCCAGATCAACTTCGATATCCTCCATGCGCACCATCAGGAGATTGATAGTGATCTTTACGTTTCTACCATAGGTAATGATGATAATGACGGACTCAGTCCAGAGACGGCGCTGAAGACCATCCATGAAGCGATCTACCGGATTGCCTCTGATAGCCTGAACCAGAATACTGTGCATATCCTCCCGGGAGACTACTCACGCACAGACAACGATCAGATCTTTCCCATCGCCATGAAAAGCTGGGTGATCGTTCAGGGCAGTGGCATAGATACAACTACCGTGATCGGAGAACCGCATCCGGAGATGAATGATATGATCGGTACGAAGATATTTTCCACCATGATGGCTCCTGATGTATTTCTATCGAATATGTCAATAACATCTCGAAATATTAATACCTATTGCCTTGCTATTAGTGGAAGTTATAGCCGATCCAGCATAAATTTGTCTAATTTGCGAATCTATAATATTGACTCCAGCGATAGTCATGCAGGAACATACGACATAGTTTGTTTTGGAGCTACTAACGAACGAGAAAGCCTTTGGGAAAATGTGACAATCGAGAATATAGATCCTGCAGAGGTGACACTAGTTCTAGGTTACGCTGGAATATCTGAAACTGGTGAAATCTCAGCTTTTCGTGGTAGCTTAAAGAATTGCACGTTTCGTAACGCAACTTCTTCTTACGCATCTGCATCTGTTAGTGCGCAAGCATTAATATCAATTTGTGTAGACACAGAGTTGGTTGTTGATAATTGTGAATTCACCAATCTACGAATGCTTGATGATGATTCAGTTGCTGTAGCATTTGGAGGGATACAATTCCCTCAACAGCAGAATCATTTTGCTTTTCGTAACTGCCTTTTCAGTAACAATGAGTCTGAAGGGGGAGTTGTAACCATCTATTCTGTTAATAATCCTCGCATCGACATCACGAACTGCACATTTGCGGGTAATCAGGGGGATGCCCATACACTGATTATCAATGGAGATGTAAACATAACCAATTCCATTTTTTACAACGATACACCTTTTCAGATCAGGGTAAATCCCATGGACGGCAATCCCAACGAGCATACCAATCTGACTATTGATCACTCCCTGGTAAAAGATGGCATCGATGGCATTCTACCTTTCCCTATACCGGGTAATACCATAGATTTCCTGCCTTCCAGCATTGACGCTGATCCGCTCTTTGCCGGAGGCTTTGACATCCATGATCCTCTTTTTTACAGCCTTTCAGATTATTCCCCCTGCATTGATACCGGTACTCCGGATACCAGCGAGTTGAACCTTCCTCCTTACGATCTGGCGGGAAACTGGCGCATCTGGAACGACCGCATCGATATGGGCGCATTTGAATATGGTTCCCAGCCTTGGGTCTCCATTGATGATCCGGTGGTGCCGGAACCTGGACAAATGACCTTATTTCAAAACTACCCCAATCCCTTCAATCCCAGTACCACCATCTCTTTCTCCCTACCCCAGGCAAGCAAGGTTCATCTTGACATCTACAACCTGAAGGGACAATTGGTCAAGACCCTGGTCAATACAGATATGGAAGCCGGGATCCACAGCGTGGTCTGGAACGGTAGAGATAAAAACAACCAGACTGTAGCCAGCGGAGTATATTTCTACCGCCTGAGCAGTCCGGACTATAGCCAAACCAAGAGAATGCTCTTGATGAAGTAGTACAATGTGGAAACGGCGTCTCGCCGGTTTGGATAATCTAGTAAATTGACAAGCCCCTACTACTTTAGACGATCTCGGAGCCCCGCAAGGGGCGAGACTGATCATAGCGAGGGTGCGTAGCGAAGCGAAGCCCCTCGTATAAGGCAACATAACGAGAAAAAGCCCCGTCAGGGGCGACACAAAGCCCATCATGGGCAATAGTAATGTAGAAACGGCGTCTTGCCGTTTGATAACACCCCAGGATGGCATGTTCACCATGATGTCAGCTTAGCTGCGTACAAGGAGACTGTTCACTTTGACCTGATCTATTTCCAATGAGTTAGCGCATGAGTTAGGTGAAAAAGTGGGCGAAACG
>JALOBM010000159.1 GCA_023228285.1 Candidatus Cloacimonadota bacterium | reverse complement strand
CAGAATAGTGATGCCTTCGGGGGCTTCGATGCTTTTTCCGTTCAATATTACTTGCATGCTATATTATCCTTTCCTGATCGCGTTGAATTTGCACACTGTGTAGCATGTCCCACAGTGTATGCATTTATCTTGATCGATTATATGTGGTTGTTTGATGGATCCTGAAATGCAGGAGACCGGGCATTTCCGCGCGCAAGCCGTGCAGCCGATGCATTTGTCTGCGATCACTTCATAACGGATCAGAGCAGTGCAGACTCCGGCTGGGCAGCGTTTCTCCTCTATATGCGCCAGGTATTCGTCCATAAAATAGCGCAACGTGGTCAGCACCGGATTGGGAGCCGTTTTTCCCAAGCCGCATAGGGATGCTTTGCAGATATTGGAAGACAGCTCTTCCAAACGCTGAATGTCTTCCGGAACACCTTTTCCTTCGGTGATGCGAGTTAATATCTCCAGCATGCGTTTGGTCCCGATACGGCAGAAAGTGCATTTTCCGCATGATTCGTTTTGGGTAAAATTCAAGAAAAAGCGCGCTACATCCACCATACAGGTACCTTCGTCCATCACCACCATTCCCCCGGAGCCCATAATTGCACCAGTGGCATCGATGGAATCATAATCCACAGTGGTATCCAGCAATGACGCCGGGATGCATCCACCGGAGGGACCGCCTATCTGTACTGCTTTAAAGGGCTTTTCGGTCTTCATGCCTCCGCCAACTTTATAGATGATGTCCCGAAGCGTGATGCCCATCGGGACTTCGATCAGACCGCTGCCGGCGATCTTGCCTGCCAGGGCAAATACCTTGGTTCCGGGCGATTTGTCGGTACCAATCTTGTGAAACTCGCTTGCACCGTGATTGATGATCCAAGAGATGTTTGCCCAGGTTTCCACATTGTTGATATTAGTGGGACATCCCCACAAACCGCTGGCAGCTGGATACGGAGGGCGAAGGGTGGGCATGCCGCGTTTGCCTTCGATGGAATGCATCAAAGCTGTCTCTTCTCCGCACACAAAAGCTCCTGCCCCTTCTTTGATATGTAAAGTGAAATTGAAGCCGGTTCCCAGTATGTTTTGTCCCAAAAAACCATGCTCTTCAGCGGCAGCGATGGCCAGTTTCAGATGATGGATCGCCTTGGGATATTCGGCGCGGCAATATACATAGCCTTCATCTGCACCAATAGCATAAGCACCGATGATCATGCCCTCGATCACATTGTGCGGATCACCTTCCAAAGTGCTGCGATCCATAAATGCTCCGGGATCGCCTTCATCGGCATTGCAGACCACATATTTCTTTGTGCCTTTGGAATCACGGGCAAGGCTCCATTTCTTGCCGGTGGAAAATCCTGCCCCTCCGCGACCGCGCAGACCGGAATCCGTTACTTCGTTCAGGATATCTTCCGGTTTCATTGCTAGAGCCTTTTTCAAAGCGGAGTATCCGTCTTTCGCGATATAGTCTTCAATCGATTTGGGATCTATTACACCGCAATTGCGCAGTACAATCCTGGTCTGTCCTTGCAGCAAGCTATTGCAACTGCCTGGATGAGTGTCTGCCAGTATGATGTTGGCTTTCGGAAGCTCACCCCTGCGATATTCTTCGATAATGTCTATAATCCTGGCGGGATCTACTTTACCCAGGCTCAGTCTGCCCGCAGTGCCGCCATCAAGTTCCACAATCGGTTCTTCAAAACACATGCCGATGCATGCGGTTTGTTTTAGCTCCAATCCACCCTGGCGGTCATTGTATTCTTTTATTGTGTTGTACACTTCCAAGGCCCCGGCTGCTACTCCGCAACTAGCCAGGCCTACTTTCACTGTGATCGGTTTCATTGCTCCTCCACGAAAGAGTAACGCTCCAAAATGGCCGGTATGGCTTCGGGACTCAATTTTCCATAGGTAGTGTCATCTATCATAATCACCGGAGCCAGGGAACAACAGCCCAGACACGCTACTTCTACCAAAGTAAAGTTCATGTCACTGGTGGTATCTGCGCCTTCTTCCAGTTTCAAAGCGGAAATCAGCGCATCTTTGATGCTGTCAGCATCTGAAACATGGCAGGCTGTGCCTTTACAGACCCTGATGATGTGCTTTCCCTGAGGCTTCAGTTTGAATATCGAGTAAAAGGTGGCTACTCCGTAGATATCTGCAGCGGGTATACCCATTTCCCGGGCGAGGTAACGCATAACATCTTTGGAAAGATAGCCGAACAGGTGCTGTGCTTCCTGCAGGAGAGGGATCAGGACTCCGGGTTTACCCCGGTATTTTTCGATCATTGCGTCCAGCTGTGTGAGGTCTTTATCCATCGCAATTCCTTTTGCTTAGCTTTTGTGGTAACTGCAAATCCTGCAAGAGGATAACTGCGCTTACCAATACGGCGATAAATCTGAGTAAGGGCAAAACTGTCAAATAAAATATACAGTAACCAGCTTTTTGCCACTCCTGGACTGGTAATGAACACAATGGACAATTGATAATGGAAGCTTCCAGCAGCAGGAGATGACTTGGGTAAAGATCGCTGTCGCAATACAGACGTGAAAATGTCCTGATGTGCAAAGCTACAATACAGATAGGATAGAAATTTGGCAATTAAAAATCATCGGTGTGGGGGATAAAGAGTTATATAGCATGCAGATCATGCAGATCGAACGGGTTTACACAGATTATTCTGTTTGAAGAATGTGAAATTCTCGCTACGCACAGCTCCAACTGCAGCACCAGTGTGAATTCTGTAGTGCCGAAATAGATATAGTCCCGTTATCATCTAGTCGTCACTCGATGATAACGGCTTTATATCTGCTTCATATCTATTTCAGCAAAAGGGGGAGATAGCACAATGAGGGAAATACTGTTAACCCCGATGTCAGAATTCCGGAGGAATTATATTGACACTTTTGGCATATTGCTTGTTTTGGCATATATAGGTGGAAATATTAGTCTTATGGAAATCATCAGAACCATCTCTATGGTCAAGGATTATGACCTTGGAAAAGTAAAAGTAAGAGCATTGAACGGGATTGACGTCAGCATCTCTTCCGGGGAGTTTGTCGCCATAATGGGGCCTTCAGGATCAGGTAAAAGCACATTGATGCACATTATCGGCTGTTTGGACAGACCCAGTGCGGGAGAGTATTATCTGGATTCGGATCTTGTGAGTAAATTACCCAAAAAGGCTC
>JALOBM010000158.1 GCA_023228285.1 Candidatus Cloacimonadota bacterium | reverse complement strand
GGACTGCTCCTCCCCCTATGCGATGGCAAACCTGGTAGCACTTAAAGAGAGATATGACATAGCATTTGGTAATGACCCGGATTATGACCGTCATGGGATAGTTACAAAAGAGGGTCTTATGCCCCCCAACGCCTATCTTGCTGTTGCAATAGAGTATCTTTTCACTCACCGCCCGGGCTGGAGTGACAACTGTATGGCAGGCAAGACGCTTGTCTCAAGCTCAATGATCGATAAGGCTGTGAATTCGATCGGCAGAAAAATCTATGAAGTTCCTGTAGGCTTCAAATGGTTCGTCGACGGCCTGATGTCAGGCATGCTTGGCTTTGGCGGAGAAGAGAGCGCCGGCGCGACGTTCCTGAAGAAAGACGGAACAGTCTGGACTACGGACAAGGACGGTTTCGTAATGGATCTCCTGGCCGCTGAAATGACTGCAGTAACAGGTAAAAACCCTGCCGAACATTACAGAAGGCTGACTGAGAAATTCGGACATTCCTACTATTCCCGTAAAGATGCACCTGCTTCACATGAAGAAAAAAGCAAACTTAAAAAACTCTCGCCTGAAAATGTGGCAGTGAACACACTTGCCGGTGAAGAAATAATCGCAAAGATGACAGCTGCTCCGGGAAACGGAGCCCCGATCGACGGACTTAAGGTCACGACTGAAAACGGATGGTTCGCAGCCAGGCCTTCGGGGACAGAAGAGATCTACAAGATCTACGCGGAAAGCCTGATAAGCAGTATACACCTTGACGCTATAAACGATGAGGCAAAAGAGATAGTATCAAAAGCCATTTCGAAATAAATGATCTCAAAGAAAGATCAACCCTAATTTTCATTTTTCATACAGGAGTTAAACACCCCGGATATTTTAGGACCCGGCCTGGCTTTTGACAGCCTGACCGGGTCCTTTTTTTAAATTATGCAGAAGGTTTTATGCCTTCTGTTTGCTTACTAGCCAAGGATCGCCTTGAGGTCCCCTTCGGCTGTTCCGATCGGCTTGATTCCGAAATTCTGTACAAGAACGTCAAGGACTGCCGGGCCGACAAATGCGGGAAGCGTGGGGCCGAGCCTTATGTTCTTTATTCCCAGATGGAGAAGGGTCAGGAGAATACATACCGCCTTCTGCTCGTACCAGGAAAGGATCAGTGAAAGCGGAAGTCCGTTGACATCAGTCTTGAATACATCCGCAAGAGCCACAGCGATCTTTATTGCAGAATAGGCATCATTGCACTGTCCGCAGTCAAGAAGGCGGGGTATGCCTTCGATATCTCCGAATTCAAGCTTGTTAAAGCGGAATTTGCCGCATGCAAGCGTGAGGATGACAGTATCCTTAGGTGCTTTCTCGGCAAACTCAGTGTAGTAGTTGCGTCCTGACTTTGCACCGTCGCATCCTCCGACAAGGAAGAAGTGGCGGATCTTTCCTGCATTGACAAGTTCCACAACTTTGCCTGCGGCACCAAGGACTGAATTGCGGGCAAACCCTATCATGATCCTCTTTTCAGGGGCATCTTCCGTGAATCCGGGAGCCTCAAGCGCTGCCTTTATCACAGGAGCGAAATCCCTGTTCTCAACGTGTACTGCTCCGGGCCACTGGACAAGTCCACATGTGAAGATCCTTGCCATGTAACTCTCCCTGGGCTTCTGGATGCAGTTGGTCGTCATAAGGATCGCACCGGGGAATTCGTCGAATTCCTTCTGCTGATCCTGCCATGCTCCGCCGTAGTTGCCAACGAGATGGGGGTATTTCTTCAACTCGGGATAAGCGTTGCAGGGAAGCATCTCACCGTGCGTATAGACGTTGATACCCTTACCCTCTGTCTGCTTAAGCAACTCTTCAAGATCGCCAAGGTCGTGTCCTGAGACAAGGATAGCTTTGCCCTTCACGGGGGTCACTCTGACCATAGTAGGTTCGGGATGTCCGTATGTTCCGGTATTGGCTGCATCAAGCATTTCCATCACTCTGAGATTGACTTCGCCAATTTTGAGGTTGAGCGCAAGCATTGAATCAACTGTAATATCCTCGTTTAGGAGTTCTGACATTGCTTCCAGGAAGAACTTGTTGACTTCCCTGTCCTTCTGGCCAAGGATCCATGCGTGGTCGGCATAAGCGGCGACGCCCTTAAGTCCGTATACGGCAAGCCATTTGAGGCCGCCAAGGTCTGCGCCGTACTTGTCGATGTCGGCCTGGGGTGAGTACTCTTGTCCCTCTTCGACCAATTCGTCGGTCGTAGGATCTTCTGAAGCTCCACATCCGCAGCAGCATGAGCATCCGCCGGCAAACTCGTCTGTTGCCTTTCTTGTATTTCTGACCATCTCTGCAAGAGTTTCGGGATCGAAGTTTACATTTGTTACTGTCGTAAATAAATTTTCGATGACCATCTTGGACACTTCGTCGGAACTGTCTCCTGATTCAAGGGCTGCTTTTGAAAGAACCATCGTCTCATAAAGAAGAAGGTCCTGAAGTGCTGCTGTCTGCGGATCTTTGCCGCATACTCCCATTGCTGTGCATCCTGTACCCTTTGCTGCCTGTTCACACTGATAACAAAACATCGAAGTCACTCTCCTTAATTATTCTGCCGATATCCCGGCGATGTAAAATAAATTCCCTAGTTCGGGAATATCTGCCTTACCTCAAGAAACTTGCCTGTCATCGAAAGTTTTATCAGTTTCAAAGTCACAGCTTCGCCTGATTTCTTTACCGCGGTGTCAACAAGTTTGACAAGTCCGCCGCAGCAGGGAACTTCCATGTATGCCACGTCGATCTCTTCAATCCCGTTCAGCTTTATGATCTGTGCAAGTTTTTCAATATATGGCTCTACCTCGTCCAGTTTTGGGCATCCTACGAGGCACACCTTGCCCGGAAGAAGGTCCTTGTGGAAGTTGGGGCATGCAAATGCTGTACAATCTGCTGCCAGAAGAAGTTTTGCCCCTTCAAGGTATGGCGCCTGAACAGGCACCAGGGAGAGCTGTACAGGCCAGTTACGGAGTTCAGACTCCTGCCTGCATGAAGTTTTTTCTTCTTTCTGTACAGGCTTGTCTGACTTCAGTTCTTTTGCCATGCTTCCGGGACACCCGCAGGGAAGGGTCCCGCTGCAGGGTTCTTTCTTTCTGGCTGCCATCCTTGCCTTAACAGCTGCTTCATCGTAGGCAGCAGCTTCTCTCATTTCAAAGGAGATAGCGCCCT
>JALOBM010000157.1 GCA_023228285.1 Candidatus Cloacimonadota bacterium | reverse complement strand
GGTCCGCCGGACCCTGCAGTTTGGGTGTATAAGCAACACAAAGAATATGAACCCGGTATTTTGATGCCCACCCGCAAAAACCCTGTCCCTGCCCTATTTACTGCGGCTACACCCAAATACGATTTCTGCGTATCCTCAAATTTTAACGCATCTTCACAGCAATATCGAGTGCTGATGGAAATCAACCATTCCACAGATTTCAACGCATTCTACACGGCAGATGCTCCCCAGGGCGATCCAGCCTTTTCGGGCGGACGCTGGGGCTCTGGTCAACCCTCGATGATATGGGAAGCACAGGCAGAATTTGGTTCCAACGCCAATACCACTCCCTTCAGGCTAATTGGTCACGGAAGTCCGGATGGCGGCAGCGGCGACTTGTATGCCATCTCTGCGAACATCACCAGTGTAGTTGACATCATTCCGGAGGCAAAGCTTATTCGAAATCAGCAAAGATAGCGGTTCAAAAGAATGCAGTTTCTCCACCCGCACCAGCTAGGATATTGTACAATCCCCGAAATATATCAGCTCTATTTGTAACAACTTACAGAGCTTCTAGGGAACACTTTATTATTTTAAGAGCTAATCTGTAGGGGAAAAGTGGAGATTAACTCATGTTAGTTCTTTCGATACTTTTCTGGTAATCACTATAGGGTATCCTAAACAAGATCCTGTTGTCACTGCGAACGCCGAGCCTGGATATTTCCGGGTGGCGTTCGTTTTTTTTGGCGATCAAATGTAGCGTAACCGCAATCAAAATAGAGCCTTATAACGCCTCTGCGCAGTATGTTCTTGACAGATACTACGGAGAAGATATTCTTACAGAATAAACATAAACAATGAGGTGAAGCGTTCATGATCACCAAGCAAATCAGTATTTCCTTACCTACAAAAATCAATCCCAAACTCCCCGCCCATATCTTCAGCAAGGCGATGCTCAAGAAATGATCGCAATCGTAGGTGCAGGTCCTGCGGGTCTGGCAGCAGCCATAGCATGCGGAAAAGAGGCAGTAATTCTGGAGCGCAATCCTATGGCGGGCAAAAAACTCTTGCTTTCGGGCAGCGGACAGTGCAACTTTACAAATTCCTGCGATAGCGAGAGCTTCCTGAAAGCCTTGGGTGAATTCCGCAACTGGCTCAAACCCGCCTTCTACGCTTTCGACAATCGTGCTTTTATCCGCCTTTTGGAGGATGCTGGCTGTCCGGTATTTATTCGAGAAGATGGCAAAGCATTTCCCCAAAGCCGAAAATCCGCGGATGTACGGGATACCCTGCTCAGACTCGCCTTAAGTCGCGGGGCTACCATCCGCACGGCTTGTAATATCTCTGGGATCAGCATCCGGGACGGCGGTTTTACGCTATCCACAGATGACAGCAGGCAATTTGCCGCATCTGCTATCATTCTGGCTGCAGGAGGAGCTTCCTGGCCCCAATCCGGCAGCGACGGCTCTTCCTACCGTCTGGCACAAAGCCTGGGTCACAGTATAATTCCACCTCGGCCGGCTTTGGCTTCTATCCGCATCAAGGACTACTCGGCATTCTGCACCTGCGCCGGAGTATCGCTGAAGGCTTCGCTCTATTTTGGCAAACACTGTGCCACCGGGGATTTGCTCTTCACTCACACCGGTTTCAGCGGTCCCCTGATCCTGGACAATTCACGTTCTTTAAACGCTGGAGACCACATCTATCTATGCCTGGCGGATGCCTCCCAGATATCCGCTCTCATTCAAAACAATCCCAAGAAGCGCGTAACCAGCATTCTGCAAATGCTTGGTTTACCGCAATCTCTGGCGATGGCTCTGTGCAATAAACACGGCATTCCGGCAGACATTGCCGCTACAAACCTGAAAGCGCCGGAGCGCAAAGCCTTGACAAGCTTGCTGGAAAAAACTCCCTTTACAATTGTCGGAATTGAAGGTCTGGAAAGCTCCATGTCGGATTTTGGTGGCGTTTCCCTCAGAGAAGTAAATGCCAAAACCATGCAATCGCGCCTGATCCCGGGCTTGTATCTAGCTGGAGAAAGCCTGGCATACAGCCTGCCCACAGGCGGTTTCAGCATTCAGATGGCAGTAAGTACAGGATATCTGGCTGGAAAACATGCGAATAGTGTTTGATATTCCCATCTATGTGGATTATCCTGTATAGATAAGTTCAATGAGGAGAGAATGTGATAAAGATAGATACCTATACTCTGAGATGGATGATAGACCGCACAATATCTGCTTTCCCAGATCATCCTGCGCTTTCCATGGTGGATGGGCAGCCCATAACTTATGCGCAGCTTGGCTCACAGATATCCGAGACCATCGAGATGTTGAAAGATTTTGGCATCCAAAAAGGCGATCGCGTAGCGCTGCTATCTCAAAACTTGCCGCAATGGGGAGTTGCTTATCTGGCAATTACCGGTATGGGAGCGGTAGTAGTTCCCATTCTGGTAGATTTTCACTTCAACGAGATTCACCATATCATCCGTCACAGTGGCGTGAAAGCTATCTTTGTATCGAACCTGCATTACGATAAGATCGGCTATAGCGATCTGGAAAATTCGCCTATCCTCTTTTTGATGGACAACCTCACACCCATCAAACCCAACCTGAGTAAGGATAAACTATCGGAATTCATCCTGGAGCGTAAAACCGCATGGAAACGCTTTCGGAACAAAGCTCTGGAGAGTGTTGGTCTGGTGGGCAGCGAACCTGCGGAAGACGATCTTGCCGCTATTATTTACACTTCCGGCACCACAGGCAGTTCCAAGGGTGTGATGCTGAGTCACCGAAACCTGGTGATGGATGCCTGGCTGACCCTGCATATTCAGGATGTGGATGAAAACGACCGCCTGATCTCAGTATTGCCGCTATCCCACACTTATGAATGCACTTTGGGTTTCATCATCCCCATGATGACCGGAGCCTGTGTATATTATCTGGATAAACCCCCCACTGCACGCATCCTCATCCCTGCCATGCAAAAGATTCGCCCTACCATGATCTTGACCGTTCCCCTCATCATCGAAAAAATCTTTAAACTGCAGATCTATCCGCAACTTACCAAAAACATGCTGTTGCGCGAGCTATACAAGCTGCCCCCGGCGCGATTGGCTTTGCATAAATTGGCGGGTAAAAAGCTGATGAAGACCTTTGGCGGCAAAATCCATTTCTTCGGCATCGGTGGTGCATTACTGTCCCATGATGTGGAGCGCTTTCTTGGCGAT
>JALOBM010000156.1 GCA_023228285.1 Candidatus Cloacimonadota bacterium | reverse complement strand
AGGAGAATCATGCTTGCTCCGAATATCGAAAAGGAGACTATCTGCCACACGTCCCTGTTCGTTATGGCCACATAGAGCAGTAAGATCAGCCCGGCTACGGATAGCAGTGCTCCGACAAGATGGCTGAGCCCGCTTGCCGGCTCACGAAAAAATTTCCCCATTAGAAGCTCCTCCCAAATTCATCTGATGTGCAGACCTGCATTCCGCGCCCGGTCATCTCAAGAACGAAATCTTCGCCTAATTTTTCAAATCCTTTTACCGAGCTTGTAGTGTCTGTCAGCAGCACCAGTTTTTTGATGTCTTCCCCGTTCGAGTTGTCTGCCAGATCCCTGACGCTGTTTGCGACACAGTGCGAAAGAGCCTGTCCCGATATGGCCAGGATGTCTGTTTCATGAAGCCGCTTTATAAGTTTTTCATTGAGCTTGGTGGACGGATCTTCCGGATCCTCGACATCGGCTTTGAGTGCCGAATAATGTTCGGTCCACATATTAAGTCCTTTCAAGGTGTAGTCGACAAAAGAAAAGCGCTCTTCCCACTCAAGCAGGGCTTCATAGACAGGCTTTGCAATGTTGTGTCCCCATGATCCTATAAGGCAGTGGGGAGGCCAGATGCAGAGCACGTAGCGATCGTTTTTTTCCAGCTCTTCCACGTAGCTTACAGCCCTCTCCATGTGCCCCGGCACTGTTGTGTGCCAAAGTCCCTTTTTGAGGTCTTCCTTTGTGATCAGAGTAAAAGGATTTGGATGTCTGCCTTCAGGGTCCATCCAGAAGATGGGGTGGGCGATGTCTATAAGACGATGTGTGTCCAGAGTAACGCTTATATGGCTGACCTTATCCCTGAGTCTCTTTATTGTATCAGCAAGTCTGACGGAGTCCTCACGTGCTCCGGGTACGTAGAGGGCGCCTTTTGGATCGCAGAAATCGTTCTGCGGGTCAACGATAAGAAACTCAAGCCTTGTGCTGCCCATGAGATGCCTCCTTGGTCATGTGTCACAGTCTTTTAATATTATCACTTCCGGCCCCATATTGGAGGAGAGAGAAAAACGAAGACCATTATAAATTTTTATTGCAATAGTATTCAGAATAGAACATTTTAATTGTCAGTTTATACTAAATGTTGACAGACAGATTACTGCATGTTATATATACTGTCAGGTCATATATAAAGCGGGAGATGACAATATGAAAACTTCTGATCTTATACATGAAAGATCTATAGCCCTTGCTGACTGCAACAACTTCTTTGTTTCATGCGAACGCCGGGTCGACAATGACCTCGACAGCCGGCCGGTCGTAGTTCTTTCTTCCAATGACGGCTGTGTGATCTCCCGTTCCAACGAAGTCAAAAAAATGGGAGTAAAAATGGGGGATCCCTATTTCAAGATAAGGAACATGCTTGCTTTCAACGGCGTTGCCATCAGGTCCACAAACATGTCTTTATACCAGGAGATATCTGCCGAAATTATGTCCCGGATCAAACTCTATACAGATGCAGTCGAAATATACTCTATAGATGAATCCTTTTTCAACATGGGGATATCAAACGTAAAAGACCCTTTATCCTACTGCCGTATGATAAAGAAAGACATATGGGACAAATGCCGTATTCCCGTATCCATAGGCATAGCGCCTACAAAGACCCTTTCCAAGCTGGCAACTGAATATGCCAAAAAAAACGATGAGACGGGGGGAGTCTTCTGGATGGACAGGGCGAGATATATGGATATGGGTTTCATGTCACAATTTGAATGTGCCGACATATGGGGCATAGGGCGTAAGATAAGCACAAAATTGGATAAGTCGGGAATAAAAACAGCTGCGGATTTTATCAAAAAAGATGAGATGTGGGTTAAAAAGACTTTTGGCATAATGAGTCTCTACACGTCATGGGAACTCAAGGGCCATCAGGCATATGCACTGGATACCGGCGGCAGGCCTCCAAAGTCTATAATGGTCTCCCGTTCGTTCGGAAATCCCATAACTACATACGAAGAGATGCTGGATCCACTTCTCTGTTTTACGGTCTCAGCGGCGAAACAGCTGCGCAAGGCCAGGCAGACGACGGGGAAAATGTCTGTTTTCATATCGACAAGCAGGTTTGATGCGGAAAAATTTTATGCCAACGGCCGCGAGACAACTTTTATAAGGCCCGTATCCCTCGACGCAGACCTCATGAGCAGCGCTGAAAAGATGTTGAAGGAGATCTTCATCCCGGGATACAAATATAAAAAGTGCGGTGTCATACTTTCTAATTTTTCAGATATTTCCGCAGGAAGGCAGGCAGCTCTCTTCGAAGAAGAAAACGGGGGAGATGAAAAGAAACTCAGGGTAGCCTCGGCCGTGGACTCCATCAACAGGGAATTCAAACAGGGCATAATAAAACCTGCTGCCCTCTTCGAAGCGCCGGAACATGAAAAAAAGTGGGCCCCCAGATCAGAGTTCAAGTCGGGGGGAGAAAGCAAAAAAGATTCTCCGCTGCCAGATGGCCTCCGTTTCCAGAACCATTCCGAAGACTTTGCTTCCTGATGAAGGGCTTGCGGCATTGATCCCCAAAACAGACTCAAACTCAGTCCCGGTAACTAAACAGCAGGATTTGTATTATCGATTTATCTCGTCATCGTGTAAAATATTACTTAAAACACAATGCCCCGATCATCAGGGTGGAGGAGAAATTATCCCCCTGCCTTGTGTAAATCGTCTCGTCATATATAGAGATCAGAATGAGATTGACTCGTTTTGCCGCTCAGACAGGAAACAGGCAGGAAAGAGGAAGGGGAGTTGCCATATGACCGAGATCACACAGAAAACGCTTGCTATAGTATGCGGGGGCGGACCAGCTCCGGGGATAAACAGCGTTATAAGTTCCGCAGTCATCGAAGCAAAAAAATCAGGCTGGGATGTTTATGGAGTCTATGACGGTTTCTCGGGTCTTGCAAAGGGAGAGAAAAATGTCGTACCGCTCACGATAGAAATGGTCAGCCGTATACACTCGGACGGCGGCAGCGTGATACGCACCTCAAGGTACAACCCGACAAAAAAAGAGGAAGACCTCCGCAGGGTGGTCGATGCGCTGATAGAGCTCAGTGTCACTCATCTTATAACTATAGGCGGTGACGATACGGCCTACACGGCTTCATGTGTTGCTGATTACGCCATGAACAAGCGCGGACTCACGATAAGCTTCGTACATATACCAAAAACAATAGATAATGACCTGCCCCTGCCT
>JALOBM010000155.1 GCA_023228285.1 Candidatus Cloacimonadota bacterium | reverse complement strand
CAGCCAACAGAATCTGGATCTGGAGTGGGAAGACATTAAACGGGATTTGTCAGCTCTGCGGGAAGTGACCCTGGAAGAAGGTTCCTCCCGGATCGTCATCCGCACCGCGAGTCGGGGGGTTTGTTCAAACGTTTGTAAAGCAGTCGGTGTGGCACTTCCACCAGCCATTCGTACGCTATAGTAATCTAAGAATATGATCGCTCTATTATGGGTCACTTGTGGTGCCAAGAAATTTTTCGTCCCTCTTAATTAATTGTCTTTTAATTATTTACAAAAACCAACTGTAGAAGATCAGCTAAAACTAATGGAGAAGCAGAAATTGCGAAAACTTGTCGCCTAGACATGGGAAACTTTAGTTTTTATTAGTAATCATGTCCGAAGTGTTAGGGGGCCACTACAGTTTTCAAATTAGTCTAATGAATTGATTGGGTTAAAAGACCTGTTCTCAACATTTTAATGTGTGAGGCAACTAAATCCATATATCTACTATCAATGACTATTCCTGATTTTACATTTAAGCAACTATCGGCTAAAAACAAGAATGCTGGTATTGAGAAAACTAGGTCATGATCAGAATTTTCTTTCTTGGCAAGATAAAATCGCGTGCTTACAGAAGACAAATCAATGCTGGAACGATCCGAATGAGCTTGAACTATTACAAATCTGGTCTTTAGTTTCTCAGTGAATAAGCTGTTAATTAAAGAAATAGTTTCATAGACGCAACTATCACAGAAACCCTTTGAAACCCACATAATGACATAATCCCCATTTCTCATTAAATCTCTTATCGTAATGGAATCTCCACTATTTGAGTGTAGTATCAAGTTCTTAGATAACTTTATACTTTCAATCTCACTGGAAATAAGGTAATTGTTTTTAACCAACTGCAAAATATCAGTGTCTGTTTTTGAATCATCGTAACAATCATTTCGTAAATGTTGATATTTAATAAATACAATGATACATGAAAGTACCGTTAACAAAGTTAGAATTAAGAATGACACAAACTGATATTTCCTCATAGCTAGAATTGATCAATATGGACAATAGCGATGATTGGATTACTCATATCATCAATTGGTAGTATCTCCTTAATTGCAGAACTTGAAATCATATTAGTTTTGTCTTCCACCAGGTTCAATATTTCTAAAGGATTGACGATGTAGTAGAAAACACTATCAGTGATGTATTTCGGATAGAAGCCTAATGGGACACCATCAATGTCGTTTAGTACCGAGCTCATATTTAAAACCCGACCAGATTTTTTTGAATGCAATATCAGGCTAATTCTTGAATTGCTATCGTAGATGGCTAGTAAATAGTTTTGGGAAGTTCTGTGATACTGAATATTGGACCATTCCTGATTCATCCTTAATGCCTTTTGTGATTCAGTATCTTCACGATCGACATTTTTTAATTTCTCAAAGAGCTTGGACTTCCCTTTAAAAATAATATTGAAAAGTGGATCAATTGATCCATCGCTGTTAATACTAAAAATTGTATCATTAAATCCATAATTAAAGGTTAATCTGGAGTTGTCATGATTAAATACCGTATGTCTCAAATAATCAGTATTTCTACATTGGCGAATATGCTCTGAAATCAGTCTCGTACTATTTCGTTCAATTCTTTGCAAAACAAAGCTTGGATCGGGCATGTCGTAGTTGTAAAAATAGTAGGATTTAGAATCTATTATCCCCATCTCTGCCCTCTGGAATTTTACCCTATCAGATTTTTGATATGTCCCTTCCAGGTTATAATACAATACTTCCATTTTAGATCTGTCGTAGATCAATAATTGTCGGTTTTCTTTGTCTATTGCAAAGCTTGAAATATTAATATATTCTCCCGGTCCTTTCCCCTTTTTATCTATCTTAAAAACGAACTTTCCCTCATTATTAAAACAATACACTAACTCTTGATGGTAATCGATAAAGTAAAACCTATCGTCATAAACAGTAAAGTCCGAAATACTGGATACCAAACAGTTAACGTTTGTTTCCAGTTTTATATATGATATACTACTGGCAAATTCGGAAATATTTGTGTTTTGGGCTTTATGAGGATCAATTTCAAGTGACGTGCAATTAATCAATTTGCGAGCCGTTTCTTTTCTTGAACAAGAAATTCCAAATAGCAGAGAAAGAAAGACTATAACTCCAACAATAAATATTTTCCTGCTCATCGCTTCTTTTATCTAAGTAAATAATTAGTATTACTGATCTGTAGATGCTACTAATTAGCAAATGAATAAAATTACCATTAAGCCTAATTATTTTACAGGAATGTGTATCGGCTTACATTTATATAATTCCTTTAGCCCACAGCTGTGGAGAGTGGTATAGGACTCATCACAACAATTTAAATTGCGCCACACAATGTTTCCGACAGTGCAGTCAAAAGTCTCTTCCTTACCGTCTGCTCCATAAGGATAAACGGTCGGGGTCGTGCTCCCATAACAAGCGTCGCCGCCTGGAACATTTGCTAACATAAAATATGAATTAAAAGCCAATACGGCAAACAATAATACACCAAAGGCAGAACGAACAAATTTTTTCATTTTTATTAGTTTTAGTTATTGGTAAGTGAATACTACGATTATCTCAAAAATGGGCAATCCTCTACGGTTTACTTGGTACACAATCGGATTTCGTCTAACCCTGGAAACTTCATAAGCACCGCCTTCCCCATTTGGAGTAGCCATGCAGATATTGGCTGAAAGGTTCTGTCGTCTTTTCTACGGCCACTTGTTAATCTCATTGTAATACAATTTATTATCGATGGCAAGGTAAAACGGCAAATCCTTTTAACAAAAAAAAAAGCTTGTATTATGGGTCAAACTTTTGCTTGACTGAGTGAAGTCAAGTAGTAGATAATCAGGTAAATGAAAATTTTAGGGCGGGTCAAAGTTTGTAATATAGGTCAAAGGGGTTTCTGAAGGTTGGAAAAGGATACCTAACCGAAGATCAGCTGTTTGCCCTGCTTAAGTCATGGGACAAAACTGAACCAATACTTGAGAAATTCGCCCTGATTGGGATTCGGGAGGCTCTTATAGATATTAAGCATGACCAATCTTGGGGTTCCACCCCAGAATGAAGGAGAGAGTCCCTTCCATAGCCTTTAGAAATGCCTGATAGTCAACTGGCTGGCGCCGATGTAGGTAAAACAACAACAGGCCGGCATTTACAGTGTTAAATTCTATTCTATTTTGAGATTTTTTTTAGGTCACTGCG
>JALOBM010000001.1 GCA_023228285.1 Candidatus Cloacimonadota bacterium | reverse complement strand
CCCCCCCCCCCCCCCGCTAGATCAAATTGTGCGTTCCCTGCTACTACATGGCCCGCAGCTCTTGGTAGAATTCCAAAGTGCGATGCGAATTTACATGTGTGAGTAAACATTTCATTTTCTCCTGTTTACTTGCTGGCAAGCCAAATCATGTTATCAAAGTGCTCTCTGTCTTTATACATAAATCGGTTTACCATATTTACCTTTTCACAGATTAAAGTGAGCCAATTATCTGGCTACTAAACACACTATCTATATTTACGTACTCCTATTGAACTGGGAGACGCCACTTTGTCAGGTATCAAAATTTAGCATACACTACACGTAGGACTGCGGGCTATTGAGATGTCCTTTTATTGCATACCAATTGTTGGTGTAATTTCCAACTCATTGTTTCGAGAAACAGGACAAATGAAACAAATCAACCTGCATCACTGATGTAACTATTTCAACATGAATGTATGATTATTGTTGTTTGATTTTATGTCAAGACCTAAACTCAATTTCCTTTACCGCATCCAATATCGTGCTGATATTCATCAACAATCGTTAATCTAAATAAACCTCGAATCCTGTGGGAAGAGTTAGTATCATTGATGATCGATAGTATCCGCTACGCAATGAGATAGGCAGTACAACTGAGCCGAAGAAGCTAATCCGGAGAACTGGAGAACTGCACTAAAAAAGAAGAGCCAAATCTGACTCCTCTAATTTATCTACAATTGTGGATTATTCCACTTCAAATTCGATGCGGCGGTTTTTTGCGCGTCCTTCCTCGGTTTCGTTATCTGCTCTGGGCAGAGTTTCGCCTTTGCCTTCTTTACTTTGCTGTCAGGGCTGTGGTATGCCAGGCCTACGCTCAGATTGTAGAAGCCGTCCTGAGCTTCGCCGGTAAAGGTGTTCATGTTGTCATCAGTGATCCTTTTTACTCCGTCCAGATAGTCCGAATTTGCCAAATTGTAACCCAACGATACTTCCAGGTTCACACCCGGTTTCAATTGGGTTTGGAGTCCGATGCCAAGCGGAATAATGGGCACTATGTCCGAATCTCCCTTCTTCAGATCCATGGATCCGCCTATACCGGCATTATCACCCCGGGCAATTCCCAATTCTTATCCATAACTCCAGCCGGGACCGGTTTCCATGGCTCCATACAGATATGCGCCTAGTACAATGAATAATAGGACGAAAATCGATTTTGTCCTCATTTCTGTGTTCTCCTTTTTGTATTGAAATCTTCATCTTGAAAGCAAAGCTAGTACTTCTATATCATATAAATAGACAGGGCTTCAAAATGGGCATTTCAACAAATATGATATGCAAAATCACAAAATTTCAACCATAATCTTTATTCAGCATCAGATTTTATGTACGCAGCATCTTTACCGTCAGCTCGTTACGGTGTTTATTTTACAGGGATTATTTTGATGCTATTAACAGATATACTGTATTAATAGAAGTCTATTTTGACCAACTAACTTATAGGTATACAATAAGATACGTAAGGCCAAATGAACTCCAATGCATAATCCATTTATACAGGACGCCGGGCACGCAGTAGGACCACCGAACCCACTGCTGCGGGGATCAGATCCTGAAAGAAGAACAAGCTCAACGTAGCTGCCACTGCTTGTTCGGAGGTAAATCCATACTCATCCAGGAAGTGAATGGCAAAACCTTCGCGTAAACCCAGTCCGGAGATCGTGATCGGGATGGAATTGGACACATTGGTAAGTGCCATGGACAGCCAAGTATCCACGGCAGAAATGCTGGCCAGTACATTCAGGATAAGGTAGTATTGCACATACATTACAAGGGTATTTGCTATTTGCAGCAGCATCATCCTTGGCGCTTGCAGACCGTAGTCGGGCAGGTACTTGCGCCAGGATTGCCTACTTTGCATAATCAGCGCTGCCCAAAGCGGCATAAAGGCCGCAAAGAGGATCATCCCGATCCGCAGATACAGCGAGAGTCCCGGCACGGCATAGAAGGCCGCCACTGCCGCAAAAGTCCAGGTAGCCCAAGTCATAAACAAGCGTTCGGTGGTGGTGGAGATCACCGAAGCCAGTAAACTGCTATTTTTCAGATAGAATACTTTGGCAAAAGAGGCGTGCCCCCCCGGAATTACAAAACGTAGTGGTAGCGCCAACAGATAAGAGCTATAGACCTCTTTGCGTTTATACTCATAGGCTGGATTCAAGTGCAAAGCACAGCGCCAGTTGTTGATCTGGATATAGTGTCGTATGCAGGATAAAGCCATGATGATGATGGCAATATGCCAGGGTAACTGAGCTACCTGTATTAAAGCTGCCGGCAGATCGATGTGCCGAAATATCACATAGAGCAAGCCCAGCGAGAACAGCAGTCGCAGAACATAGGAAAGCTTTTTCAAGAGCGGCTGTTCAAACTTTTTTCTCAGGCTTTGAAATCGGCTAAACACGCGTCAAATACATCCTGTAATAGCTTTTGCGGAGGAGAGGGTATATGCCCTTCTTCCATCATTTTGAAGCACAATTCTCTGGTGGAATTGATTTGCCTTAGAGTGCTTTCATACACTTCCTCGCGGCTCATCGGAAGCCGTGCCAGTCCCTCTTTTACCGCTTGTGCTGCCACATCCGCCGCTACATGCGCAAAAACCTCAGTCTCATTCATGGTGGGCACAATATTGCCGAAGTCTATACCCCTGTTTTCCGCGAAGGATGCCAGAGAATGCGCCGCGGCAATCGCCATGCCATCGCTTATTTTCCTCGCTCTTACGGTCAATACGCCCTTCAGGATGCCCGGAAAACCCACGGAGTTATTTACCTGATTGGGAAAATCCCCCCTACCTGTGGCAACGATGCGGGCTCCAGCTTTATGAGCTTCATGAGGATAGATCTCCGGAACGGGATTGGCACAACTGAATACGATGGAATCGGCTGCCATCAGGCGGATCCACTCCGGCTTGATAGTACCGGGTCCGGGAGTAGAGAGGGCGATCAGCACATCGGCACCCAGCATGGCTTCTTCCATGCTGTTCAGTTTACGAGGATTGGTCTTTTGCGCCAGCGCCCATTGTTTGTACTTTCCAGGATTATTCTGAATATCATGCCGCGCAGCGTGAAGCGCGCCTTTGCTATCGAAGATCACCATTTTGGCGGGATTTGCCCCTTCGCATAATAAAAAGCTGGCAATAGTGCTATTGGCAGCGCCTGCGCCGAAGAGGACAAAGGAGCTTTCCGCAATCTTTCTACTGGTCAGTTTGAGCGCATTGATCACCCCGGCAAGGGTAACGCAGGCCGTGCCCTGAGCGTCGTCGTGCCATACCGGAATATCGCAGCTTTCGCGCAGTTCATCCAATACCCGATAGCAATTCGGTTGAGAGATATCCTCCAGGTTCACCGCACCCACACTGGGCTGTAGCATTTTCACAAAATCGATCAGCTTTTGGGCATCCGGTTTTCCGTTTTCATCACGATTGTTCACGCATAAGGCAATCGCATCACACGCACCGAGATACTTCATCAGCATCGCTTTACCTTCCATCACGCCCAAACCGCCTGTGGGACCGCAATCCCCATCGCCCAATACTCTGGTGCTGTCACTAACCACAGCCACCAGATTGCCGCGGTTCGACAACCGGTAGGAGGCTTCGGGATCTTCTCTGATTGTGGTGGAAACCTTGGATACACCGGGTGTGTACCATATATTGAACCAATTGAAACCATAGATACCGGCCTTGGGCAGGCTTTGCATCTTTCCCGTGTAAAAATCATGCATAGCTTCAGACGCTTTTTTTAGAAACACAGTTTGGGCTGCCGCTACTTTGTCTTCGGGAAGATTATTCCGAAACAGCTCTGCCAGGTTCGAAAGGTCAAGCTTCAGCTCTTTCATTCGAGCTCCTCGTATTGTTTTGGTGAAAGCTATTTGGATGGCGCATATCTGTCAAGCTTTGCCCTATCAATGGATGCTGCCACAGATGCCGGGCAGTGTGTGGGAAAGTACTCCGCAATATCACTCTGCAATAACATAACCGCATCTGCTTCCCGAGATGTTCAAGGTATGGTGAAGCAGATATTAAGCTGTTATCATCGAGTGGTCACCCGACTATAACCCAATGATATCTGCTTCGATACGCGATGATTCTCTGGGAGTGGAAAGTGCGGATAAGATAAAAAGCCCCCGCCATTGGCAGAGGCATATAAAGAGATAAGGTTATTTGGCTAGTTGTTTGATCACGGATCTTCCGGGGAACCGAGCTGCTTCGCCCAGTTCTTCCTCAATGCGCAAGAGCTGGTTATATTTTTCCACTCTTTCACTGCGGGAGATGCTTCCGGTCTTGATCTGTCCAGTGTTCAACGCCACTACCAGATCTGCAATGAAGGTATCTCCGGTCTCGCCGCTACGGTGCGAGACAACAGCAGTCCAACCC
Source organism: Candidatus Cloacimonadota bacterium (assembly GCA_023228285.1). Lineage (GTDB taxonomy): Bacteria > Cloacimonadota > Cloacimonadia > Cloacimonadales > Cloacimonadaceae > UBA5456. Next base: position 163,965 of record JALOBM010000001.1, on the reverse strand, counting down.
GCTTTGTGAGCGGTGTTGATGGCATCGATGGTCTCGCTGACGCTACCGATCTGATTGAGTTTGATCAACACGGAATTGGCAGCTTGTTCGGCTATACCTTTGCGGATCAGTTTGGGATTGGTGACAAACAGGTCGTCACCCACCAGTTGAATCCTGTTGCCCAGGCGTTTGTTCAAGAGCTTCCAGCCATCCCAATCGTTTTCTGCCAGACCGTCTTCGATGGAGCAGATAGGGTATTTGGCAACGATCTCTTCGTAATAGGAGATCAGCTCTTCGCTGGATAGAATCTTGCCGTCGATGGCGTATTTGCCGTCGTTCTGCACGAAGGATGAAGCGGCGGCATCCAGAGCGATAAAGATGTCTTCACCGGGTTTGTATCCGGCTTTACTAATGGCTTCCACGATCACGATCAAAGCTTCTTCATTGGAAGCCAGATTGGGGGCAAAACCGCCTTCGTCTCCCACTGAAGTGGCAAGGCCGCGCCCCTTTAGAATGGCCTTCAGGTTGTGGAATACTTCAGCGTTCATGCGCAGAGCCTCGCGGAAAGTGCGGGCACCCAGAGGCATCACCATAAATTCCTGAATATCCACATTATTGTCGGCATGTTCGCCACCATTGATGATGTTGCTCATCGGAACTGGCAGAGTGAAGGCATTCACACCGCCCAAATAGCGATATAGCGGGATGTCCAGTTCCATGGCGGAAGCGCGTGCAGCAGCCATCGAGACCGCTAAAATGGCATTAGCGCCCAATTTCGCCTTGTTATCCGTGGCATCGAGTTCCAGCATCATCATATCCAGATTGGCCTGCATTTGAGATTCCATGCCCAAGAGTTCCGTGCCTATGATCTCATCGATGTTTTGTACGGCTTTCAATACGCCTTTGCCCATATAGCGGGATTTGTCGCCATCCCGCAGTTCGATGGCTTCACGTTCGCCGGTGGATGCGCCGCTGGGCACTGATGCCCGGGCACTGATACCGCTCTCCAGATGTATATCGGCTTCCACGGTGGGATTTCCCCGGGAATCCAGTATTTCGCGTCCTTTCACATATATTATCTCGGACATATTACCTCCTAAGGGCTTTCTTATAGTTTTCCAGTAGGGACAAGCCATTTGGTTACCTTGTCTCCATATATGGAAGATATTCTTAATTACAAAACATCAAGCTCCCGCAAGATATCGGAGAGAATTTGAACCGCTCCGTTCACACAATTTGGGCAACGCTCGGCCAGGATTCCGGCTTCGCGGGCAGCTTGTTTTTTGCTCTGGATCACATGGATCAATCTGCAGAATATCCCTGCAGTCCAGCTCACCGAATTGATCCTGCCAGCGTAATACCAGTTCGCGGGTCAAACCGCCGATCTCATCCTTGGCTTCGGGGCTGTATTCGCTAAAACCCGCTGCCAGGCCCAGGGCCATCATCGCTCCAGTCAGGGCTCCGCAGGTGGCTCCTCTATGCATTCCGCCACCAAATGTGGAAGCAATCTTCAGAGCAGTCTTTTCATCCAGTCCCAAAGCGGGAGCAAAGGCAACGAATACGCTCTGGGCGCAGTTGTAGCCTGTGTCAAAGCTTTGTACAGCCTTCTGTTGCCATTGCGATTGTTGCATACTCGTCACTTTGTAACTATGATCTTTTTGTTGATCCGCTGTTTGTTGGCATCCTCAAGGCGCATGAAATAGACGCCACTGCCCAAAGCTCTGCCGCTATTGTCTTTGCCGTTCCAAGTACTCTTTTCGTTCTTGATGGCGCTGTCATAGACCAATTGACCGCGGAGGTTGTAGATATTTAGCATGGGTTTGTCCATGCCTTTTACGTTCAGGTGCAAGGCAGCATTGTTCCCAAAGCTAACTGGGTTTGGATACACCGAAAGCTGAGGCTTTTGGACCAGATCCTCATTGGCAGTAGTAAGGGTGATGGTTACGAAGTTGCTGGGCTCGGTTTCAACTTCGCCGTTCGTAGCCGTCAGCCAAAAGTTGTAAGTGCCGTTTCCCGTTACGCCCCATAGCGTCCAGGATGTATGAAAGCTGGGAATGGTGGTGTAAAGTTGAGGTTCTTCTCCGCTTCTTTGCCAATAAAGCTTGTAACCATCTATGTCGTTCAGCGGCATGGTGGGAGGATTCCACCAAAACTCCAAATTGTAGGATGTGTCTTCAACTAATTCGCTGCGCAACCTCAGATCCGATGGATTTTGCGGAGGCATACGGAAGAACATATATCGCAGCCCCGCTGTGGGTTCCTCAACTTCCAGCATGGTGCTTACACTGCCATCCGTAATCACATACATGCGCTCATAATCCGCACCGGTAATGCGGCGCAAAAGCTGATTCCAGGACTGATCCATTGTTACAAAAGTACGATCTCCAGCGTCATCGATGCTAACACCTACGATGTAGGTAACTGCTATGCCGTTCTCTACATAATTCTGTTGCCAAGTGTAGGAATGGTTGAAATTGGCGATTTGATCGTAGATCTGATCAAAGCCGAAATCCACAGTGTTCCACTGCTCGCCGTCAAACTCCTCATGACGATAGATATAGCGGTTGTCGCCCTCATCATAGAAGTAGTCGATAATATGGGGAGCCAGGAACAGCATGCTTTTGGAGATCGGGAAGACCTCTCTGCCATTGATGATTTCGCTCTCGCCCCGCTGCTCTTTCAGATAATGTTGCCAAGAATCGATGTAAATATCGCCCAGAACGATGTCTTCTCCTGTGGAAGCATCAAATTCTGTGGGACTGATCAAGCTGCCCGGAGCAGCGTAAATCTGGCGGGAAGGTGTAGGTTCGTTGAGCAGGACGTAAAAACTACCTGTTACTTCAGTCTCTATCGTGAAGGGATTGGCATCCAGGTCATGTGTTTCCAGAATCTCGCCACTCACCGGATCCACAAGGAGCAGATTGAGTTCTGTGGGGCTTATTTCGTCGTAGTCTTCTGTATCCCAAGAGAATGAACCGCTGAGAGTGACGCCGGTCTGCGGCTGGAACCAAGGTTCGAAATCCACTGTAGGCAGGCTGGCGCTGTCGTTGTTGTCCATGATGCCGATGCCGATCTCGAACGGAGTATATACTCCCCAATCGTTGTTTTCAGCTTTGATTACGTTTTGGCTGGCGCTGTAACTGGCGCAAACCACAGAGTGCAGAGTGTTGCTCTCGTCGATGTTGTCTTGAATGACATTTTGTCCATAAGCAAAAGGATGATTCAAAGCAAGATCACCCAGGACGGGCATGGCGTTGCCGGTGATATAGAATCCGGTGAAATTTCCGGTAAGGGTGTTTCCGGCGATATAAGGCATCGACGTGGCACCACCGATCATCATGCCGGCACCGCTATTGGTATCTCCGGGGATAAAGTTGTTTATAATCAGGTTGTCGTGAACCACACCGCTGGCATTCAGCAGATAGATACCGGTGAGGTTGCCTTCTATGTGGTTGTAACGGATGGTAGCGTTGATCGCTCCAGCTCCTACAATATCCCATGCAGTGATGCCCTGTTTAAAATTGTCGTGGATATAGTTGTGCTCGATGATGGGATTGTTTTGTCCACCGGCAGATTGGTTTGCCAGTTGGATTGCACCGTAGTATTGGGTTACAGTGCCGTTGTAGCGCACTTCATTGTGATGAATCCAGGCATTACTGTTCTGAGGCACCAAGATACCGTTTTGCATGGTATGTTCAATGATGTTGTGGTGCACATCCATAACTGCAGGATTGAGATTGCCGATGCCATAAAGGTGGAGGCCACGCTGGTTGTAGCTAAAGCGGCTGTAGGAGACTTCCATGGGAGAATCTACTGCATTGATGCCATATTCGGCATATTCCACCACGATGTGCATGAAATTGCTCTCTTCCGTTTCATTTTCCAGGCGAATGCCTTTCCAGAGATTCGTGGGCGGAGTCTGGGCATTCTCAAAGCGTATGCTGTCTGTCTCTGTACCGATAGCTTGGATATTGCCTTCGGCATTGATCTGATAGTTACCCATGGCCTGAACCAATACGCCAGGCTCTATAGTTAGGGTGGAACCGGCTGGGACAGTGACGTCTCCGACCAGGACATACGGATTGTTCGCAGCAGTCCAGGTTCCGCTCTGTATCCCGCTTACATCCGATGAGAATAAGACTGAACAAAGATATAGCAAGAGCAGCAGGAATGTGTATCTTTTCATAAAAATCTCCTTTTACTAAAAGGTGGAGAAGCTGCTATGCTGCTCACTCCACCTGAATCTGTTGAGTAGTTTGCTTACTCGCTGATGGCCGATACCGGACATGTAGCAATGCAAGCCCCGCAATCAATGCAAGTGCCTTCATCACAATCAGCTTTACCGTCAACAAGGCTAAGAGCGCTTACGGGACATACATCCACGCATGCTCCGCAGCCGATGCAGGTTTCTTTATCAATCTTAACAGCCATGATAAGACTCCTTCTGGTTTTTTTTGCCATGTTCTGCGTAGATGGATATTAGTCAAGCTTTTTTGCCTGATTCATATACTCCCATACCAAAGAACAGAACTGGCAGCTCCGCTTGGTATGGAACATCCTGCACCAGCCAGCTGATCACGTTAGTTCTTGGCTTGATTTGCCACCTTATTGGCCGCTGCCTTCACTTCTTCTTCATCGGCCAGATAATATCGATTGCGGACTTGTAGGTCCTTATCGAATTCGTAAACCAGAGGAATCCCGGTAGGGATATTCAAGCTCACGATCTCGCTATCAGAGATCTGATCGAGGTTTTTCACAATAGCGCGCAAGCTGTTGCCATGGGCTGTTACCACCATCTTGCGACCTGCTGCCAGGCGTGGAATAATCACATCTTTCCAGAAGGGCATGGTACGCGCTACGGTATCTTTCAAAGATTCACATAGAGGGATATGCTTCTCTTCCAGATGCCTGTAGCGAATATCAGCACCGGGATAGCGCTCATCGTTTTTATCCAGCGCGGGAGGTGGCGTGTCGTAGCTTCTGCGCCAGGCCAACACCTGTTCTTCACCGTATTTGGCGGCTGTCTCTGCTTTGTTCAAACCCTGTAATGCCCCGTAATGGCGTTCATTAAGCCGCCAATCATGCTGGATGGGGATATACATCAAGTCCATCTCGTCTAAGACCATCCACAATGTACGGATGGCTCGTTTTAATACCGAGGTGTGAGCTTCATCGAAGCTAAAGCCGGCTTCTTTGAGGCGTCTTCCGGCTTCTTTGGCCTCCAGCATGCCTTTTTCCGAAAGATCAACGTCCGTCCAGCCGGTAAAGAGATTAGCTTTGTTCCATTCGCTCTCACCGTGTCTTATCAATACTATCTTGTACATATTCCATTCTCCTAATGCATCAGAAAATCTGCCTTTCTGGCCCTGCAGCTTACATAATAATCTGCTTATTGGGCACAGCTGCTTGTCTTTATGTTTTATTGCAACCTGTATCAAGTTTGCTTTTGTATGTCAATACTCCTTCCTGAACCTCGATTGCGCGGGCCAGGATAAAAAAGAAATCTGAGAGCCGGTTCACATATTTTATCAGATTGGGAGGGACATCCGAGGCTTGTGCCAAAGCGATTACCCGGCGTTCGGCACGACGGGCAACGGTGCGACAAATATCCAAATGCGCACTGGCAATGCAGGATCCCGGAACCACGAAGCCTTGCAGATTTACCCGCTCCTCATAGAGGTGAATAGTATCCGTGATGGCATCCACTTCTTCCTTGCAGATGGGCATCAGATAGCTTCCATCCGGTGTGGCAAGCTCTCCCATCACACGGTACAGGCGGTTTTGAGTGTCCAGCAAGAGCTTTTTGATCTCCACATCTCCTATATGGTGTTTGGCTTCACTGATGAAGGCATCCAGTTCGTCCAAGCTGCCATAGGCATCCACACGCAGATCGCTCTTCAACACCCTTTCGCCGGTGTATAAAGAGGTGCTACCCTGGTCTCCGCCTTTTGTAGTGATGCTCAAGGTATTACCTCATCGCGATCACGGATATTTCTACTAAGCCGTCTTTGGGCAAGCGCGCCACCTGAACGGCTTCACGAGCCGGATATGGTGCACTGAAGTTGCGTGCATAGATCTCATTTAGCAGGGCAAAATCGTTCATATCTTTCATAAACACTGTTACTTTCATTACATGAGACATTCCCATACCGGCAGCTTCCAATATGGCTTTCAAGTGCTGAAACACCAGATTCGCCTGGGCTTCAAAACCATCTGCCATATTCCCGGTATTTGGATCTATCCCCAATTGACCGCTAACAAACAAAGTGTCGTTCCTCAATGCTGCCTGCGAGTAAGGGCCGATAGCAGCCGGTGCACTGTGTGTCATGATGGATTTCATTGTATCTCCTTGTTATGAGTTATTTAAAGATTTGCGGGCCAGCAGAATGGCATCCGTGATCTCGTGGAGCCCGATGTAATCCTGATGTTCTTTGATGATGTTGCGCATCAGGATCTTACCCTCACGCACATTCTCATCCCGGATCACGATCAGCAGTTCACAGAGGGCTTTTTGAGCTAAAACCACATCCTCATCGATGCTGTGCTTGTCCGTGCTGAGTACAGTCTTGATATCGTTATCGTGCAGTTCCTGAGCTATCTGCAGCATCATCATCTCCAGGTCTTCGCTTTGCGAGGCAATGTAAACGCTGAAAGACTTGTCCAGAGGAGTAAACAGCCCTCGCCGATCCATCGTGTCAAAAATGCTGTCGATATTCAGATAAAAACCCACCGCGGGGATCTTCTTGCCGGTAATCATCTGTGAAAGAAAGTCATAACGCCCGCCACCGCCGATCACCAAGTCATTGCCCCCGTTGCGGATTACGAAGTCAAACACGGTCTCGTTGTAATAAGCGAAGTTCTTGAACATGCGTGGATTGATCGTGTATTCGTGTGCCAGATTGGCTTGGATCATCTTTACCCGGCTAAAGTTTTTTTTGCACTTTGGGCAAAGGTAATCCAGCATCCGCGGACCTTTCGTGATGGTTTCCCAGCACTGCTCGTTATCACAGCCCGGATCCGCAAAGGGATTGGTGTATAGCTTTGTAAAGCAAGGTGTGCACAATCCGTCCTTGTGTTTGTCCAGATAGTCTTTCATATCTGAAACATAGGCAGGACGACAGACTTGGCAGCCAAAGCTGTTGAGGTGAAGCCGGACATCTTTCAATCCCAGGTTTTGGCAGATATTAATCCCCAATGAAATCACTTCATTCTCCGAAATCACGCTGTCGCTGCCTAATAGCTCCACTCCCAATTGATGAAATTCCCTGGGTGCTGCGCTGTTTTCTTTGCGAAACATCGGACCCATATAGTAGAAGCGGTGCACATCTCTGTCCTTAATAATCTGCGCTGTGTGGTGCAACACGCTGATGGTGCCTTCCGGGCGTAGAGTAAGCAGGCTGATATCTCCATTGGGACGGGACAGATTGACAATGCCTTCGGTGGCGTGTTCGACTTCATCTTCCTGCATTAGTGCGGTAATTCCCTGGTGGATTACCTCGTAATCCTGCAGGACAGACAGCCGAATCTCCTGATAATCGTGCAAAGCTAGCACATTGGCCACCTTCTGTTCCAATATCTTCCACTTCCACACCTTATCAGGCATAAATTGATGGATGCCAAGATTGCTATTCACTGCAGTCGTTCCTTCCTAATATATGTACTTATACTGGAAAATATAACGATGTTTTCGCCCCAAGCCACGAAAAAGGGCAAAGCGTACTCCAATGTCCCTTCCAAAAGCGATTTATGGAAGCTTGCTCCAGATGCCTTCATACATCCTCCAGCCTTCTGCTGTTCTATATAGAGTAATTACCGCATGTGCAAAACCGGGATCGCTATGAACCATATCCTGCCAGACCGGATTGAACACATATCCTGGCAAACGATGGGAACCTTGCTGAGTATAGCCGTAAAATACAAAGCCTCTATCCATATCCAACAGCTTCTGAGCTATGCGCATGCTATTTTCCTGATCGATGTTTCCGAAGATCACCACATCCTTCCCTGTCAAATCCGTATCATCAAGCATTTGCAACATCTCCTGACTGGCTTTCTCCCAAGTTCTGGGATACTCCTGCGCGACTATCTGTAGTGAATCTGTGCCAGGAGTAATAGGAATCATCTTGAATGCTGTCTTACTATCCGATATCCGGTAGCCAAAGTTCAGTTGCATCTCACTCTCTGGCATTGCCAGGCGATATCTCCCAGCTCCCAATTCATCCACAGAGGCGTTGATATCGTAAAAAGCACCCTCGACAAAGCGAGTAGGGGTAAAGTGCTCCCGAGCATTGTTGATGGGCACGCCATCTGCATCGGTCAACATAATATCCAGATAGTTACTACTCTGTTTCTGCACTTCATGCTTGGCCAATTTACCTTGTTTCAGATCATAATACTGCCAGTCATCATCCCGATAGACCAGAATGTTATCGGGCAAGCGAGTGAATTGTGCGGGGATTCCGTTTGCCCTCAGAATATAGACAGCCAGCATCCTGTATTGAGTATCGCTGAGGTATTTCTGAGCTGCCAGCACGTCCAGTCTGGGCTGTCCGGACAGTGCTTTTGCACCGTCTATCTTGTATTTACGCTTCTGCCACTTCAGTGCCTTATCCATGCGCTTTTGCGGTGTCTTTCCTGATTTCCGGAACGAATCGGGATACAGGATTGCCTTTGCTTTCTTGATCTGAGGGCGAGGCAATTCCTCGTAGAATACTGAAGGCATTATCAGCTCCGGAGGTGCATCACGATCCTGATCCTGCCAAAAACGATAGACTGCCTCCAAAAGCTGCGCATCTGCCTGCCACATAAACTTGGGATCGTATCCCATCAAAAAGCCGATAAAGCTATCATCAACAGGCGTGTTCGCTTGCCAAAACTTCTCCAATTCGCCCAAGTTCCCCCGCGCAATCAGCGCTAGACTGTCCGGAACAGGAGACGCTTTCGCCCGCTCTTGCCAAGCGTCTATAGTGCTTTGCCAAGCCTCTTTGCGGGAAGCTATTTCTTCCTGATATTGCAGTGGAGCTTCCCGCCACACCATTTCATTGCCGGGATAGTTCATTACCGCATCAATGGCCTTTACATCCTGTTCGATAAGCACCAGTTCCACCGTTATCTTCTTTACTTCAGAGGCAGTTACTTTACTGAGTGCGTGTTTGGCATCTTTGTAAGCAGAAAGATAAAAATCCCCACTACCGGTACTGAATCCCAGCCTGCCATTCGCATCGCTTCTCAAATAAATGATAGGACGCAGAGCCCCCCAGTTATACACCATCACAGCTACCTGCACATCCGCAAGCGGTTTGGCATCTTCATCCACGCAAATGATCTCCACACGGCGGGTGCGATCTTTGGCATAATTGGCGGTTGAATTGATGATGGTATCGTAATTTCCACGGATCAGAACCTCATCGTCTTCCGCTGCCAGACTGCCTTCTGCCAGGATTAATACAGTCTTGTCGATCATCCCGCTAAACCATGTTTGATCGGGAAAGTATGCGGCATCCATATCCCCGGTGTAATGCCACTCTGCATCCAAAAACACTTCTGCCCAAGCGTGATTGTTGTCCATATGTGCCCACCAGGGAGTACTGGCGGGACGAGACGGCAATCCCACTGTGCGAGCGGCGGCTACAAAGAGAATCTGCATCTCCTCACAGCGTCCGGTAAGGCTTTTTCGGGTAATGTCCAAGGGAGATTGATCGCGCCCGCTGGTCTGCATAAAGAGCATTTTTCCCACACACCAGCTCGCCACTGCCCTGTAACGTTGAAGGGGATCGGATATCTCCAGCACTTCCTGCAGTCCATCTTCAAGCATCGCTTTACGATAGGGGCTGAGGCGTTCGTCTGAAACACTCTGCTTTGCAATGTAAGATAGAAAGAACTCTGCGGAATAGTTCATGCCCTCTTTTTGCAGAAGATCGGTAATCGCCTGATAGTTTTCCATTACTATCTGCGGGGAAGCTTCTGCAAGCTTGCTATCAGCCTCATAAGCCAGAAGATACGCCATCAGGATATCGTCGTTACTTTGCAGTATCTCGCGGTAAGATCTAGCCAGCTTTCGAGGTAGTTTATTCAGGTTTGTACCGGCTTTTTGTTGAAGAGTGGTATAGAGTGTGGGATTGCCGGATTTCTGCAGCTCTTTGGGCAGTATTCCATTCAACTGCAACACTGCAACAATAAGTATCAGTAAAGGGACTATCTTGCGCATCAATTCTCCTCTGAGTCTGTTTTGGGCCGCAGTTTACATAATCCTGGGCCTAGGATATATCCATTGAATATGAGGACATTCAATAGCTGTCGCAGTTGCCTTTGTAACTGAAGGGCAGTTTTTGGCAAGGAAAAGCTGAGTATCCCAAAAGTCGCAGAATTTGGCGGGAACCAAAAAACCGCCTCCGAAGAGGCGGTGGATTGTTGTTTCTATTGCCAGTTTTAGCGATTCTGGAATCTTTTACGATTGAATTCTGCTTTTTTGGCTTTGCGGCATTCAGGGCAACGTTGAGGTTCGTTTTGTAAGCCCTTTTCTCTGTAGAATTCTTGCTCTCCGTCGGTGAACACAAATTCTTTGTTGCAGTCTCTGCAGATAATGGTTTTGTCGGCCATTTTGTATCTCCTGTGTTTTTGTTGGGGATCGAACATTCTTGGGCTTTCCCGTAAACACAAGGAATTGGCACTTGGGAATGTTGAATCACATCTGTTTTGACTATGTTTAAACATTCATTTTTCTGTCAATACATTTTTTGGAATTTGCATATTCTGCTATGGATTTTTTTCATCACTCAAAACATGGCAAGCTCCAAATCTTCTGATATCCAGTATTCGAGGCACTATACCCGCTACGGCAACAGGGTAGATATTTCGAAGGTCCAAGCCGGGATCATACAACATGCGTCACACAAACCCGGCTTGAAACCTTTTTTTGCTATCGCTCTTCTACCTATGTCTGGATTATGCAAAATCCTAGAGACTCATCACGGAACGAATGTCGTTTTACAACTGGGCTGCCAACTCCACTTTGGCAGATAATCCACCGACCGGTTCAACGGCTTCATTCCTCCTCTGGTTTATCGATACTTGAACCTGATATTATCGGGTTATCATCGAGTGAACACAGGATGATAACGGCTTGATATCAGCTTCAACACTGCATAGAACAAAGGGAAAGAGGAGAATGATTCAAAAGCTCCCTTGGGTCGCTGTGGCAATTCGTAGATTACATACCAAGCTAGACATAACACTAGAACGAAGTTTTATCCACGAAGTTGAATCCATCCACCAGGATGGGCGGTACGACAGCGCTTGCAGATGCCAGTTGAGCCCTGCCCAGTGCCAGTATTCTTTGTGTCATTTCGTGAGGGATCTCGTTGAATCGCAGATTGTTTACCGCATGTTTTATCTCGCCGTTTTCAAAGTACAATACGCCGTCACGGGTCATACCGGTGAGTTCACCTCGCTTCATATCCACCGGGCGGATATACCAGAAACGGTTTAGAATGAGTCCTCTGGGAACCATCTGCATCATTTCTGCTTCGCTGGTATCTTCACCGGGGATATACATATTGAAAGGCATTTGTGCTTCACATCCGGTTTTCTGCGCCCAGTAGCGATCCACGGGCATGTTCTTCAGTACTCCCCGCTCCACCCAACAAGTCTCTTTTGACGGTAAACCCAGCATATCAAAAGCCGGTGCCAATATATCGTTGTTCGAAAGAGTAGAATACAGGCTGAACTTCTTGCCAAAGCACTCTTTCCCCAACATCCCTGTAAAAGGCGTGAAGCCCTCATCGCTCTGTCTGCGGTTCATCATCCAGTTCATATACCACATCAGTTCTAGCAGGGCAGGCGGACGCAGGATCACGGCGATCTTTTGCGCATTAAAAGACTGCTGATGTGCCAGAGCTTCAGCTTGGGATACCAAGCGGGCAAACTCGCTCTCCAGATCGAAAGGAGCAAAGTCTTTGGCCTCGTAGCTCACTTTAGTTTCCACCTCAGCTTTTTTGATGGTCATGGAATGTCCAAATTGAGTAGAGGATTCTTCCCCAGAGAAGCCATTCTTGCTGAAGAGATAGTTGCAGTTATAATGCTTTTCGCACATCCCTGATACTGTGGCATCCATCGCCTTGGCTTTATCAATGCTCTTTTGCACGATATCCACCATCTGAGCGGGGGTAAGCTTCAGAGTTGCTTCTGAGCAATTCTGCACTTTCGGCAATTCAGCGGGACCAACTGATGGCATATGTTCCGGATCTTCTGGAGCCAGGTGCGCATTCTCTTCTGCTGTTTGGATTAGTCTTGCCAGGTTTTCTTCATCACCCTGATTGACCAAGCTTTTACCGCTTTTTGTGCCAAATGATACATGGAAATCAATCCAGACCTTTGGCCCTGCCAGATGTTGTGTAATACCGTTTTGGGCAAAGCGGGTTTCATGGCTGTCGCTTTCTTTTATCCAGCAGGTGTAATCATCTGCGGAACAGTGTTCTCTGATGTATTGTTCGACGAATTTCTTGTTCATTGGGAACCTCCCACACGGATATTTCTGAATCTTGCTGGAGCAGAACCATGGGTCATGCGGGCAGTTTGTGAAGGTTGCCCTTTACCGCAATTGACCACACCGAAGGGACGCCAGAAACGCTCGTCACAGATGGCGTCGCAGCTATTCCAAAACTCTGGATTACAGGATTTGTAGAGCACTTTCTTGAGGGGTCGGAAGAGCTTGCCGTTCTTGATCTCCCAGAAGAAATCTCCACCAAACTGGAAATTCACCCGGTGTTGATCGATTGAAAAACTGCCTCTGCCCTGTATATATACGCCCTCTTCGGTATCTGCAATCAATTCCGCCGGGCTCAAGGGCTTGGTTCCGGGTAACATATACAGGTTTGGAATACGGTTGATGGGCTGGTCAAAATAGTAGGTAGCTCTGTTGCATCCGCGCGAGTAATCCAAGCCAATCTCCATGGCTGTGTCCCGTGTGGTTCCATATTCGTTCAGGATACCGTCTTTAATGATGTACCACTTCTGACCGGGAACGCCATCGTCGTCAAAGCCCATAGTAGCCATACCTTCGGGGAGAGTGTTGTCACCCACGAAGTTCACAATCTCGCTGGCATACCGATAGTTCTTTAGCTTTTCCGGAGTGGCAAATGATACTCCCGCAAAATCTGCTTCCCAACCCAATACGCGGTCCAACTCGGTGGGATGTCCCACGGATTCATGCATGGTAAGGCCCAGATGATTCGGATCAAGGATCAGCGTGCGGCGTTCTTCAGCACCCAAAGTATCTGCTTTTACTTTTATCAATGCCTCTTGCGCCACGTGTTTCGCCTGTTCTGCTAGGTTCAATTCTTCGATCCACTCCCAGCCAACTGTTCTGCCGCCCTCGTCAAAGGTGCGGGACTGACTGTCCCCATCGGCAACTGCAGTAGCAGTGATAATTGGATTGATGTAGATGTAAGTAATATCCAGACGTGTGCCCAGAGTGCTGGCAAAGAGCTTTTCATCCTTGTGCATGATGATGTAGCTTACGGCTTGGCGAATACCTTCATAGGCCAGCATATTGCGGTTTATCTCCAGCAGTAGATCCACCTTTTCGGTTAAGGGGATCTCGAAGGGGTCTTTCTTCACGGGAGTCCTGTACGATGCGATATAGCTGCGTTCCGGTGCCAGGCGGAGCTTTTTATCCTTGTTTACAGATGCAGAGAGCATTGCTATATCAAATGCTCTTTGCACCGTGTCAAGAACAGCTTCATCGCTGTAAACGTTGTTGTGTGCAAAGCCCCAGGCACCGTCCTTGAATACTCTAATGCCATAACCGTCCACCACTTGTGTATTTGCGGATTTCAGACTGAGATTGCGCATTAGGATGAGTTGGTCTGTGCTTCTTTGAATACGGATGTCAGCATATTCTGCACCGAGGCTGGCAGCCGCATTCATCGCGAGATCGAGATATTTCATATCCATCCTCCAGAATGGCTTGATTTATAAAGCATGTATAGCCGTTTCCGACTATCAAAAACAGCTATTGCTAGATGATGTCTCTCGCCAGATCTGTCAAGGTCTATCTGCGCTTTCTTCGTCATCCGCTTCATCTTCCAGGGGCAGATCCGGTAAACCCTGCATTCTGCGCCGGCGCTTGCGGGCAATGGCAAACATCACAAAAGGCAGAAAGGCAAATACTACAGTGTTCAATGCTACAAACAGATACAGATAGCCTTGTCGCTTGCTATACGAGCCGAAGCTTGTGTGAAAATCCCAAAGTGATGTCTGATAGCTTTGTGCAAAAGTTTGAGAAAAGATGCTACGCTTGCCCGCCTTGTTATTTGCAGCCACCTGATTCCAGAAGCTCTGCCACTGGGCTGGAAAGCGATCCTGCATATAGTGGGTTGCCATCGCCGAACTCAGATAGAAGTGAGGCCAGTCCTCCCGATTCTCAGGATATCTGTAGCTCATACGAAAGAGATCGCTTTGGGGTTGGATCAGGCTTTCTTTCAGATAGATGAGATATCGTTCATAACCCAATTGCTGGCTGAAATAGGTTGCCATACCTTCATGAAACCAGAGCGGAGCTTGAATAAACAGCTCCTCAATGTACCAGTGTATGTATTCATGCACCATTATCTTCAGATGATTGTCCGATACCTGATCTTTACTGCGAGCAAAGATGGCGCCTTCCTTCGAGTTGTAAAAAGCTTCACTAAATTCCACTATTGAAGCACTATCTTCACTCAGACTCCGGTATTCATCCTCGCCATACACGATGTATATGGGCACTTTAGCATCTGGATACACTCCAAATTGCATTTGCAGATCACCGATCTTGCCATCAAGAGCTTTACTGAGGTCGTAATCCGCGGGGGAAGCTGGTTTATTGCTGTAGAGATCATAATATGAATTGCTGACCACCAAAAAGTGCGTGGCTGGCATCATATGAGCTATGAATAGATAGAGCACAAGGCAAAGCAGCTTCTTTGGTAGCGACCGGACATAGCAGATGTATCCCTGTCTGCCTTGCTTTGTGCTCATAGCGATGCTTTGCCTATTCCAGAGGCTCCCGCTTCAGCATTTCATAATAGTTGCCAGCATCCTTTTTGGATACATTCCCCATAGGTAACTCCTTGATGCGGAATTGATGCAGATAACCGTACAGTTTCATCTCCACAATGTCATTTGCTTTTACCATCAGGGATGCTTTGGCTGCTTTACCGTTCACCAATATCAAGCCTTTGTCGCAGGCATTTTTGGCGATGCTGCGCGTTTTAGTGAGGCACAGCTTGTTCATCAGCAGGTCAATTCGCACTTTTCTCCTCTCCGTTGAAAGCGTCACGAATGCTGGTAGCTATATCACGGATTTTGAATGGCTTCATAATGAAGTCCTTGATGCCTTTTTCCCGGGCATCATCCACGGAGATCAGGGTAGTGAATCCGGTGCAGATAATCACCGGAAGACCCTGCTTCATTGCCATCAACCGTTGCGCCAAATCGACTCCGTTTATATAGGGCATCGTCGTATCTGTTACCAGCATATCAACTTTATCCGGGTATTTCTCGAAGTACTCCAGGGCTTTACGAGGATCGGTAAAACCTTCCACCTTATAACCAAGGCGCATCAAGCCCTGACGGAATACATTCACCAATGCCGGCTCATCATCCACAAACATAATAGTCTCTGTTCCACCGATATCCATGGCTTCTTCGTCTTCTTGTTTGTGAGTATGCCATTCGTCCGGCGTGTAAACGGGAATATAGATGTAGAAACTGGTACCGACTCCTAATGTACTGTCCACTCTCACCGCTCCATGATGCGATTGCACGATACTATGGACGATCGAGAGTCCCAGCCCGGTGCCTTCATTATTGCTCTTAGTAGTAAAATAGGGATCGAAAATATGATCCATGATAGCGGGATCGATTCCGGTTCCGTTGTCGCTGACTGTCACCTTGAGGTATTGACACTGTTTTAACTCCGGAAAAGCCTGCATATCCTGGGATTTGAAGTTTACCACTTCCACTGCGACACTTAGTTCGGCACCATCTTTATGCAGCGCATGCATAGCGTTTGTGCCCAAGTTTATGATGATCTGATGTATCTGTCCGGGTACGGCGATTACCGTGCTGCGTTCTGTTGTATAATTCTCTTTGATCTTAATTGAACGTGGTAGATAGCTGCGAAGGAAGCGTACTGATTCTTTTACGTGATCCACCAGTTCCACGACCTCCGTCTTGGATTCTTCCTGACGCGAGAAAGAGATCAGGTGAGAGATCATTTCCTTGGCTCTGGTAGAGCTTTTCAGTACTTCCACCAAGTTCAGTGCAGCGTCACTATCCGGAGGCAGATCGTCTCCGGCTAATTCCGTGTAACCGATAATGGCGGAGAGGATATTGTTAAAATCGTGAGCGATGCCTCCGGTGAGGCGTCCGATTGCTTCCAGGCGCTGCGTGCGTTTCTGCTGTTCTTCCCGCATGATCTCGTAAGTAACATCTTTACAGCTGGCAATGATGCTGGAGAGAATGCCTTCTTGATCGATAACCGGCTTCACGACCATATCCAGAGTGATTTTCTTGCTGTCTTTGCGGATCATATCCACTTTCCCGCGCCAGGGTTGAGAAGAGCGTACTCGCAGCCAGGATTGCTGCATTTCCTTGCGACTGGTCGCATCGAAGGGGAGGCATTCAAAGGGCTGGTCCAAAAGCTCAATACGCCGATAGGAAGTGATCCTTTCGAAAATGGTATTCACATATTGGATATTGCCTTGAGGGCTAAAGATCAAAATGCCTTCTCCCGCCTGTTCAATAGCTTGGAAGAGCACATTTATCTTCTCGTCTGCCTGTTTTTTATTCAAAGCGTAGGCGATTTGTTCGGAGATCGATTCCAGCAGCACGCGGTCATCATCGTCGTAGAGATCACCTCGTTGATAGGATTGCACCACAATGGCTCCGATCACTTTCCCGGCCAGCATCAGCGGAACTCCCAGGAAGTTGCGGCAGATTACACCCAAGAAACCCTTGTCTGCAGTACGATCACAAATTCCCTGTTCCGATAGCAACAGAGTGCGCTCTTCCGAGATAATCTGTGCGGTAAGCGAGGTATTGTTGTCTGCTTCCACAGGGCTGGAATCCTCGTTCATCTCGTCGACCAGATAGGGGAATGTGATGATATTGCTGCGTTTATCGTACAACGCAATATAGAAGTTTGTAACGTCCAGCACTTGCGATAGAGCTTGATGGATGGTATAAAAGAGATCGTCCAGGCTACACTCGGTATTTACAGCGTGGGAGATTTGATGCAAGATTCCTGTAACCCGTTCAGATTTGCGAATCGGGCTAAGGTCAGAAAAGACTGCTGCATAGAGCTTTTCTTTTGCGCTGTTGATGGGAACCAATGCCAGTCTATGATCGTGCAACTTGTGCCTGGTGTCAAAGAAGCTATACTCTATGTTTCTGTGTTCTGATGGCGGTTTTACAAAGAAATCCATCAGTTCTTGTTCTACCAGATCATTTCCCGAGGTCAGATTCACTGTTTTGCTGAAGGTGGTAAAGTAATCTTTAATGGAGCTTCCAACCAGCATATATGCGCTTAGTCCGCTCAGGTTTTCCAAAGCATGGTTCACCAAAAAGATCTTCCCCTTTTCATCCAGCAGCATCATTCCTTCAGATACCTGCTCAAATATGCATCTGAACAGCGCTTCGCGTTCTTCCAGTTCTTTGCGGATTCTATCCAAGCCGGTGATGTCCTGCATGGCTACGATCACTCGCTTGAAGTCCTCTTCCGCATCACCGGGGATACTCCAGGATATTCTGAAATGTAAGGCATTACCGTTTAGGTCGTAGTTTATAACTTGTCCCTCAAAGCTTTTTCGGCCTTCGGAAATCGCCACTATAGAGGCGAGGACACTTTCTCCCGCTTCGGCTCTGAAGACTTTATGGATGTTGTTCAGCAATTCCTGTTTGCTGGATGCACCAAAAATCCTCAGAGTGGTACTGTTTACATCCACTATCCTCAGTTTTGCCGTACACTCATGGAATTTTTCAGGATAAGTACGGAAATAAGCTTTGATGTCTTTCACTTCATCTTTTCGAAGCGCTTGAATGTAGCTATATACATCCGAAAAGTCCTCCACCCAAAGCGACACCGGAGATTGGTCATAAAGCATCCGATAAAAACTGGTCTTAAGTTTTCTCATTCAAACAAACCCCTGCTTAAGTATGATACATGTGAGCATTTTGCTCATTCTTTGTTGATCAATCTCTGTGTTTCCAGAGCAATCATCAATTCTTCGTTCGTAGGTATTTTCAGCACTGTTACTTTGGATTCCGGTGTGCTAAGCACTTGGATATCGTCGGTAAAACGGGCATTCTCTGCCAAATTCAATGTGATTCCCAAGGCATCCAGATTTCTGCAAACCTGCTCTCTGAGAATGGACATATTTTCTCCCACACCTCCGGTAAAGATGATCACATCCACTCCATTCAGAGCGGCGATATAGCTGCCGATGTATTTCTTGATCCTATAGCAATAGACATCATGAGCCTGAATAGCTTTGGGATTCTTACGGATCAGGATCTCATCTTCGATCTGACGCATATCGTTGGAGACTTGTGAAAGACCCAGCATCCCGCTTTTTTTGTTCAGGATATTATTCACATCATCCACGCTAAGGCCCAAGGCCTGTTGCATGTGGATGGGGATTGCAGGATCGATATCGCCGCAACGGGTGCCCATCATCAAACCTTCCAGCGGAGTCAGACCCATGGAAGTGTCGATGGATTTGCCCCCATCGATGGCGGTGATGGAAGCACCATTACCTATATGGCAGGATATTATCTTCATGTCTTCAATGTCTTTATGCAAAAATTCAGCTGCTTTCAGGCTTACATATTTGTGACTGGTTCCGTGAAAACCATAGCGGCGAATCTTATGTTCCAGATAAAATTCCAGCGGCAGAGGGTAGAGATAGGCTTCTGACGGCATGCTTTGATGGTAAGCCGTGTCAAACACACCACACTGTGGGCAATCCGGCATGGCAGTCCGCACAGCTTCTATTCCCTTCAGGTTGGCGGGATTGTGCAAGGGTGCCAGCGATACGCAATCCTGCATCACTTCCACCACATGATCCGTAACCACCACGGCATCGGAGTAATACTCTCCGGCATGCACCAATCTGTGCCCCACCGCGTCTATCTCGTGCAAATGGTTCAAGACGCCATGGCTGCTGTCCACCAATTCATCAAGAATCAATTGAAGACCTTGTTCGTGGTTTTCGATAACCATCTTGTGTTTCTTCTTCGTGTAAATGGGACTTTTATATGTGAAAAATGCGATGTCTTCTCCAATTTTTTCAACTATCCCTTCAGCCATTACATCGCGGGTTTTCATATCGATTAATTGATACTTTATGGATGAGCTGCCACAGTTTAGAACTAATATCTTCATTTGATTCCTCGTAGAATTATACTTTGGTGCATATAATCTCAAGTGCAATGATGTGTCAAACAAAATTGCGAAATATGACTATTTTTTCAAATGCACGGTGTAACTATTTGTGCTATAAGCATCCCGGGGAAGAGAAATCTCCGTCTGCCAAGCCTGCTTTATAGATTATCCGGTTTTGAAGCAGATATCAAGCTATAACAATCTAGTGGTCACTCGATGATTACCCGATTATATCTGCTTCGGCACTACTTGTTACAGAGGGCAGGACGTGGACATCCAGCTATTTCCCAATGCAGAAGTTGTCGAATATCCTGCCTAGAAGCGCATCTGTGGGAACCACACCCAAGATGTCTTCCAAGGCCGATGCCGCTGAGATCAAATCACTAGCCACAAATTCAAATCCAGCATCAGCTTTTATAGCATTCTCCGCCATTCCCAAGGCTTCAAGACAACGGCTGAGGGCTGCCAAATGCCGGGCATTAGTGACTAACGGGCGCTCCAGTATCTGTGATGGCATCTTCAAACCTTCCAGGATTACTCCAGACAGCTGCTCCAATCCGTCCGGTGTCACTGTTGAGCAGGGCACATGCCGGGCAGGAAGCTTACGAGCGGGGAAAAGATCGGCTTTGCTGGCCACATAGATGATCTTTTGTTCAAATTGCTGAATCCCAAAAGGTAATTCTGGTGCTTCCGTTTCATACAAGAAAAGGATAAAATCAGAAGTTTTCATCAATTCATAAGAGCGTGATATTCCTTCCTGCTCGATACTGTCCTTGCTTTCCCTGAGGCCGGCAGTGTCCACCAGTACGATGGGATATCCGGATAGTGAGAACGATTCCTCCAAGTAGTCCCGCGTGGTTCCGGGATGGGGAGTTACAATAGCCCGGTTTTGTTTGAGAAATGCGTTGAATAACGATGATTTTCCGGAATTTGGAGCTCCTGCCAGGCATATCCTGACGCCCTCACGCAGTTTACGGGCATGACTGCCTTCTTCGTGTAAAGCCGAGGCTTTGTCCCGGATATTGCGAATCCTGGCAGCAAGATCATCCAGATCAATCTGCGGCAAATCCTGATCGGAAAAATCTATCGCCAATTCACAGCGCAGACGGGCATCGGAGATCTCGTCCAAAAGCTCCTGCAGATGCCGGCTCAGATAGCCCTTTACCTGCATCAACGCTGCCTCTGAGGCTTTAGAACTGTTGGCCACGATTAGGTCGTTCACCGCTTCAGCACGGCTGAGATCCATCTTATTGTTCAAAAATGCCCGTAGCGTGAACTCCCCTGGATTTGCCAAACGCGTGCGGGTAAGTAAAGTGCTCAGGATGCGATCGGCAATAAGGGGATTACCATGACAGCTGATCTCTATAATGTCCTCTCCGGTATAACTCTTCGGAGTACGAAAAATTGATAGCAGTACCTCATCCACAGGCCTCTTTTCTGCATCCAGAAAGGTACCGAAAACCAGGCTGTGCGAGCTCGCATTGTGCAGCTTATCCGGCCGGTCAAAAAAGGAAGCCACCACAGGAAAAGTAGCGGGGCCCGATACTCTGATCACAGATATCGACGCAGTGCCGGGAGCGGTAATAAGCGCACAGATAGTGTCGTTCACAGATGCTGCCGAACCGCTTCGGCGAGATGGGACGCAGTAAAACCGATTTCTTCCTTCAGCTTTTGAGTGTCGCCATGGCCGATGAAGTAATCCGGATAACCAAAATTGACTACTCGTGCTTGGCTTTCCGAGAGGATCTGGGCGATGCGCCCACCGGTTCCGCCGATGATGGAGTTGTTCTCGAAGGTAAAAATATGACTACAGGCCTTGCCCAAAGCATGTAGTACATTCTCGTCCAAAGGTTTGACACTGCGGAGATTTACAATTAGCGGACTACAACCATCGCGTTTCAGGATATTGGCAGTATCGATCGCCAGAGAAAGTGCATCTCCTACGGTAACAAAAGCATAGGGCGGATCGGAGAGATCGTCTGCAGAATTGATGATTTCCGCTTTGCCGGGCTCGAAAGCATCAATATAGATACTACGGTACAGAGCCTTCCCGCGAGGATAACGAATCACGACCGGACCTTCCTTGTAAGATGCTGCCCAAGTGAGCATTGCTTGTAGCTCTTCTGCACATGAGGGAGCAAGAATTGTGAGGTTTGGCACCCCTGCCAGGAAGGAAAGATCGAAGGCTCCATGATGTGTGGCACCGTCTTCCCCCACCAAACCAGCCCGATCCAGGCAAAGTACGATGGGTAGTTTGGGTAGGGCCACATCGTGGATGATCTGATCCAGAGCGCGTTGAGCGAAGGTGGAATATATGGCTACAAAAGCTTTGATCCCTCTGGTGCTCATTCCGGCAGCCAGGGTTAATGCATGCTGTTCGGCGATCCCCACGTCAAAGAAACGCTCGGGATATTTGGCTTCAAAACCGGAAAGCCCGGTTCCTGCACTCATAGCAGCAGTGATGGCGACGATGTCGGAATTGGTTGCGGCGAGATCCACCAAAGTATCGCCGAACACATCACTGTAACTCTTACTGCCACTGCTGGCAGTCTTGCCGCTTTGCCCATCGAAGGGGCCGATGCCATGGAAGGTGGAGGCATCATTTTCCGCAGGAGTATAACCCTTGCCTTTTTGCGTAACCACATGAATCAATACGGGGCCAACCATGAAGTTCTTTACCCGCTTCATGATGGTTATTAGATGCGGAATGTCGTGACCGTCGATGGGACCTACATACTTGAAGCCGAGGTCTTCGAAAATGATATTTGGCACCAGGATGTTCAACATGGATTCTTCCAGCTTTTGCGCACCGTAGATAAAGCGGCGACGGATGCTGGAGGGCAAGCTCCCGCTGAGATCCCAGATCTGTTTCTTGAGCGTATTGTAGCTTTTGGAGGCGTACATGCGAGCCATATATTTCTGCAATCCGCCCACATTTTTGGAGATGGACATGGCGTTGTCGTTCAGGATCACAATGAAGTTATCCGGTTGCAAATGCCCTGCATGGTTCAGGGCTTCGAAGCTCATACCGCCGGTAAGCGCACCGTCTCCGATTACGGCAATGCTGTGGAAATGCTCTTGTTTCAGATCCCGGGCGGCAGCCATGCCCAGAGCCGCGGAGATCGAAGTGCTGCTGTGCCCTGTGCTGAAAGCATCGTAAGGACTTTCGTGGATGTTTGTAAATCCGCTCAAACCGCCGTATTGACGCAGGGTGTCGAATCGTTCATTGCGTCCGGTGAGGATCTTCCAGGCATAACTTTGATGCCCTACATCCCACACAATGCGGTCTTTCATGGGATTAAACACATTTAACAAAGCCAGGGTAAAATCGACTGTGCCCAAGCTGGGAGCTATGTGTCCGCCGGTTTTGGCAACCACGGAAATGATGCGGTCGCGCAATTCCTGAGCCAGGTTCCGCAGTTCTTCATTTGTGAGCGCGTGAATTTTGTCGGGATTATCTATTCTTTCCAATATCATTTTGTAATCCTTGTTTTAAAGACTTGTATTCCAGATACTTGATCAGGGCGATTTCAGTCAACATTAAAATCCCCGCCAGGATTAGCAGGCTTTTCCAGAGATCCTTGCCCAAGCGGGACATAAAGAGCTTGTCTTCGAAATCTTCGCCCAAAAGTGTGAAATTCTTTGGGACTTTTCCCGGTATAGTATCGCTATCCAGATAGCTGATGTTTACGGCCAGCTTTGCGGCTCTGGGACTGTCCGGATTTTGAGTGTAGATGCCGGGATCACTAGCTTTGAACAGGGGATTTGCCAGATCAATTCGGCTTGCGTCCGGCAATTCTAGCGCATTAGCTCTGATGAGGTCTCCCACTTTCAGCTCGGTAACCGGCACATCTGCATTCATCAGGCTTGAGAGCTGGCGATAGGCATACACGGCAAAGGCAGGATCGGAAAAAAAGGGCGAGTCGGCGGCCAAGTCCCACAACCAGAGTGCTGAATTTGCATTCGTAACAGCCAGTGCCTTACTCGACGCGGAGATCAGGGGGGACGCTGCCGAAGATGCCTGCCAATGAGAACTAACCTGCGAAAACCTGAGGTTCTTATCTGCAATCAATGCGCTGGCTTGATGATGGGGAGAGACGAAGTCTATGCTGGCAGGCCCAGATACGAAATCGCCCAGTTTCAGGTTGAACCGCTTTTCCAGCCAGGTCTTGGTATCGCGTCCCAAGCGGGGTCCGGGACAGATTAGGCTACCCATGCCACGTCTGTCCATCTCGGCAAAAAGCTCTTTGTGACGGGGACTAAGTGTTTCGAAGGGGTAAAAGAGCAAGAGTTGGTAATCATCAAGCATCTGCAGGTTTATCGCTGAAGGATCAATGCGGATGGGATCGCTACCACTAAACACACGCAGAATGCTGCGGAGCTGGGGAGGCAAGCCTGCATCTCCCACTACTGCGATCCGGGGATTGGGATAGTGTTCAAAAGCAAAATAACTACGGTTGTCCGCAGAGAGATACTCATCCATTACTTCTATATAACCGGATTGCCAGCCGGTATCGCGCAGTTCGAAGCTGATGCTTTCTTTCATGCTTTGGCGGGCAGCGAGGCTTACGAAGCGCTCTCCCACCTTGATGTCGTTCACTACAGCTTGAACCAGCACTTCGTCCCTTGGAGCAGAGCCATGGTTTGTGAGAGTAAATTCTATCGTCTGTTGTTTGGCGCGGTCCACGATCTGAGGCAATACCCGGGCATCAGACAGGGAAAGGTTTTGGCGCGGTTCCTTTTCCGAGACGGGAATCAAGACAAGAGGAATGGAACTCTTATACTCGATGTTCTCGTTTACCAGATCGCTAATCAGATAGATCTCGCGATTGGGCATTTGCGCTTCTTCCAAGCGGGATTCCGCAAAAGCCAGGGTCTGAGGCCAATCCATCGGTTCATGGCTCCAAGAGATGCTTTTTAGGCTTTCCGGAGGGATCTCTTTGGCATAGATCTGGGCATGGAGGGCATTGAAAGCCTCATCCCGGGTTACCAGTATAAGGCGATCCTCCGGGCTGGCTTTGGCATTGATACGCTCTATGGCGCGAATCGCCAGATCCAGCCTGCTAAGTCTATCCTCAACATAGTCCATGCTGTAGGAATTGTCCAATACAATGGCAAGAGCGGTGGGAGGATGTTTGTCCGAATCTTTCAGAGCAGATGAAACCAGCATGGGGCGGGCAATAGCCAGACATAGCAGCAGAATGATCAGCATCCGCAGGATAAGGAGGATGATGTTCGTGATCTTACTGCGTTTTTTCTCATGCTCCCGGCTCTCTTTGATAAAGCGCAGTGAGGAGAATATAATGCGGTGTGGTTTCTTCTTTGCTAAAAGCCAGATTAGCAACGGCAAGACAGTTGCAGCTGCAAAATACAGTAATCCAGCATTCAGGAAAGAGAGTTCAAACATGACCTAGAATCCCAATCCCAGGGAAAACAAAAATTCACTGTCAGCGAGCTTTAACCCTTTGGAATTGAGCGAGAAATCGAAACGGAACATCTTGTAATAATATCCTGAACCCAGAGTAAAATTGATGTTGTTGGCACCGTAAAAATCTTCGCTGTAAGCTCCTAAACGGACATCCAAACCTTGTTTCACTGTTTGGTCACTGCTGAGACTGCTTGTGTCCCAATCCACATTGTAGCAATAACCTACGTGATAGGTTGTTTCGGGTTTACTGGAGATCTTACTCTGAATACCGAAACTGGTCTTTGATGTTCCGGAATTAAATTGGATACCTGTGGCAATACGGCGCTGAACACTCTTTGCCGGATAGTTTTCCCACCACAAACGGGACACCAGGTCGTAGGCACTTAAACCAAACACTGTGTTTCCCCTTTGGACGCTAAGGCCTAAGTCCGTGCTGAAGCCCTTCACCTTGTCGTCAATGAAGTGGTCTCTTACAAACTGTGATCCATCCAAGTGTTCTTCCAGGTACACCAACCTGCCGCTCAGGTATTTCAAGTTTACACCGGCAGCGATATCAGGCCAGCTTTTGTCCGTAATGCCAAAGCTCAATTGGACCTTGTCCATTTTGTAGTCATAGTACAAGCTTTTTTGGGTGACGGGATTGAATTCACTGATGTTGACCGATGCCATGGGCTGGTAAGAGAAGGCTACCTGTTTTGCTGCCAAAGTAAAATACTTGAATTGTTTCTCTTTTAGAAAGTTGCTTACCTTTACTGCGTCAGCGAAGCGCACATCATCATCACCGGCAAATCTGTATGCCATGTACAAAATGGTGCTTTCGCTATTGGCCAGGAGCGCCGGATTGCCATAAGACACTAAGGGGTCTGCCGCATCGGTGACGTTCATCCCGCCCGTACCCAAAGCTATGGGAGATACATTGTTTTCCGGGATGGCATAATCGTAGCTGGTAATCGGCAGGGGGCTTTGGGCATACAGTGTAGCCAGAGCGAGCGTCATAAGCAACAGGATTGTGTGTCTCATCTAAAGAACTCCTTGCAGTTTGCGATGAACGTAATTTGCCAGATAGTAGCCACCCACTCCGATAAAGACACCAAACACAGCGTCTATGAACCAATGATAATGGCAGTAAACCGTTGCCAGACTAAGGAAGAAGGCAATGGGAAGAAAGAGATAACCCAATTTACGAGCGTGCCGCAAAGCGGCAATGGTAAGCACGATGGTTACACCAATATGGGAAGACGGGAAAGCACCGCCCAAGTGATTGCTGTGACGGTAGATGAATACCATTATATGGGTAAATGGGCCTCCCCGATACGTACGGGTTAGCTCCATCGCCTCAGGAATGAACCGACCACCGATCACAGGGATGATACTGTAGATAAAGTAACAGAGATAGAACACGAAGCAGAGGTTGAAGATCAACTCCCGAAAGCCTTCCGGTTTCTTGAAATACAGATAAAGCGGCAAGCCCACTATCATGGGATAATAGCAGAAATAGGCGAAGTGAAACAGCTCGCTGATCAGGATATGGTCATAGCTTTCTCCCCACACCATCGAAGGCAAATAACCGAACAGGCTCAGATCGATATTCATGAAGAAGGGATCCAACCAATCTGAAAAGATGATGCGATTGAAGACATGGCCACTGGTATAGAAGTATCCGAAGAGGGTAACGGGATACAATCCCCGAATCAGGCTGAGTGCATTGTACAAACGGGGATGCTTCAAGCTATCCATATTGCGATGCCAGCAAGCCATAAACAGGATTCCCACTCCAATAGAAAGCATCGCCGGGATGTGGACAAGGGCATTCGAGGTGCGTTGAAAACCGATGGTCATATACAGCAATATCCAGCCTACGTAGGCCAGTGTAATCACATCAATGGCAGAAAGTAGTGATTTAGATTTGTTTGTCATAGATTCTATAGGTTTTATAGATTTTGGCATCCAGCATCTCGGCTATGCGAATCATCATGGTGTTGTTCTCCAACACCCAGGAGAATTCACCACGGAAGAAGCCCTTGGGCAGCCCGTTTTTATATGAATAGTAATAGAAGAGAGTGTCGATCCCGCGGCCCTGATACTTTTTGACGAGTCCCATGGTAATTACTCTGGCGCTGCCGATCTTCTTTTGGGCTAGCATAGCTTTGATGACGGTGATGGGATTTACTCTGCCTTTCATTACCTTCAAAACCTCGTTATAATTTGGCATGGCCAGTGAAAATCCTGCAGGATGTCCGTCTTTCTCAGCGATGAAGATCAATTCGGGATCAGCCAGAGGCAGCAATTCATCCACGATGTGATCGAATTCAGCTTTGGTCATGGGTACATTGCCCCAGTTGTATTCCCAGGCTCTTGTATATATTTCAAATACGGTCTCGATGTCTTTGCGTAGCTGCTTCTTGTTTTTAGAAAGGCTGCGAATAGAGACTCCGGCCCTGCGCTCAATGGCTGCAGCAAGTCGCTGTACACGCTCCGGTATATCTTTACGCTCGCTAAGGTAGGCATAGAGATCCATGGTTTTAACAAGCCCACAATGCTCAAACAGCTCTGCGTAATAGGGCTTGGCATGAGGCATCATCACCATGGGAGGATCGGAAAAACCATCTATCAAAAGGCCTACTTCCTGATTCACGGAAAAGTTCATCGGTCCGCGCATGGCTGCAAAGCCTTTCTTCCGATTCCACTGCGCCGCAGCATCAAAGAGCATTTCTGCAGCGTGTGCATCGTTTTCACATTCAAAGAAGCCAAAGAAGCCGATATCCTCTTTATGCTCCTTTTGATGTTGAGTGTTGGTGTGGGCGCTGATGCGGCCTATCACCCGGGAATCGTCTATCGCTAAAAAGAGTTGAACCTCAGAGTGGAAATAATAGGGATTCTTCTGGGCATTGAAGAATTTGTATTGATCCGGTATCAAAGGAGGTACCCAGGCAGGATCATCTTTGTACAATCTGAATGGCAACATTATAAAGCTTTTTAAGTGCTTTTTACTCTCCACTGGTACTATCTTGATCATAGAAACCTCAAAACTCTCCTAAGCGTTTGGATACCACGAAGTTCAATCCCCCCATCAAGAAAGCGTTCACAATGAGAATGGAATTGAAATAAGGGGGTAAACTGCCCTGATACAGATTGGTGAGATAAAAAAAGAATTGGAAGAGGATTACCGGTAAAATCACGATGGTATATTGGGCAAAGCGGATTTGCTTGAAACGCATCACCAGGACTACCGCCACTGCCGCAGTGATAACCATCGGCAGAAAAGCGAAGTAGGCAAAGAAGCCCATATAGGTAAAGATCCCGCGGCCACCCCGAAAACGGTGTGTAACTGGCAGGCAATGACCGATGAGCATCCCTATTCCGTAGAGCAACATCAGATTGGGGCTGTATAAAATGCTGATATCCAGAAAGTGGCTGTGCATATCCAAAAGGCGCAGGATAAACTCCACAACCAATAAAAACAGGTAGGCTTTGCTGAGATCTATTGCTCCAACCAGCACTCCCATGGGTTTACTTATGTTTGTATAGATGTTTTCGGTATCGGCCAGTCCTGTACCCACTTTATATATATTCAGTGAACGGAAGTTTTTGGCGATGATCCTTGCGGTGGAATAGCTGCCATAGAGATAGGCTATCAGAAACAAGAGGGCGGCTACCAGGAATATCATCTATCCTCCCCGTAATATCGTTCACCAAAGATGGCACTGCCAATGCGCAACATATTTGCCCCTTCTTCCAGGGCAATTTCCCAATCGTGGCTCATGCCCATGGAGAGATAGTCAAAGCCTGCCGGAAGATCTGTGCGCACCTTTTCAAAAAGTTCTCTCAACTGCCGGAAATACGGCCTGCTGATCTCCGGATCGGGATGCAGCTTGCCGATGGTCATCAATCCTCTCACTCTTAGAGTGGAATACGAGGCTATCTTCCACAGCAGTTCTTCGGCATTACCGAAGTTCACTCCGCTTTTCTGCTCCTCTTCAGTAGTATTAACCTGGATCAAAATATCCTGGCTGCGATTTGTGCGTCCCAAAGCCTTGTGCAGTTTCTCTGCCAGATACACGGAATCTATGCTTTGAATGAGGTAGGGTTTCAAGCTGAGCAGTTGATTGATCTTGTTTGTCTGCAGATGGCCGATGAAGTGGAAGTAAAAGTCTTTATTTTGCATCATCGGCAGCTTGCGCATGGCTTCCTGTACCTTGTTTTCCGCGATGTGGGACACCCCGTTTTTAAGGGCTAATTCCATTGCTTCCACACTGTGGGTCTTGGTTACTGCTATCAGAGTTATTTGATCGGCTTCTCTGCCGCATCGAAGCAATACCTGCCCGATACGCTCTTGTATGTCTTTGATATTGTTGGCTATATCCTGCATCTAATCTCCTATTTCAACAGCAACATTTTGCGCGTGGAGCTGAAGCTCTCGCTTTTCAGACGATAGAAATACAAACCGCTGGCCAGCGCTCTGCCGGTGTTGTCAGTGCCATTCCATGTCACTTTGTGATTACCCTCGCTCATGTGTCCGTTTACCAAATTGCGTACCAATTGCCCCTTGGTGTTGTAGATATCCAGTCTGAGGTTCTGTGGCTTGCTTAGGTCAAACGCGATTGTGGTGTGGGGATTAAAAGGATTGGGGTAGTTTTGTGCCAGGTGGTTCGTAGCTGGAGTCTGTACATCATCATCGTTGTCCACATATCCCGTGGCAGCAAAAGACCCTTGGCGGTTCAAAGCTCCACGGAAGATTGTCCAAGGTGTGAGGTTGTTTACTTCAGAACGAAGATTGCTCAGCAGGACTCCCTGGGAATATCCGGTAATCAAGTTGAAATTGCCATTATTATGGAAGTCCACTAAAGTTCCGGGAGTAGCTCCGATATATGAAGTAAGATAAGGATAGCCGGGCATCATACTACCGTCGTGATTGAAGATATATATGTTGTTCACGCTACTATGCAGGATGATCTCGTATTGAGTGTCTCCATCCACATCTGCTACCAATGGCGGACAGTTGAAGATTACTCCTGTATTTACAGGGAATCCGTTGATGTGCTCTCCGTCTTGAGATATCACATATAAAGTGCCCCGATTTGATACGCAGACAATATCCAAAGAGCCATCCCGGTTGATATCCGCAGTGATATACCCTCCCAGGATTCTGAAGCTGGTCGCGATATTGAATTCGATCCCTTCCGGTCCTATCAGATAGGTATTGCTGGAGGTGCCCAAAGCAATCTTCCCGTTGTCCAGAATCACCGGACTTCCGTTGATTGCGCTATCAAGATTGAGTGCGTAATCCGGATTTTGACTGCCATCGGGATTTACGACCACCAGACCGCCATTACCCAGTCCTGCCACAATCTGCATGGGACCTTCAGGACTCAATTTTCCCACTGCCAAATTCGTCATGACTATACCGTTCAGTATCATGGGAAATCCCGGATAATCGTTTCCTTGATTGTCTAATACATACAGTTTGTTATCCATACCGGTAAATATAATCTCATTGCTAGAGTTGCCATCCAGATCGGCAATCACGGGGCTGAAGAGAAGGGTTGTCTGTGTGTCGTAGCTGAAGATCAGATATCCGGTTAAAGAAATGGCAAATACTTTACCTCTGCGATCCAGAATCACGATGTCGTCGCCGGCTTCGTCGTCGATCTGACCCATCGCTGCGCTGGAAGTTATATAAATCTCTTCAGGCGTACTGAAAGAAGAGACCTCTTGCCCATCCCCATCCACCACATGGACGATGCCAAACACGTCAAGATACAAAATTTCATTGTCGCCGTCTCCATCCTGATCCACCACCATCGGTGCGGAATTGCCGGCGCTGCTTGTCTCATACGGGAATTCTGCATCTATCAAAGTAATCTCATAAGTGATATCATAATGCTTTATGCCCGTTGTAAGATGACTGATAGGATCAAAAGATTCCAGAGCCAACCTCAACGTATAGTTTCCAAAACCGCAGTCCTGCGGAAGCTGCAGAGTGAGCGCCACATCTTCATTTGATTGCTCTCCGGGTTGTAACTCGCTGATTATGATGCATGAATCCATAGGCTCCACTCCCACCGGCATAGCTATGATCCGAAGTGATACATCATAGGCGTTTCCCCATCCTTCAGCGTTTGATATCACAGGCTTTACACTGATGATATCACCGGGATTGATGTTTCCGTCCGTATCGCCCAGAGAGTCATCGATACTGTAGCTTTCCAGACTCAGCATCGGCAAACTGGGATTGGGTAGTTTTACCTCCACAGAGGGATCGCCAAAGAGTATTTGCTCCATGTAGCACCAGCGCATCACATCGTTTGTGAGAGCTGCATTCAGGTTTTGTTCTCGGGAGTATGTAAGAGCTTTCCCCAATTCCCGCATATTCATTTGATACAGGCCAATAAAGAACTGTCGATCGTAATACTGGCTGGCACCATCGATGCCACCGGGCATATACCACCCATAACGAGTATTGCCTACAAAGGCAAACAATGCTCCTGATGATGTCAGCAAATGTTCGCCAATGCTCTCTCCGTCTCCAGAAGTGCGTTGGTCAAAGGCTGCAGGATAACACCCCTGAGAATACAGAAAGCCATATTCTGTGTTTTGAAGCAGAGAAACAGAGTTGTTACCTTGTCCCATCAGGAAGGTCTCGTTTGAGTGTCCCATGTGATTCATCACGTTCGCACCATTATTGATGCTCTCCACCACATATGCACCGCTGTACGAACCATCCCGTTCATAATGTGTGCTAAAGGCATATTCATCAGGAAGATACTGGGCTACGTCATCTTTGTAATCTCCGCCCCAAGTGAGTGGATCGGGATTCAGATTTTCTCCGAAGAAAACGGCGATGTTGTTGCTATAAGTACTGTTGTCTACATAATACGTGATTTTGTTGAAGATGTTTTGGAATTCAGCCAAAGTCTCTGCAGGAAAGCGGCCGATATGCAATTCCGGGATTAAGTCCGTATCATCCTGCATCTCGCCATAGATTTCGTTACCATTTGCATTCCAAGTGCCATCAAGATTGCTGTAATACAGATCCGAAGGCATGTGATTGTCCTCTGTAGAGCCCACTCTGCCAAACACTCCGCGTTCCGGTACCACTTCATCGTCACCGCCCAAGATCACATATTCCAGTTGATTGGAGGTGCCCAGGGAAGTTAGATACGCATCTATTATGAAGTTGCGCACTTTATCAGCGTTGTCCACACCGTCATAATTCGCATAGATAAACTCCGTGCTATAGATGCCCGTGCTGATGCCTTTGCTTTCGCGCCAACTGATGTATTCTGTAAACCAGGGAATGCGGGAAGCACTGGTGATCACGATCATCTGTTTTGCGTCTGCAGGGTCCAGATTGCGGCTTGCATAACGGTTTTGGGCAGCATTGCTGTAAGTACTGATGGTTTCTGGGTTATGAATCATATCTTGCAGGATTTGAAGCGTCTGTGGGTGCTTTGATGAGAATAGGGATTGCCGCTCTGCTTCCGAAGGATCAAACGAGCCGTGCAGGTACAGTTCAAAAGAATCGTAGGCAATCAGTTCCCTACTTACGGGATTGTAGCGGATGGGATACACATTGAAGAGCGCAATAGCGTAACCGCAATAGTATTGAGTTCCCAGATAGTCAAAATCCTTGTAGGGATAAAAATCGTTGCGTTCATACACTTGTGGATCGGCAGTGGTTTCGGTATATATGTTTGTGGAAGATATCGGCTCTTGCTGTTTGGCAAAATCAATGTATATGTCTCTGCCCAGATTGCTGGATTGCCCCCAACTGATTTCCGCTGTGTCATACTTTTCGCCGTAGGGTAAAAGCACGCGCAATTGATAGTAGTGCAGCATAGGTCTGCCAGGCTCCAGCATCAGAGTGTATTCACTGCTGTACTCATGCCTGTTTCCCGGATATGTATCCACGCTAACTCTTAGTCCTCCTAGAGTGGCCAGGATGCAGATAAGCGACATAATTAGCATTAACTTGCGCATGATGTATCTTCCTTATTCTCATGATGTCTATAATCAATTTCTTTAGCTATAATACAGAATCAAAAAGCCGCATATACGTCAAGAACAAATTGCAGTCTCCAAGGCGAGCGTATTTCTAAGGTAGAGCTTTTTATAATTCATCTTTCACAGGTACAAGCGGACGCTGTTCCGCCTATATCCGGCGCTACAGCGAGCGCCGGCACTACACCACCCTTCTCCCCCAGAGAATCATCTATTGGTGAACCTGATATTATCGGGTTATCATCGAGTGAGCACAGGATGATAACACCTTGATATCAGCTTCATCACTGCATCAAACAAAGGGAAAGAGGAGTCGCTGTAGCAATATGGAAAATGCCACCCCAAGCTTGACATGACCTCAGTTGCGCTCAAGTATGTCTCCCTTCAGATAACGCTGTTTCAAACGCTTAAGGTCATTATATTGTGAAAGTACCAATCCCAGCAAAGTGAGGGCCAGCCCCACTATAGTGCGAATCCCGATGGGATCTCCCAGAATGAAAAACGCCAGCACAACCGTAAAGACGGGGATCAGGTTTGTAAAGATATTGGATTTTGCTACACCCAAGCTGCGGATTACGTCTGTGTACAGCACAAAGGCTCCTATGGTAGCAAACAGCGACATTGCGACGATAGTTGTCAAACCTCTGAGGGAATGACTGACCATAAAGAAATGATTGCCATCAAAGATCAGGAACATGGGCAAGAAATACAGAGCTCCGAAAAAAGACTGATATGCCACAATAGTCAGTGTGCTGTATTTCAAAGTAAGCGGGCGCACTGTGAGGCTATAGCCCACCGCACCAAAGATTGCCAGTCCCAAAAACTTGACTCCCTTTAGAGTAGCAGACAAGTCTCCGCTGCCATAGCTCATAATCCCTACACCCAAGCAGGAAACTATCACTCCCATAATTACGTAGATGCTTAGCTTTTCTTTCAAGATGAGCCAGGCACCGATAGCTGCGAAAATGGGGATCGTGGCAATGATGATACTGCCCATCGAGCTTGAAACGAACTGCATGCCATTTGCCTCTCCATTGAAGTACAGAAAAGGCTCAAAGAATGCCACTATCATCATGCGCCATAGGTCTTTAGCCTGCATCTTTTGCCAATGCCGACTAATGACCATCAGTCCAAAGAGCAGGACTGAGGCCAGAAATAAGCGTAGAAACACAATTTCATAAGGACGGTAGGTTTCGAAAGCGATTTTGTACCATACAAAAGTGATAGCCCAGAAGAACATCGCTCCAATGGCGCGCAGATATGTAATCCAGAGTTTCATTAGCTAAATTCTATCACTTCCCCACCGGGAATGTGCTTCAAAGCGCCGTCATCATTAATGTCCCGGCATACACCTGCTTCAATCTCGCCACTGTCTGTGTAGCCACGTATCTCCCAGAATCCGGGTATATAATGATCCATTAGTTCAATTCTAATGATGCTTTTGGCAGATTTGTAGCCCCAAAGATAGGGGATAAAAGCACGGATTGGTCCGCCATAATTCTCGTCCAAGAGCTCTCCGTCGAATGCCCAGGCAACCAGTGAGCGTTCCTTTTGCCCTATTGCCAGAGGAATCGAGGTGTCATACACATCTCCCACCGACCAAAAGCGCAGATAGCGGCACCCGGAAAGTATTTTTGCGTGATCCAGCAGGTTTGCGATCCTCACTCCCGTCCAGGCACCATACACAGACCAGCGGGTAACGCTGGTGAGCCGGGCATTAACTGTTTCTACCTGAAACTCCTGCAAATCCTGCCAGCTAAGCTTGACGGGATTCTCGCAAAGTCCGCAAATCTCCAGCTTCCAGTTTTCCCTATCCAAAGCCCCGGGATGCCCTTCAGCCCAGAAAACGGGGGTATTTATCTTAGCAAGTTTATGCATCTTTATCTCCCAAATGTTCGATGATATCTCCGGGTAACACGGAATATGAATGCTGCTTCCGGCACAATCTTTCTGCGGTGCTACCCATCAGCAGGGCAGCCGAGCAAACAGCTTGATATAGGGGCAGATTTTGGGCAGCAAATGACGCTATGATGCCTGCCAGAAGGTCTCCGCTGCCCCCGGTGGCCAAAGCGTCGTTCCCGGCACGGATCACCAGAGTTTTATCCCCGTCTGCATACAGGCTGCTATGCCCCTTCAACAGGATTGCACAGCCCCATGCCGCCTGAGCTTCGTTCAAGCGGGCGATGAGATCTGCATCCAAATCCTGTAGAGATATCCCCGCCAATCGGCAAAACTCCGCCTTGTGCGGCGTTAGCACAAAGTTACCTAGTTTCAGGAGTGGAATCAAGTCCCGGTTTTGCGCCAGTAACGTGATGGCGTCGGCATCTATCACACAAGGACATTCGGCATATTTCAGAATGATGCTTAGCAGGTGCAAGGCATATTCGTCCAAGCCCATTCCGGAGCCGATGCAAATGGCGTCGGCACGCTTGAGAAGCTCTTTCAGCTCCTTTTGGCAAGGCATATTCTTACTGGTTTCGGGAATGGCAAAATTCATCACCTCATCGCATGCTGCGGTGTAGAACGAAATTACTTCTTTGCGGGAGCAGATATGCACCAATCCTGCTCCACTACGTAAAGCGGATCTTGCAGATAGACGGACGCTACCCACATAACCCGGGCTTCCGCCAAAGATGTACACTCTGCCAAAATCCCCCTTATGTGCATTAGCAGGACGTTCAGGCAGGATGCACTCATTGTATATGTATGCAGCGGTGTCTTCCTTGTAGATTTCGGGAATACCGATGGGTATGCGTAAGAGCTTTCCACAGCGGAGGCAGCCATTTTGCAGGATATGGCCATACTTCAGCTCTTCGATGGCAAGCGTAAGGTCTGCTTTCATGCACTCCCCATTGCCATTATCTGCGTCCAATCCGGATGGAATATCTATGGCTACCACCACTTCCGCCATGCTGGAGAATGCGGTAAAAGCATTATGTATCAGAGGCGGCAAATCCCCTTTGAAACCGATACCAAAGACTGCATCAATCAGAACAGGGATCACTCCGATAGCTTCAAGCACCGATCCCCGCAAGTCTCGTTGAGAGTTGATATCAAAGATAGGAATATCCAGCTTTTCGCATAGTAAACGGTTGTTTCTGCTTTCTTCGCTCATCTTACCTGTCCCCAGACTGAATATCAGAATTTCGGGACAAAAGGCAAAAAGATGCCGGGCAATTACATAGCCATCGCCGCCATTGTTGCCTGTTCCGCAAAGCACTACCACGCCATCCTGTACCTGATCAGGATACTCCCTCATAATATGATCGGCGCAGCGAGCTCCCGCAACCTCCATCAATACATGGGATGGAATGCCAAATTCGTCAATGGTTTTTCTGTCGATAGCTTGCATTTCTGTGCGGGAAAGAATCCGTTCCATACTCACCTCCTGAAGTGATCGGCATTAAAGAGTTTAATCTCGATGGTGGTACCTTCGTTGATCGCACTTTCCACCACGCGGATCCTACCTTGATGGTATTCTTCTATGATGCGCTTTGCCAGGCTGAGCCCCAGCCCCCAACCTCTGGTTTTGCTGGTCACTCCAGGATCAAAGACCTTTTTCCATTCTCTGCGGGGAATGCCTTTGCCTTCATCGCGGATTTGGATATACACATAGGGATCCTTCTGGGTGGCAGTCAGGATGATATTGCCGCCCTTACCGGACATCGCATCCACACAGTTTTTGATCAGGTTTTCCAAAGTCCATTTGATCAATTCCTCATCCATCATCACATTTATTTGCTCGATTTTACTGATCAGATGGATATCGATACGAGAACCCAAGTGCGGCATACGATGACGAAAATACTCCACCACATCAAAGAGAACCTGATGTAGATTGTGAGGCTCCAACTTTGTGATGCTGCCCACTTTACCGAAGCGGGAGGCGATGTTGCGTAAATGCTCCAGATCTCCCCGCATGAAGTTCAATATCTGTGGCATATCCGGTCGTTCTACTCCTTCCGTGGGACTCTCTGCCATATAGTCTATCCAGCCCATCAGCGATGTAATGGGAGTTCCGAATTGATGGGCGGTTTCTTTGGCCAGACTTACCCACAGAGTGTCTTTCTCGCTGCGTTTCAATAATAGAAAGCCATAACTGCCAAAGAAAACTACCATCAGCGCCAAAAAGAGTTCCAGGATGATGATGTAGCGGATATAAGACAGAGATTGGGGATTGCTGAAGTAGATGTAGCCCATGGAATCTTGTTCGTTCAGCAGCGGGATCTCGGTCATGGATGATTGCCGGGAGAGCAGATCAAACTGATCAGCGATCGGCAATTGGTGAAAGCGGGCTGTTTCATCTACATTTACATTGCGCCAAAAGAGCGGTTCGCGGTTACGATCGGTTACTATGATCTCGTAATCTATGTTCTTTATAAACTGCTCAAAGGATATTGGCTTACTGTAAAAAGCATATCCGGTAAGAGTCCCCTCGTCGATCAACGGAGTTTGCACCATTTTGGATATATGCTCTTCCAATCTGGCCTTTGATGCTTCGGACAACTCTTCGTAAAGACTGTCTGGGCTAACTCCTACATTCTTCCATACCAAGGGCAAAAAATCATCATCCGTCACAATGATAGGGATCGGATTCTCCTGCATAAACTCGGTGGATATATAATCCCATAGCTGCTGTTGAAAATCTCGTTGTGCAGTGAATTGAAGGTATTTGGAGCTTACTTCGGTAAGCAATTGGGCATACTTCTCTGCCACTCTCAGATAGCCATCGGTATAGGCAATGTAGCGGGCAAATATGCGGGGAACGTACTCTTGCTCTGTTTTTGCTTTCTGGATGAGCACTTGAGTGTATATCGCAAAGAATACAAAGATGAATAGCGAGCCAAGTACTATGTATACTCTGAGATGATGAAAACGGTTACTTGGTTTTGGCCGATTCCCAGTGGGAATCGAGTTCCTCAAGGCTTGCTTCATGGATTTCGTCCTCGTTGTATTGGCTTTCCACATAGCGGAATCGACGGTAAAACTTGCGGTTGGTAGCTTTTAAAGCAGCTTCCGCGTCTATGTTCAGCTTTCGAGCCAGATTAACGATGCTGAACAGATAGTCTCCCAATTCCTCACTAATGGCATCCTGGTCGTTCTGAGCCAGTGCTTCCAGCAATTCCTCATGCTCTTCCTCTATCTTTTCCAAGACCGGCTTCATGTCCTGCCAATCGAAGCCCACCGAGGCAGCCTTCTCCTGGATCCGTTGAGCATGGATCAAAGCAGGCAGTGCGCGCGGAATACCGTCCAACACGCTTTCCCGCTCCTTCTTCTCCTGTTTCTTGATGCGTTCCCAATTCATCTTCACACTTTCAGCATCATCCACCTGAACATCAGCAAACACATGGGGGTGACGGTGTACAAGCTTGTTGCAGATCGCCTCCAATACATCCGTCATCTCAAAGATTCCTTCTTCGGAAGAGATCTGAGCTTGAAACACAATGTGTAGCATGAGATCACCCAGTTCTTCCCGCAAGGCACCATAATCCTTGTCTTCGATGGCCTCAACCACTTCGTAAAGTTCTTCTATGAAGTTTGGAACCAGAGATTCATGAGTCTGCTTTATATCCCAGGGACAACCATTATCCTTGTCCCTTAACGCTGCAACGATGTCCACCAAGGCTTGAAACTTAGTCATGCCATTTGCTCCTTTGAGCTGAGATACCAGAGAGTATCATTTCTTCAGACTGTTCGTTATCGCACTTACGCGGTGTTTATTGCGTTTGAACAGCTCAATCAGCAAAGCTACGGCTACGGCAAAGACGAATGCCACCAGAGTAGATATGATGCAGATTATCGCTCGCTTGGGGTAATCTCTTCGACCCGCCAGGCGCGGGGCATCCAGGATATCTATGGTGGGCATATCCTTCAGTTCCACCAGGCGCGCTGCTTCATACTGCGGATAGATGTATTCATACAGAGTACGGTTTATCTGCATGTTCATCTCCAGTCGCAGATGATCGGCAGTGATCTGAGGCAGTTTGCCCATATCCAGCAGATACTCTGGTGTATTCTTGTTTTCTTCCAGGTCTCGAATCTGCTTTTGGATGCTGTTTCTACGCAATATTGCCGCTTGCATCACCGGGCTGTTTTCGCCATAATTGGCCTTTGCCATTTCCAGGTCTAGATCTGCTTTCATACCTTCTGCGATCAACTCGGTATAAGATTTGATAATTGCTTCGCCCTGGGCTTCCAGATGCACCACTTTCGTGCTCTCTCCCATCTCCCGGCTGCGCTCGATCAGAGAATCCAGGCTAGCCTCTATCTCTTTCACTCTACCTTCCAGAAACTGACGGTTTAGCTTACCCTGTGTTACTTTCTGCTCTCTGTTGTATTTATCCAATTTCTGCAAGAGGTAATTCACCATATCCAAAGAAAGCTGTTTATCCTTTGAACTTATCTTGATGGAGATTAATCCGCTGGCATCGTCGTAGCCGGTAGAGAACATCTTGCCTCTCAACTTTTCTATGGCATCGTCCAGATTTCTCAGGCTGTCGGGATGAGTAAGTTTAAAGTAATCGATAAGTTTGAACTCCCGGATGAGGTCTTCGGCAAAGGTTCGTGATCTCATCACTGTAGTGAGATTCTCCGCATTTGGGGAGCCCTCGGAACCAAGCAGACTTGCCGCAACGCCGGAAAGCCCAGGTATATTTATCGGTAGTGACGAGGATTGATCTCCCACAGAGAAGAAGCTGGCTCTGGAACTGAATATCTGTGGAGTCAACAAACTATAAATCACTGCCGCGATGGCTACAATTAACACAATCGCGATGATCATCTTGCGATTTTCCGCCATGATCCTCAGTAGTTCAAAGATATCGAAGCTTTTATGTTCCATGAGCATTCCTTAGTCTATGCAAAACAATCTTTTGAAGAAGGACTTCTTGGCTTGGGGCTGTTTCAGAAGCTTCGCTTGCTCATCTTGCCTGATGTCCACATTCTTTTCTTTCAGGTATCCCATTATCACAAGCGAGGAGTCTCCCTGCATTTCTATTTCTCCAGCCAATACCACATCAGTGTTTTCGGGAGCGAAGATGCGGGCTCCTGGCAACATAGTGACACGAGCGTCTTTATGCATTTTCAGCTTTGCTCCTTTTTCCAAAGTAACATCGTGAGCTATTATGGTCTCTCCCTTAAGTGTCACCAAGCCTTCCACCCTGGACGGCAGAGTGTTCACCAGTTTCAGCAGCTTCGCCTCGCCTGCAGGGATTTCGATGGCGCATTTACCATCCTGTACCTGGTATATCTGCTTATCGTAAGGATCCATCAAGCCCACATTTTCCGAATAACCTTTGATGTATGGACTCAGAGTAATGTGCAGTGTTTGGGGATCTGCCTGAGGATAATGCTGATCATACAATGAGGGAGGCACCAAGTCTTCACTGGTAGCCACACTACTGTTAAAGTAATTACCACGGCGATTTACCAGCATCAAATAGGGCGTTTTATCCGCATCGATATAATACCCGCATTGTATGTACCCGCTATAAGGAGCTTCTGTTTGATTTTGCACATACATCGCTTTTACTGGTATCTGTTTGGGGATTACCTTGGACTTCGTGGGCTTTGTCATGATCGTTCCGGCGTCCAGCCATTCCATGTCTTGCAGGATGTTTCCGTACATATAGACCTTGGGATTGGAGTGCATGATGGCGTCCATTGCCTCCATACCGGGTACCGGGGACATGTGTTTCCCGTCTTTCATTATGGCACTCAGGCTTGTATATTCGCCATATCCATCTTGATCAATGTAGGATTGTAGTCTGTAGTGCAAAACCCCGTCCGCCTGATACACCAGGGGCAGATAAAGTAGAGCTTTTTGTGTGGCATATGGCGGTAAAACCCATTTTCTCCACGTATCCGGATCCCCCTTTTCCCATCTTCCGAATGCCTGTATGATGGGATAGAACTTTCTGGATGGATCCTCTTTGCAATAGCGGACTCCATGTTCATAAATCTGAAGCATATTGCTGTTCAAAACTTCCTGGAGGAATTCCCTGCCCTCTGCTCCCGGATTCAAGCTGTAGCCTTGAAGCATGGGATATATATCCGGTGCCACAATTCTTGGTTGAGCCGCACTAATAAATCCTGCCACATTGTCGTAATAGACTTCATTTGTTTTGTCCAAGACGATGTCTTCATACTTATAATCGTAGATTGCGGTCATTATATTGATATCTTCTTCCGCCATTAGTTCATCCATTATTCTATAACTGTTGAACTGAGGTTGTAAAGGTTCGTCGAAGGTATAGAAACCTAGTACATTCCCTTTGCCTTGGCTAATCAGATTCCGGGCCCGGCTCAGTAGTTTTGCCTTTTGGGCTTCGTCCATGGATCTCAATTCCCGGCTCATTTGATCTTCGATTTCCACATAGTCCAGCTCCAGGTTGCAGTTACCTTGCCAATACAAGCGTGCATTGAGGTTATCCAGAACGTACACACCAGTAGCATCAAGTTTAAACAGATTGGCGTCGATCAAATCCTGATAAGGTATCTTAAGCACAAAATCCACATAACCGTCCTCCCCGCGGGAACGCTCGTAATCTGCCAGTGTATATGCTGCCTCCTGAGCCGTACCCTTGGAAGATGATGCCGCAAGCGGGGTAGCCTTGGCGGCAAAGCCGCTTCCTTCCAGATTAAAACCCACCACTTCAAAGCGTAGAAGCTCCGTATCCGGTTTTACATCTGGAGCTATGTCCGCAAGCTTGAATCTATAGGTGACCCATAGATAATTGCCAGCATGAGTTGGAAGGTTTCTTCGATAAACGCGAAATGAATGTCCAAACCGCACATAGAAGCCATTTGGATTGGGCCAGCGATAGCGGAGATCCCCCATGGCATATCCTGGTTTATCTTTGCCCCGGATGCTTTGCCACACATATCCGTTTGAGGCCCTCGAATCTGCTTTTGCCCTTCCCGTGCGAGTAATCAGGTTATCATTACGCGATGCATACCAAAATCTGTTGTCTTTGCTGTCGCCGCGGTGGAGATCATTCTCATCCAGATATTCCGCCTCAAATCTCTGATAACTCGATGTTGTCATATATGAGATGGCATAATGCCTTTCATCAGCAGGGTCGTCCGAATACGACTTCTCTATGATCCATGCATCGATTTCGTGTTTATCCAGGGTTGCCAACAGTGCAGGAAAATCCGGGTCATCTTTTTTTGTCTCAACCAAATTGCTGTTGTAGCCCATTTCATGCATATAACGGCTCAGTGTCTCCCGGTGTTCCACCAGGTAGGGAAATCTATTGCTTAGATAAGAATAAGTACCTATCATAAACTCGTCTGAATGCTTTGCTCCTAGGTTCAGGCAAAGCAACAGAAGCAGCGGAACAATCCTGTATGCGCGTCTCATATCATCTCCAATGGTCTTTGTTTGTTGATCTACTCTGGTTAATCATCATATTGATCTTACTATAACTTCAATTCCATCCAGGGTTTCAGCACTTCCGGAACTCGCAGACTGCCGTCAGCTTGCTGATAGCTTTCCAATATCGCGATCATTAGCCTGGGTGTGGCCAAACCACTACCATTCAAAGTGTGAGGATGACGCATCTTGCCTTCGGCATCCTTGTAGCGGATATTGGCACGCCGGGCTTGAAACTCTCCAAAACTACTTACAGAAGATACTTCCAGATACTTCCCGCTGCCTGCCGCCCATACTTCCAGATCGTAGGTCTTTTCACTGGCAAAACTGAGATCTCCCGTGCACAGCGACACTACCCGATAGTGCAATCCAAAAGCTTTCAGTATGTCCTCGGCATCATGCAGCATATCTTCCAAAGCGGCTTCAGAACACTCCGGCTCTACAAAACGTACCATCTCCACTTTATTGAACTGATGCAAACGCTGCAAACCTCGAGTGTCCTTACCATAACTTCCCGCTTCTCTGCGGAAACAAGGAGTGTAAGCCACAAACTTTTGGGGGAGGTCTTTGTAGGACAGCACTTCGTCCGCATAGATATTGGTAACCGGCACTTCTGCGGTCGGGATCAGGAAGAGGTCATCTTCGCTGACGTGGTACATATCATCTTCCAATTTCGGC
Organism: Candidatus Cloacimonadota bacterium; assembly: GCA_023228285.1. Taxonomy (GTDB): domain Bacteria; phylum Cloacimonadota; class Cloacimonadia; order Cloacimonadales; family Cloacimonadaceae; genus UBA5456. The sequence goes on along the minus strand of JALOBM010000001.1, from coordinate 121,080 downwards.
AGTTGCCCCGTTCCGGTCATAGTCTTTCTATTCACGGCAAGAGGCACCATCAGCTCCGTGTAACCGTGCTTTTGCAGATGATATTCCAGCATAAAGTTTATCAGTGCACGTTCCAGCCGGGCACCAAATCCCGTATAAATGGGAAATCCGCTACCGGATATCTTTGCCCCGCGGGGAAGATCCAGCATAGCGTTATGGTTTGCCACATCAAGATGATCCAAAGGCTTAAAATCGAATTTAGGCGGCTCGCCTTCATGGCGAATCACCTCATTCAAAGACTCATCCCTGCCGATCGGAACAGAAGGATGCGGGATATTCGGGATGCGGAGCAAGAGCGCATCCGCTTCGGCACTTACAGCGCTCAAGTCCAATTGGATGCTTTTGATCTCTTCTGCCACTTTTGCCATCTCTGCCAGCTCTTCCGCAACCTCTTCCCGTACTCTTTTCTTTTGGGCAATGATCTGAGACACAGAGTTTTGCCTGGCTTTTAACTGATCGAAATCATACTGCAGTTTACGGCGTTTTTCGTCGGCCGCCAAAAGCTCATCCAGATTCGCTTTTTCGTTCTTGTTTATAATTGCGTTTCGCACCACATCCGGATTTGCCCGGATATACTTCATATCTATCATCTATTGTGCTCCATATCATAGTGTTGTGCAATGTCAAGCATTTTTAGATAAGAATCGGAGTCCAGCGATGCTCCTCCGATCAAACCGCCATCAATGTCCGGCATGCTAAGTAATTCAGAGATGTTTTCCGGCTTCACGCTTCCGCCATACAGTATACATAACGATTCCGCCAATTCATCATGGTAAGCTACAGACAGCCATTTTCGGATGAGAGCGTGAACTTGCTGAGCTTGCTCTCCCGTGGCAGTGCGACCTGTGCCAATGGCCCACACGGGTTCGTAGGCGATGATCAGTTCTTTACCGCTGTAGAGATTGATCTGGTACAGGCATCCGGATAACTGGTCTTTGATCACTTTCTCTGTGATTCCGGCATCGCGTTGTTCTAAAGTCTCTCCAATGCAAAGGATTGGAACGATCCCCTGTTGCATCAGCTTCATAGCTTTTTTCCGTACAATTTCGTTGCTCTCGGCGTGATATGCACGTCGCTCGGAATGCCCTACAATACAGTAAGGCAGCTGCAGAGAAGCAAGCATGTTTGCGGATACTTCGCCAGTAAATGCGCCATCGCCATGTACACTCACATCCTGTGCGGCTACTTTCACAGGGCTGTCGTCAAATTCTCTGAGTAATACGGCCAAAAAAGGATAGGCAGGTGCTACGATTGGGATCACATTGCCTGTGTTCTTACCCTGCAACGCCTCTCTGAGTTTCCGAGAAAACTGCTTGGCTTCATCTAAACCCTTATGCATCTTCCAATTGCCGGCTATAATAAGTTCTCGCACGTTCACCTCTGATTCATTTTATCTAATATATACCAGTTTGGGGAAGGCGAAGATACGTCAAGATTTTTCCGAGAAACCCATAGCAGCCAGCAACTTTCAATTCATTTACCCCCACAGATCAAGCCCGGAACATCAAGCTGTGTTCAACGGGTCATAAAGCCGTTATAATCGAGTGAACACTGGACGATAACAGCTTTATATCTGCTTCAGAACGGCATAAACCATAGAGGGACAATAGTGATATAGTATACTACATGTACAAAGCAAAAGAATAAAAATAGGAAATGAACCGAATTCATTGGGCAATTTGCCTCAGTCGCATTATATTTTGAAGTATGGGGGAATTATGAAGCATAATAGTGACCTGAAAGTTCTGATCGAGTTTGGTTCAAACACTGCTAAAGTGCTTTCTGCAAATATGTCGGAAGGCAAAGAAGGCTGCTTCTATCGCTTACCTTTGCGGTTGGCATCCCAGATCAACGGCAAAGAAATGATGACTGCAGCGGGGATTAAAGCTATCCTGAAAACTATCGACGACGTTAAAAAACGCTTCCCGGAGACTGATGATATCATCCTTATCGCTACAGAAGCTTTGCGACGCGCAAGAAACAGTGACGAGATCAAAAAGCTCATCAGCGAACAATTTGGCCTGAAGCTGCGCATCCTGACATGGGAAGAAGAGGCCGAAGCGGCATATCGCGGAGTAATAGGCACAAAAGGTGTAACCGGATTCATAAACTGCTTCGACATCGGTGGTTCCAGCACAGAGATCATCAAAGGAAACAATGAGAAGATACTTTACAGCAAGAGTTTTCCCTTGGGAGCAGTAAACCTGAGCCAAAGATTTATCAGAAAACAACCACCCACGCAATGTATGTATCTGGGACTTCAGATGGAATTGGAACGAGAGCTAGCCTGGAACAACCCATTTGCCAAAAAATTGGTGGGAACCGGTGGAGCAGTGTACACCTGCGCAATGGTAGCACTGATGAATGAAGGGAAAAACGAAGCTGAAGCCCTGAAGGAAATTGACGGTTATGAAATGCGTAGAAGCGAAATACTGCGTCAAGAACGAACCTATCGCGCACTCACTCTGGATCAAATCCGCCTCATTCCCGGCATGGATCCTTCCCGCGTGGATATCATGCTGGCAGCGGTGATGATCATCAGCAGAATCATGGATAGCACAAAGAGCAGCAACTTGATCGTGAGCAACCGGGGTGTACGGCATGGAATCATGTTTGCCGAGGGAGTTCGATAAAGTCACCCTGAAAAAGAAAAGGATATCACACCGCGTATATGCAAGATCCTTTCTATGATCCGGCCATTCAGCCTGCTGTCTGAAGCCGGAACTATCCCTTTGTTGCCCATCCATATGGTCTAGCCTTTGCTTCATTGAGGCATCAGCCTACAGATATCACAATACTCCTTATTGGTATAGTAAAAAAAGCCTACATCCATTATAGATGCCTGCCCATTACCCCTGAAGGATGCCCCGGCCTACAGATCCTACAACCTTCCGATCGCCCTTCTGCCTGATCCACCCAGCGCTATCTCGCTACCGAATAATGCGTGCGAAGATATACGATCCATGATGGATGTACGTAAATATATTGCAGGATTTGCACCAAATATCATGAGTATCATATTATATTGATATTCAATATGTTGTGAGGAATTATCTGATAGCGGATGTGGTAAAATCTACCACACTCATGGCGCAGTAGAAGGCAGATTTAGTCAGATTATGGTATTATTTACCCGGTAATTCGATGCCCAGACTGCTGATTTTCTTACTGAGGTTAGATTTATCCATCTGGAGGTAACTTGCTGCGCGAGTAATGTTTCCATCGTGAATCAAGAGTATCTTTTCCAGGTAATTTCGTTCAAACTGACGTACCGTCTCCCGATATGAGGTAGGAATGTCATCGAGTTCAGGATACTTTGTGGTAAAATCTACCACACTCAAGGTCTGCGATATCGAAAAAACAGCTGCGCGCTCCACAGAGTTTTTCAACTCCCTTACATTTCCGGGATAATCCTGCTCAAACAGCCATGCGGCCGCAGAGGGGGAGATGATCTTGAGGGGAATCTGATGCCTGGTGCAAAAGCAATGTAAAAAGTAATCCGCCAGAATGATGATGTCATCACGGTGATTACGCAAAGGCGGGATATCTATTTTAATGGTGCTGATGCGATAGTAGAGGTCGTCGCGAAATAAAGCATTTTCCACCATATCCAGCAGGTTTTTATTCGATGCGCTGATAATGCGGGTGGAAACTTTGCAGGGGCCTCCTCCAAGCTTTTGAATCTCCTGTTCGGAGATCACTCGCAGCAGTTTTGCCTGTACGGTCATGGGTAATTCACCAATCTCATCCAAAAAGATACTACTGCCCTGAGCATACTCAAAATAGCCTTTGTGAGAATTTGTAGCTCCGGTAAAAGCTCCCTTTTCGTAGCCAAACAGTTCCGATTCAAAGAGCTCACTGGGTATGGACGCACAATTGATGGTCACCAGATTCTTTTCATGCAGATCAGACAGACGATGGATGGCCATAGCCGCCAATTCTTTACCTACCCCGGTTTCACCGCAAATAAGGACCGGGGTATCGAAACGTGATGCTTTGATGATGGAATCATACACTTGCTTCATGGGCTCGGAATTGCCTATCATTCCGATCGACGAAAGCTGTAATCCATGCAGGTTTCTGCGCATCAGGATGTTGTCTTTGAGCCGTTCCAACCGGATAATGAGATGCTCTTTGGCAATAGGCTTTTCAATAAAATCTGTAGCTCCGTATTTGATGGCATTTACAGCATCAGGAATGTGCGCAGCGCCAGAGATCATTAGGATGGGCATTTCCGGATAACGCTCATGCAGCTCTTCCAACATGGCAAAACCATCTTGCAGAGCAGGATAGCACATGTCCTGCATCACCAAATCGAACTTATATGTGTTCAATGCAGCCTGTGCTTCTGCGATACAGGAAGCGGAGTGGACAATATAGCCTTCCCTGCGCAACAAATCTTCGATAAGCTTGCAAAATATCGTATCGTCATCAGCGATCAAAATACGTATGCTATTCATCTTGAGATCCTTTTAACCAGATGGAAACAGTAGTCCCCAGACCCTCCTCGCTTTGGATGTCGATCAGACCGCCCATGGAATCGACGATTTTGCGGGTTTCGGGAATGCCGATGCCGGTTCCGGATTGATTTGTAGTGAAAAACGGTTTCCAGATATCTTCCATGTATTTTTGGGGAATGCCTTTACCGGAGTCTTCAATCTCCACTAACACGCTGAGGTTGCCGCCGGGGCTTTGGTGCAGAGGAAATTCACGGATGCTGATGTGTAGGGTGCCGCCTTCTGGCATGGCTTCCGTGGCGTTGTTTATGATATTCACAATGGCTTCTTCAAAGCGGATAGGCTCGATTTTAGCATGGATGGATTTTAGATTGTAATTACGAATGATCTTGATGTTATCCCGGATCTTGGTGTTGCTAAGAGCATGCTCCACCGAAGGGATGAGATCCTGAACTTTCAGATCGTAATTGTGCATTTCGGTGAAGCGCTGGAATGCGTGTGTGAACACGCGTACCTTTTCGATTTCGCTTTTGATGATATCCAGATACTCGGCATCTTCCTGGCTGCAGTCTTTTTCCAGGGGGTCCAGAGCCAGAATCACGTTTGTGATGTGCCGGCGAACATGATGCGAGAGCCTGCGTGCAGTCTCTGCCCATTGCAGAGTATCGGATTCAATATCCGCCAGTTTTCGGTACATAAAGATGAAGTATCTACCAGAATAGCTATGAGATCTTTGCAGGCTTACTTTTAGCGGTTTCCCATTTAGAATGATCTCCAGATGCTCCTGACTGGACATACTGCGGCGCATCTTTGCCAGGGCTTCATCCAAATCTGGAGAGATGGTGCGCAAATGCTTACAATAACTTCGTGATTCATTTTGGGGAGCCATGGAAATAGCAACTTTATTCGCAAAGAGGATACAGCCCTTTTTGTTTACCAGAAACACGCCTTCATCCAGTAGATTGTAAGTGGAGATGGCGTCCTGCTTGCGTTTACTGATGTAGATTCCCATGTAGATAACGATTGCCAGAAGGATCAACATCAACCATAGGGCATGGGCTTTCAACAAGCGATATACCAGGAGAAAAAATGAGATATGCTGCAGATAGTAGAAGTGGATAGATTTGTCCATTATCACTGCAATTGAGGTTTGCATGCCCTCTGCACGGTTGATCACTCTTATACCCATCAGGTTCTGATCCTCCAAAGACAAGGGTGTGCGGGCTATTTCCAGCAGATCATGATTAAAAACCTGCAGTTCATCCTCGTTATTCAGGGCAATTATTTCTTTTTTACCGTTGTGATCGATATCTGTGATTGTACAGATACGCTTCACGTTCCGGACGGTGCGGCTATGGCATTCGTTCAAATCCTCGTCAAAACATATAATGCCTCTCAATGCATCAGATAATATCAAGCGATACTCTGAGGAGCTGTCCATGCGTTGCAAAAAATCATTATGATCAAACATCATCAAGCTTTTGGGTAAAGATAGTTCCTTTTTGCGGATAAGGCGCCCATCGTCGTAGCTAAACCGAATTATACAATCGGCATCAGTATTGTTGCCCCGCGTGGATGCTACAGCAAAGATGTCCAGCTTGCCGTCCTGATCCACATCCGCAACGTTCACAGTTAGTGCGCCTAAACCATCAAAGATCCTGTGCAAATGGGTCAGCTCACCTTTAGTGTTCAGTATCACTAAGTTCCCGCTGAAGTCGTTCAGACCGTCAATACTCATAGTATTGTTGTTGAAAGAGATGTTTGAGAGCAGGAACTCTTTGCTTCCATCCAGATCAAAGTCATCATAGAAGAATCCGGAAAAAACCGCCGGGCTGCGATAGAACCATTTTTGTGCCCCACTTTCCCAATCATAGGCGATCAGTCCCCTGGGATTTGAACTGTAACCATCATAAGCTGTACAAACGATCTCCAGCCTGTCATCTCCATCGATATCATCAATTATCTGCGGGACGAAGAAAGCGGTCCAGGTGTAGGAATCCAAGTCCATCAGCTCATCTTCACGGTAATATGGCACAAAGCCTTTGTTTTCACGTAATAGAGGTACTTGCCAAGTGTATTTAGCAGCTCGTAAGGATAAAGTACTACCATTGTTCATACTGTAAAACAGCCAAGTGCTTTTGTCTTTCGGATTCTCAAGAACTTTCAGGGCACCTGGGCGATAATTTGCAGTGTTGATTTGTGAAATGGTTTTACCTTCTTGATTGTTGATCTCGATCCTGCCCAAGTTATTTTCATAGAATGCAGATATCTGAAGCTCTCTGCCATCACCTTTGAGATCGGCAACGATTGTGTTGATTGCAGGATTTTCATAGCGATTTGTCCTTTGAAGCTTCAGTTCGTGAGTAAGAAAGCTTTGTGTGAACCAACAGGATCCCAATAGAAACGAAAGTAAAAAAACAATTATCGTTCTTAGTTTCATACGCACTACATCCTCATGTTTTACGGTTGTAACTCGGTGGCTGTTTGGATCATGAATTTCAGCTCTGAGTCTGAGGCATAATTCTGCACATAGTCCCATAAACTGTGCCAGGACAGTCCATCGACATCTACCTCATCTCTGAGTAATTTAGCAAAGAGCGCAGTAAACACATAATCCCGCATGTCTTGTTGCGCTTCAGCTGAGGCGGTTAGGCTGGGATCATACTCCTCGTAGCGAGGTTTTGCAGAATGAGGACTATGATAGTAAAGCATCAACTTGCCCGCACTATCGCTTTGGATATCGGCAGTATCAGGCAACTCTATCTCAAACAAAGCGGAAATGCTCTGCCCCGAAGTCAACATATTTGGAGTGAACGAAGCACTGGATGTAGCGCTACTCTCATCCATACCACTCACTGCGATCTGACGATAGCGGGTAATGCTGGAACCGGAAAAATCAAACTTTAACTGCAGATATTGTGCTGTAAGAGGTACATATTTCAATAGGCCCGCTTGGAGTTGATGCTGGAATTCCTTCAGACTATCCACATAGATGTATCTTGCTGAACTTTCACCAGATACCTTGTACAGATTGTTATCCTGATACAGATCCAAGCCCAAACCTAAAATCGTGCATAAAATCCCTTGTTTGTGTGCCAGAGCCAGAGTGCTAGCCATATCTTGCAGGATCTGTTCAGAGTAAAAGCCATCACTGAAGAGCCACATTTCGCCATACATGGGTACACTTAGTGTATTGGGGAAGATTCCATGCTCTAACTGTGCAGTTCCATTATGCTCCAGTTTTATGGCCTGCTGTAGTGCTAATTGTAACGCATCAATCACATTTCCGCTTCCAGAAGCCGATATCTTATCCAAAGCTAGGTAAGCAGATGCTTTATCCTTGCCATCCACCGAGATTACAAGCGGATCTTGTCGCGCGCAGATAATTGTGAGCCGGGTGTCCTGATTCATCTGCTCAATAAAACAACGTAAGCTCTCTTTGGCCAGATACAGCTTGTCTTCAGTTCCCATTCTGCCGGAACAATCCAGCACCACATACAGGTTTCGGGGATTTGCTTTCTCTGTATTTAGTACGGGAGACTTCATTCCCACATACAAAAAGCTCCGGTCAGGATCATAGGGATGCCGCATAATCTGGGTTGCCACTGTGAAAGCATCTGCTGACGAACCAGAAATATCTGGTTGCATATAAGCCAGCATCTCATCAACTCTCGGAGCATTCGGATTGGGCAGCCTGCCGGCAGAAAGAAGACGGCGGAGATAACTGAAATATGCTGTGTTCACATTTACAGATACATCGGTCAAAGGTTTGGCAGACACATCATAAAAAGGCATGGAACTAACGGGCAGAAATGCTTCAGGTAATACCGGAGGCATGTATGGTGCGGCATAAGCGCCACTAACCGGCACCGGCTGAGGCATCAGCATATCCAGGGACGAATGCTCAACCGGTATTATGGGGATAGTAAGCATGAAAGCGATTGAGGGGGAAGACTCCATCCGCACGTTACAGAAGCTGTTTCGGGCAGGATGCACTCTCACATCTTGCCGGATACTCTCGGCACCGGGAAGCTGAAACTCCAGGCTGTAGATACCGGGAACAAGGGACTTGATGCTATATTCCCCCAGCGGGCCAGTATGCAAGCTGCGCACCTGAGCCTGTTGAAGATACACATCGATTCGCACATCTTCCAGCCCTGTTCCATCTACAGCTCTGAACACACCACCAATCTGCCCCATGGGCATCACTTCAGAGTTGTGGCTGAAAAAGCTTCCATAAAGTCCTGAGACCATTATTAGAAAGGCCATGATACATACAGTAAACATCCCTTGTTGCTTTCTGGACATCATTTTCTCCCATAATTAACATAGATTCCAAGTTTTTGTGCCAAAGGATATTCAGTCAAGAAAAAAGCTTTGGATGAACTTCATTTATATGTGGATATGTCCAGGATTGATGGCTCCCAGATGATTAACATCCATTCTTTATCATCTGTTGATAATATTCCTCATATAAAATGAGGAATGCAAGCCAAGCGAAAATACTTGACAGAAAGCCGGACGCATAATTTTTGGATTAAACATATGGAGGATTAGTCCTAATTGGTAAGGCAGCGGTCTTGAAAACCGCCGGGTTCTGCCCATGGGGGTTCGAATCCCTCATCCTCCGCCAGAGTATAGAAGTGTAATTGATATATAGATAATTTGTGCCAGGAGAGGTGACCGAGCTGGCTGAAGGTGCACGCCTGCTAAGCGTGTGTAGGTCAAAAGCCTACCCAGGGTTCGAATCCCTGCCTCTCCGCCACATATCTTCGAGTTGGGCAGTCGCCAAGCGGTAAGGCAGCAGGTTTTGGTCCTGCCATACGGGGGTTCGAATCCTCCCTGCCCAGCCACTTTATTGTTGGGATGTCGTCTAATGGTAGGACAGCGGACTCTGGATCCGTATGTGAGGGTTCAAATCCTTCCATCCCAGCCATTTGCCTTAACCCGGTTTCAGCCGGGTTTTTTCGTATGGGGGATACTATTGCTGTCCGAAGGCGTGGAGTACTTCGGTGCTTAGTTTACGTGCAAGGACTTTACTGCTGCGTTTCAATGCTCCACTTTCATTTCTATCGCCCTGATTTGCCGATGCAGATACCCTGAAGAGTTCTGTATCTTTATACATCAACATCAAAGTAGCTGCCAAATTTACGAAGTGCTGTTTGTTCATCTCTCGGGATTCCCGAAGCTCTATATCAACGATCAATCGATAATTTGATTCCGGAGCAAGGCTGAAATCATGCTCTTTTAAAGTCTGTTTCAATTCATTCTCTATCTGCAGATCGTAATCGTTTCGAACTATTATTGATAGGGGCATCTGTTGTTTTGCTCTTTGGATTTCCTGCAGGATGTAGTCTTCCCTGATGCTGGGATATCGGTTCTGAGTCACTGAAGTGGTAAAAGCGTTATAATAAAAGTAGTTCGTTTTGTTTTCCTGGAATAAATACTGAGCTTGAATATAATTTTTGATCGTATCCGGAAGTTGATCGCGAGCTTCCATTTTGAGCATTATTAGTTGTTCGTTGTTGTCGATTATGCTACTGTAATGGGTCAGCACCTTATCCCTTTCTATGGCCGCCAATGCATGCCACAGGTGAGCAGATTCATCGTACCAGCTTTCCTTGATCTCAGCAAATTGAAGACTGCCCACAGTGTAGGTTCTTACATCAGAAGAAACATGCTGGCTGTACTTGTTGGTAGTTTTTTTTGCATCCCGTTGTTCCATAGCTTCTTCAGTAACCCTGAGCCCAGAAGATATTCTGGTCTCAAGGAATCCTGAGAGACTTGACAGGGCGTTTGCTTTTGCTGCTTCGGCGGTCTTTCCTGTTCCGTATGCTGTGGCATATAAATCCTGAGGATAATACTTTGAGGGAGCAGCAATCCATTCTGGTGGTTTGTTGGTTATGGCAAGTGCGGGCAAAATCAAAACCGATATAAGTACTAAATTTAGCATACATTTTTTCATGATGTCGTGCCTCAATCATTGCGGGGAGAGGATTGCCCCCTCCCCGTATGTTTTTAGATCATGGTAGTTTTATTTCTGCTGGCACTTCGATATTGTTTACCGAGGCTATCGCTAGCAAATTTTTCAGGGTATTGCCCTGTTGAGAGAGCATTGTAGGGATTTCTGCCGCCATAGAAGCTGCCGCAGCAAGATTTTTGGCTTCTTTTGTTTTTGCTATTCCCTTCAGGGATTTGGAATTATCGGTATATTGTTTCACCGCTACCACCAGCGCAGTTTCCCTGATCACTGCTGAACCCATGCGCATTAATCCGGCTTTCATCCAGGCTTTTTGTAGCTCACTAAGTTCAGTCTTGTTGTCTGCCATTTCCTGTAATCTGGCTTCGGCTTCAGCAGATTTTTCCGTCATTACTTGCCCTGCATTGCCCGCTGCTGCTGCATCTGTTGCTGCCTGTGCAGCCACTACGTCTTTTCTGAGATCCAGAGCTTGCAACATGATTTCATTAGCATATGCTATATCTTCTTTGGCGGATTGAAACTCTACCATGATAGGCGTAAAATCCTTGCCCATTGATGCCACAGACGCATACAAACTCGGAAGAATAGTAAGCACATCTCCAGAAATACTATTTGCATAAGCTATCTGTGCTTCCTCTGTTTCAAACTGGGAATCATCCAGAATCAACTGGAATTCAGCCGTGTCTTTTTTCTTTTTGGCAAATGCCCCGAAGACAATTATTACCATAACCAGACTTACAATGATTTTTTTCATTGTTCTCTCCTTTTTTATACTACATCCCCATTTTGACTCGTAGCTGATCCACAAGATCTTGGGATGCTTTTGTAGATGCTTCGATGAGAGCGTTTGTCTTTGCCACGGTTGGGTTTTCGCCCAATCCGCTAAACTGTACCGGACCCACACTGCAGATCTTGGTGGCAAAACGCTTTCTGAGATCCATGATGTAGCTGTTTACTTTAGCGTAGATTTTGTATTGACCCGTTACTGGATCAATCTCTTCCTGTCCCAGATCCAAGAGACCTATTGCGAGAAAATCCAAGCCGGCATCACGAGCCAGATCGGTAGCTTCTTTCTGAGTTGAACTGGCCACTTCTCCGATGGAAGCAAAGTCAAATGCTAGCTGCTCCGGAGTGATATCCGCTTCATAAGCCGGCACCACATCAATTCCCGCTTTATTGAAGATCTCCGTTACCTTGGAATCTATCTCCTGTGGATTGAAGACCCGATAGATAATACCCTGGCTGCTTTTTACCACCGATCCTGAGGATTGGAATGTCGAGAGAGTAGCACTATCCGTATTGCCCTTGGAGCTGTTTCTGTAAACAGTAGTGGTCACAATATTTCCGCTGGTGTTGATATTGGTGTCTGTTCTATTTTCAAATTGGCTGTTTACATTTGTATCCTGTACCGTGTCGGATGAACTATGCATTTTGTCCAAGGATGTAGAACTGCTCGAGGTTACAGACAAGGCTGCATTATCGTCTTGATAATGTACGCTTCCAGACACAGCAGCATCGTCATGCGTTTTCAAGGTTGCTGCCGCAGTGTCTGTTTGCTGGATAACGCGAGTATCGGAAGAGCCATGCCCTTGCGTAGTAGTAACGATGTCGGTGTTGCCGCTTATCTTGCTGTGCTGAACGCGGTCATTATCGCTGGAGGCATTATAGCTATGTGAAGAGGAGCTGGCGGCAGTTCTGTTCACAGTATCGTCAAAAGCTTCCACCGCACTTACCTCCCGTGCCACATAGATAAAGCTAAGGTACGTATCCTGCTGCAGTTGTCTGCTGGATTGAGATCGTTGATTCGCCAAAAGATCAATCTGAGCATCGTTGATGGATACTTCCAAGTTCATCTGCCACTTGCCGTTCACCAATTCCCCTTCATTCAATTGCGTTACTTCCAGAATATATATATTGAGATTATCCATTATCTCGGGGAGGAGTGAATTGATCAGTTGCAGGCGTTGGGATTCAAGAGTCGCAGCCCATTTTTTGATGGCTTGCTCTTTGCCATTTTCAAAAACCCTATTGATTTCTTCTATGGAGGGTTTCTTTTTCCGGATATCCGTTTCTCCCTTCACCTTTACTTTGGTAATGGCATACATACTGTTTATCACAAATGATAGAAGCACACAGATGAAGATGTTCTTCAGAAGTTTTGACATCTTTTTATCACTCCTTTTTTTCCTTTTTTGTCTCTCATGAGTTCCTTATCTGCCTTAAAAGTATCAATCATTGTTTTTGTAACAGCGGTTAACAAAACTTCATTGAAATTGGCAAAATCGTCCACGACCTGATTCTTTACCGTCAGCTTTGCCGCTCCATGCTTCACCTCATTGTTCCAATACACATCACCTAATTCAGCATCATAGATCTTCACGTTGGTATAAGCCCCATATACATACACTCTTTCAGTGTTTTTTTCCGAATGCAAAGCTTTATAGAACTTATCCACATGGATGGCCAGATCGTAGCTGGCAGCAGGGATACTGAAATTCTGCATTTCAGCGTCAGAGAAGGAGAGTGCCATCTTTTGCCCGGCATAATCCCTGGAATAGGGTAACATGGACACATTGAGATCAAACGCTAAAGCTTCTGTTGCTTGATTGGCGATCAGGGCAGCATAACTAGCTTCATTCTGCCCGCTGTCTGTGATCTGATGCAAAACATCGTCGCTGAATGTTATATCACTCACTTTCATCGATAAAGTGCCGCTCTGTGCGAGATATACTTCAGCTACACGCCGGCTAAGACCGTTTATCACCTGTTTCTGGATTATCTCGTGAATCGTGTTTATGATGCGGGTCTGCAAAATATCGTCTTCAGAACCTTCAATGATATCCAGATACGCCACTTTCACAGGATAAGATTGAATTACTCGCATCTCATCATAATCCAGAATATTCAATGAGAAACCCAGATTGTAGATCAGCTTTACATACTCTCCGATCTGCTCAAAATCTACGTTCTCTCGCAATAGAGTGATAGTCATTGCCAGTCTGGTATCAATATTCGTGAAGACTAATTCGAAGTTACCAAAGACCTTGTTTTGTTCAAACATTCTAAAGAATTCTTGTTCCAATACGGAAAGACCGGAGGAATCCTTTTGTGCAAACAACTGATGAGTATATTTGTATCTTTGAGGGATATTGGCATAATCTCCACTAAAGCTAAATCCAGCGTATCGCACTTGATTCTGTGCAAACGCAGCCTGGCTCAACACAATAACCAGTAAAATCAGACAGAATTTCTTCATTGAACATCCTTGTGATCTGTGCATTTTTGTGTCTTTGGCAATGCGTCATAACAAATCGTACATGTGAATCCACGACCCTTTAACGCCACAATATCCAGAGCCAGACACACAATAAATCTAAAGATAGTCTTTGAATAAATATGTCAAGAACTATTATCTACTCTCACATCCCCCGGTTGTAAAACAGGATACAATAAGCTGGTTTTCTTCGTGCCATTTTCCCTTATAGGGATTCATATTGAATCTGGAAACTGAGCAGAAGCATCGAGTGACGAGCTCTGACAGGCGATAATAGACAAAGTCGTATATCTTCTTCCAAGTTTTGTTTCTATACTTCATAATGGCAGGGAATGCCAGCAAGTACTTATGTGCGAACCTCTTCAATGAGTACAGGAAACACATTGTAAGCAAAAGAATCGGATTCATGGTTTGTAAACTTATATATGATGTTAATTGTATACTTTCCCAGCCTTAGACTTGTTTCAAATGACGGTGGACTTCTTCGATTTTCCAACGCATTTTACTGCAAGACAATATATGCAAATATGTCGATACAATCTGTATATCTTGTTGTCGTGCTCAGCCCTTACACGCCCTATAGAGTTCTTTGGCTTTCATACCTGCCACAGTTGCGAAATCCGTATCCCGGGAAGCAAAGATGATACCGCGGGAACTATTGATGAGAATCCGTGGATCTGCAGGACTATCGATGGCATACCGTAGTACTGCATCCAAATCGCCTCCCTGCGCACCTACTCCGGGGATCAAAAAAAGCCTGCCCGGCATCATCATTCTCATTTCTTGCAGATGGGACACTTGAGTAGCTCCCACCACTGCACCCAACCTGCTTTCATCAAAATCCGCCAGCCACGATGCCACTTTGTGTCTCATATCGGCTTTATGAAAGAAATCATCCGCACTTGGGTTTGATGTGAGCGCCAGCGCAAAGGCAAAGCTGCCCTCATGTTCCAGCAGAGGCAAAAGCACATCTTTGCCCATCAAAGGATTGATAGTGATGGCATCCACCTTGATATCTTTGAAAAACGCCTCTACATAGCCTTGCATGGTACTGCCGATATCGCCCACTTTACAATCCAGAATCACGGGGATCTGCGAGGGAATATAGCTCACAGTTTTATACAAGGCTTCCAGCCCCCGGATGCCGTCAGCCAGATAGAAGGCAAGATTGGGTTTGTATGCCGTGGCATAGTCCGCTGTAGCATCGATGATGGCACGATTGAAGTGCCAGATCGGATTATCCGCCTTCTGCAAGCAAGGAGGCAGCAAATCGAGCCGGGAGTCCAAGCCTACGCAGACATGGCTTCCCAGCTCTTGATAACGGTTCTGATACTTAAGCCAAAACGATTTTGACACTATCTTCTCCATCGATCTCATGGAGAGCTACTTTGATGATTTCCTCTTTGGAAGTAGGCACGTTTTTGCCCACATAATCTGCTTTGATGGGCAATTCACGGTGTCCTCTATCGATGAGCACTGCCAGTTGAATATTCCGCGGACGCCCAAAATCCATCAAGGCATCGATGGCGGCACGTACAGTTCTTCCGGTAAAGAGCACATCGTCCACCAGCACCACAATGGCGTCTTCGATCTCGAAATCCAGTTGAGAGCCCTTGATTACCGGTTGATGGGCAATGGTGGAAAGATCGTCCCTATACAGGGTGATATCCAGGACTCCCACAGGCACTTCCTGATTGGAGATGAGCTTTAGGTAATCTGAAAGCTGATTTGCCAATGGGACTCCACGAGAGCGGATGCCAACCAGGCGGATCTTTTCCAAGCCCCGGTTTTGCTCGATGATCTCATGTGCCATACGCTGAATAGAGCGCTTCATCTGAGCGCTGTCCATGATCTGGCTTTTAAATTGCATTGCAAATACTCCTTAATCGGCTGTTATCACGGCCAAGACATCGCCTTTACTTACATTTGTTCCGGCAGACAGCGGAGCCGCACTGATGGTTCCATCCACCGGTGAGGGGATGTTGTTATACATCTTCATAGCCTCCAATACCAACACGGTCTCGCCACGCTTTACCTTTTCTCCCACTTGTTTCTCGTACTTCACCAGCATACCGGGCATAGGCGCATCGATGGACTCTCCGCCTGGAACGACTGGAGCGGCAGTCTTTGCAGCAGGGGCAGGTGCGGGAGAAGCAACGGGAGCAGGTGCAGATACTGGTTTAGGTGCAGCCACAGGAGCGGCTGGTCGGCTGGAAATCACTCTCGGTGTTCCACCTTTTTCCGCAACTTCCACCAGATAGTAGCTACCATCCACAAAGACGTCGAACTGACGCGCATCTTCCGGTTTTGCCGGAGCTTCCGGTTTTACCATCACTTGCCCGGCTTTGGCTTTGGATATCAATTCCTGCTCGGCTTCCACCTCTTCCAGGGTTCTGGCTTTCATCTCTTCCGGCATGGGATCCATTCCGTATTTGATGCGCAGGAATTTCTTCCCAGTTATGTTATAAAGAGCTACAATCAGCTGATCATCAAGGTTTTTAGCCAAGCCTTCGGTTTCTTTTTTCACTTGCTCCATCGCCGGAGGTATAACATCGCCGGGGCGCACTGTGATGGGCTTCTCACCTTTGGGATAGCCCTTTAGCGCTCTGGTTTGCAAGTCCTTATCGATCGGTAATGTGGTTTTGCCATACAGGCCGTAGCAGAGATCCTTCACCTGCTCTGTGATGCGTGAGTATTCACCGTCTTTGGTATCAAACAGTGCATTGTTCACACTCTGGATACCCACTATCTGACTGGTAGGGGTCACCAGCGGAATCTGTCCCAAGTCCTTACGTACTTTGGGAATCTCTTCAAACACATCTTCCAACTTATCCAGTGCGTCCATCTGGCGCAATTGATTTACCAGGTTCGAAAGCATTCCGCCCGGAGTTTGGTGGATGATCACATCTGTATCGATGATGGAAAACTTTGTATTATCTACAAAGTGCATATATTTGGGGATGTCTTTCTCCATCTCTTTGCCGATCTTATTCAGTAGTCTGATATCGAAACCGGTATCGCGATTTGTACCCAATAGGCTGATTACCAGCGGTTCCACGCCGGGGTGGGAGGTGCGATAGGCATACGGCCCCACGCAGGTATCGATGATGTCCACTCCGGCTTCAATGGCCTTGAATAGCGAGAGATCGCCCATACCGCTGGTGAAGTGCGTATGCAGATGGATGGGAGTTTTCACGGCGGATTTTAATGCCAAAACTAGGTTATATGCATCGTAAGGCGCGATCAATCCCGCCATATCCTTGATGCAGATGCTGTCCGCACCCATCTTCTCCAGTTGTTTGGCTTTGCTTACATAGTAGTCCACATTATAGATATCGCCACCCATTCGCTGCTCGGTCAGGGAGTAGCAGATGGTGCCTTGAAAGTGTTTATTGTTCTTTTTGATGATCTTCACTGCGGTTTGGAAATTACGAAAGTCGTTCAGAGCGTCAAATACTCTGAAGATGTCGATGCCATTGTCGCAAGCGCGCTGGGTAAATGCTTCCACCACATCATCAGCATAGTTTTGATATCCCACCAGGTTCTGTCCTCTCAACAGCATGGAGAAAGGAGTTTTGGTGATGTGTTTTTTAAGTGTTCTGATGCGTTCCCATGGATCTTCGCCAAGGTAACGGTGCATGGTATCGAAGGTAGCTCCACCCCATACTTCCATGGAATAGTAGCCTACTTGATCCATCAGCTCTGCCACATGCAGCATGTCTTCTGTTCTACCTCTGGTGGCAAACAGCGATTGATGACCGTCGCGGAAGCTGAGGTCTTGTATTTTGATAGGATTACTGGCTTGAGGCCGATGAGCTTCATAACGCATCTTGGTCATTTCGAGGATGCCGTGTTTATCCATTAGTTCTCCTTTATTATCTACTTCTTTTTCTCATTCTTCTTTGAGTAATGTCCCGGTATTGCATCGTCTGAGCACGGGCATAAGCCGGCCAGGGATGAGAGGGATTGCCGGGCAGAGGCCGGCTATAACTGATGGCACTTTCTTCGGAACTGATGAGTGCCAATACTGCCGAAACTGCTGCCAGAGAGCGTTTATCGTGTTTCATTACGCCGTCCTCATGCGGGGATGTTTCCGTGTTTCTTGGGTGGCAAGCTCTCGCTCTTTGTGCTTAACACTTCCAGAGCGTCCACCAGGCGTTTGCGAGTCTCCGAAGGCAGAATCACCGCATCCACATAACCTCTGGAGGCTGCTACATAAGGATTGTTGAAGCGTTCTTCATAATCAGCGATCATCTCCGCCCGCTTCGCCACCTGATCTTCTGCCGCGGCAATCTCTTTGCGGAAGATAACGTTAGCCGCACCCTGTGCGCCCATCACTGCAATCTCTGCAGAGGGCCAGGCAAAGACCATATCTGCGCCCAAATGACGTGAACTCATGGCGATGTAGCTGCCACCATAGTCTTTACGGGTAACCACAGTCAGTTTGGGCACCGTCGCTTCGGAATAACACCACAACAGCTTGGCTCCATGACGGATGATGCCGCTGTGTTCCTGATTGGTCCCGGGCAGATAGCCGGGAACATCGACAAAAGTAATCAGCGGGATATTGAAAGAATCGCAGAAGCGGATGAAGCGAGTGGCCTTGTCCGAGGCATCGATATCCAGGCAACCTGCCAGCACTGTTGGCTGACTTGCCACGATACCCACGCTGCGCCCTGCCAAACGCGCAAAGCCTACGATGATGTTTTGAGCATAATAGTAGTGCGGTTCAAAGAATATGCCGTCGTCCACCACGCTCTTCAATATGTCGCGCATATCATAACCCATACGGGAGCTATCCGGGATGATGTCGTTCAATTCCGGACAATCCCTCCAGGGATCGTCAGCCGTCTCCACAAAAGGAGGATCTTCCATATTGTTCGCAGGCAGATAGCTCAATAGCGTCTTGATCTGATCTATGGCTTCAGCATCGCTTTCACAGGCAAAGTGCGCATTTCCGCTCTTGCTATTATGAGTCATGGCGCCTCCCAGCTCTTCCTGGGTTGTCATTTCGCCTGTAACGGCTTTGATCACATCCGGGCCGGTGATAAACATGAAACTGGTGTTTTTCACCATAAAGACAAAGTCCGTCATAGCAGGAGAATATACTGCTCCACCGGCACAGGGCCCCATGATGGCGGTAATCTGCGGGATCACTCCGCTGGCACGTGAATTGCGGAAAAAGATGTCGCCATAACCCTTCAGGGCATCCACACCTTCTTGAATGCGGGCACCGCCGGAATCGTTGATCCCGATGCAAGGAACTCCGCTCTTTAGCGCCATATCCATCACTTTACAGATCTTTGCAGCATGCATCTCGCCCAAGGACCCCCCCCGGGCAGTAAAATCCTGTGAGAAGGCAAAGACGTGCCTACCATTTACCAAACCGTGACCGGTGATCACGCCATCGGAAGGAATCTCGATCTTTTCCATGCCAAAGTTGTCACAACGGTGACTTACAAACATATCCAGTTCCCTGAAAGTCCCGGGATCAAAAAGCAGATTCAATCGTTCGCGAGCGCTCAGTTTTCCGGCTGCTTTCTGCTTGGCAACGGCTTTTTCGCCACCCATCTGCATTATCTTCTGTTGTTTGTCCTTTAGCTTTTGGATATTCTCCTTTGTAGTATGCATCTATACCTCTTTTTATTAGTATTTACTTATTCACTTCAATAAAAATGACAGCAGGAAAAAAGTCCCCTGCTGTCAATACAAAAATATCCGATCCCGCAAAATTACGGATTACAAAAGCATTCCAAATCGGATGCTAAGGCTTTCTTACTGAGTTACAACCACTCTCAGATTCTTGGTGGAGACCTTCATGTCTCCGCCGCAAAGCACATAACCCTTGAAAAGCTCGGAGGAATCCGTAATGCGGCTGAAAATCCAGCTTTGACTTCGAGCGTCCTGATTTGATTTCGGAGATATCCGGACATCGCCATCAGTCCATTCACCATCAAAGAATATCACCGTCTTTCCCAAACTGAGATCAGCACTGGTGGCGATCCTGGTGGATGCTATCCAACGTGCCCACACTGTAGATCCATCCTGAACCTTCAGCATCTGACCCTGATTGTCCGTCTGAATGCTTGGAGTCTGCACGACCTTACCCAAAAATACCAAATCTCAGGCAGTATCATTGGGAAGAGCTTCTTCCATAAAGAAGTAATCGGTAGCTGTCATGAAATGTGCATCCTGCCCCGCAATGGGTGCTACGGCAGTTTCTGTCGCTTGAGTATTCAAAATAGGAATATTGGGGAGTAAAACCACTTGCGGAGTACATGCCCAGATGAACATCATAACAATGGGGACCTACAAAGTAAGGCAACGCTTTACAGTCAATGCATTTGTCTTCATTATCTCCTCCTCCGGAACATCCGGAATATTCATCATTATTGCCATCATACATGACTCAGGTATTTTATCAAATGAAAACTGACCCTTTTAGGTTATTAAAGATATTATACTAAAGAATTTGATTACCACAGTTTTACACCATTATTGTCTGATGATGGCTATCTTAGCTAGGGATTTTCTCTCTCCCTATTCTATATGTGAGACATCACTGGGACAAATCCTGTATGCCGGTTCTCTACGCGGGATTTATGCCCTTTGGGGCACTAATAGCAGTTACCTATCCGGGTTGTTGCACTACCCATTACTTGATTGCTAGGTCCCCAGAAGTAGGGCACCCAGCTAGTGTCATGTCAAGCATGAGGTAGCAATCTCCGTATTTCTACAGCGACCGAAGGGAGCCTTTGGATCATTTCTTCTTTCCCTATGTTTGATACAGTGTTGAAGCAGATATCAAGCCGTTATCATCCTGTGCTCACTCGATGATAACCCGATGATATCAGGTTCAAGTATAGATAACTCAAGGAGGTAAGGTAGCATTCCGATGCTACTGGGAGTTATTGTAAGGTAGCATTTCGATGCTACCCTGCTTTTTTCGGAGGATCGGAATCCTCCATTACCGATCGGAAAGCTCAGTAAAGAATTCAGGTTGACAAAACACCACTAGCAAAGATTATGTTCCAGACGATTTATATCATGGGGAAGTATATTTGAATAACGAGACTACATCGATGAACGAACTTGATCTCATTGAGGTCATCCGCATCATCCTGAAAAACAAGGGGCTGATCATCGCGATCGTGTCCTTCGCTGCGATTGTCGCAGTTGTTTATAGTCTGTTAACACCGCAGATTTGGAAGTCTGAAGCCACTTTTTACGCACTTAGCGACAAGGATATCGAGCTTTCCGCATCAAGCGCCTCGATGAGTAAACTCGCCCGGGATCTCATGGAGCAAAATATGCAAAATGAGACGATGACTGCCATCGACATCATAAATTCACGAAGGTTATCGGAAGAAGTGATTCACCATTTCAAACTGATTGAATACTTCAAACTCAAATCTCCCGATCCCCTTACAAACATGGACGATGCTCTGGAAAAGCTAAAAAAAGTCGTTCAGATCAGTTTTAGTGAAGACAACTATCTCATCACTCTGGCTGTGGAAACGAAGTCAAGAGCTCTTTCTCGGGATATCGCTGATTTCTACCTGAGCAGTTTGGAAGCATACCTGCGGCAAAACCGCATGGTGAAAGGCCGGCAAAACCGCATCTTTCTGGAAGGCAGAGTAAATGAGATCCGGCACTCTATAGACTCCCTGCGTACTGAGATCAGTAAGTTTCAAAGCAAGCATCACGCAGTGGATTTAGAGGAGCAATCCACACAATTGATCGCACAATACTCCCGGCTGATGACCTCCAAAATGAAGCTGGAGATCGAACTGGAGCTTGCCAGTTCAAACTATCCTGCATCATCTGTAATAGTGCAGGATATTCTCTCCCAAATCTCCATTACCGAAAAGCAGATCCGTGATCTGGAAGAGTCCGACCCTGAAGCCCCAAACAAGTTTCAACTGGATCTCTCCCGCCTGCCCTCGCTATCGGCAAAGATGGCGCTGATGCAGATGAATCTGAACATCCTGATGGTTGTGCACGATTATGTACGTCCGGAATACGAGAAAGCACTATTGGAAGAACAGAAGAATCTGCCCCAGCTCGAGATCCTGGATACTCCTCGCAAAGCGGGACTCAGGGAGCGGCCACGCCGTGCTGTAATCTGCATTGTCACCGTTTTCATGGCCACCGTTTTCTCGATTCTATTGGCCATCGTAAAAGAGATCATTTTTTCACAACCGGAACGTCTGCGCGAACTGAAACACCAGCTGCATGAAAAGCAAGACAGCAATCTATAGCCTCACCGGACTCGCGGCTCTTAGCATAGTTAGTGCCTCCTTAGGCATCGGTATTGTCCTTCAGATGCAGAGCACTGGTACTGTTGTGAAAGCTTTGGCATTTATCAGCTTTTGGCTGATGTTTTTACTACTTCGAGGCATCACTCTGCCTCGCATGCTGGTGATGGTAAGCACACTTTTTTTACTGCCCATGCAGCTTGGCTTCTACTTTGCAATGGCCATGTTAATCTTGGTTCTGGTAGCTGATTTCAGGCATGTACGCCCCTGGAAACTGTTGATTTCATACCCCCTTAGCTTCTCTGTCTTAATAGCATTTGGCATTATAGCTCTCAGCAAGACCTACGTGGAAGGAGGAATTTTATATTTTGTAACTAGCATTGTAGTCCCCCTGCTCTGTTTTTTGGTGATCGGTAATAGTAGGGAAGACAAACCTGCTTTGGATCTATGGATGCGTCTGATCAGCCTGGTAGCAATTGTTGTGGCGCTTTTTGGCATCTATATAGCTATAACAAATCCCACAGAACGGATCGGTTCTACCTGGTCAAACGCCATGACCATCAATGGTTTTTACATTCTGGCATTCTTCTTCTGCCTGGGCCTGGCTTTGGGGGCAAAGCTCAATCAATCGCGCCTGTTTTGGCTCTTAGGAGCGCTGATCGTTTTTTTGGGAATGCTGTTTACCTACACCCGGATGGCGATGTTGGCGATTGTATTCGGTTTGGGCTTATTGGTATTCAAGTACCGCCGCCTCCGGATATGGGGATTCATCGCCATAGCCCTGATCCCGCTGGTGATACCCTCCTCGATGATGCAGCGTGGAGAAATGGTCTCAATGCTGGATATCTCGATCCTGATCCGCCTGATAGCATGGTACAAAGCCATCTTTGTGATCGCAGACAATCCCTTGACCGGCATTGGATTCAGCACTTGGAAAGATATCTATCACAACATGGTTCCCCTGCCAAATCTATATGCGCAACACGCTCACAACGTATATATCAATCTGTTTCTGGAGATAGGCATTATCGGCACTCTGGCCTATATTGTCATCATCTTCAAAAGCATGCTATTATATCACTTGAAAGCCGTGAAGCCCAAGAACGATATGGTAGCATTTTGCGTGTTGACAGGGATGCTTTCCCTGCTTTTTGCCTGCCTCACCGATATATTTATACAACAGTATGCAATCAGTTTACTCTTTTGGATTACTCTGGCGCTTATGGTGAAAGAAAGTGCTTCCCATAGAAAAACGGGAATCCTCAGTGGAAGATGACATCCTGCAGGAAGAATTTCATTAGCCTGTTTCTGCCCCGCCTTACCTGGATGCTCATGATGTCTTCCTTGCCATCCTCAATGGGCATCGGCAACACATACATGGTTACTTCTCCCATCCGGGTGGCCACCAAAGGCCGGGGAATAGTTACTGCCGGCAGCAGGTAGTAAAGCAGCTCCCCTGGAATATGAGCCATTACCGGCTCCAGCCAATCCGGTAGGTCGGCAGATTTCAGATCCACATTCAAATCATGGAGTTCAATATCCTCACTTTTCAACAACACATATAAGCTTCGGCCATAAGAATTGTGATCCACATAGCGCAAGCCATATAGTTGCACTGGACCATCCTGCCTTGGCGAATACAGCTGCTTGTAATCCGGTTCTTTCCAGTTTTCCAACAGCTCAATGGAGTATTCGTCAGTTACTCCCAGGTACTCTTTACCATAATATGTGGCAACAGGCTTTGCCCAGTTCACATCCGTGAGGGATTCATGATAGCCACGGGGCTGTACCAGACACGAATCCGAAGGGCACTCCTCCACTTGTTCCAAAAAAAGCTGATACTCCTTTTCTGTGCGCTGGGACCAGGCATAATCCGCATACAGCCTCAGCGTAAATGGCAGCGCTACGATCAGGATGAGAAGGGCGAGAATGCCCGTTTTCCGCTTCCAATTAGCCATAAAAAGCTGAGTGCACAAGAGCAGCAGAAATCCAGAATACAAAAGCGTCATACGGCTACTATAGATTGGGGCAAAAAGCAGGGCAAAGATGCTGCCGGAATAGAGCAGAAACAGAAAAAGATAGCTGTGCCAGTTTTGCTGAAGACTGCTTCTATCCACACGGAACAAACCCCATATTCCAAGTAACACTATTGGTATCGATGCCAGACTCCCCCGGGCGATGGGAAACAGATTGGCAAAGCTGAATCCGATGGCACCACTTCCTGCTCTCTCTGCCTCATAAGCAGCCCTGCCGCTGTTACCCGGGGCAAAGTATAGAAACATGAAGCCTATCAGCAAGCCCGCCATGCCGCTGTAATACCACAGTGGCAATTTCCGCCGGGAGATAAACAGCCTGATCAGCAGATAGACGCCCATGGCCAATAGTAACGCGGGAATCACCGGTTCATTGGTGTCTCCGGTGATCAATCCCGCCACGAACATCAATATCGCCATCGGGATCCCTCCCGCACCGGCGTTCTGTTCCTGCACCAATCTACGCACCGGGATCAGAAATCCGAAGACTATAACCTGTGTCCACAGATAATTGCAACTGAAAGCGGGATAATAGAAATTCCGTCTGCTCAAGGCCACTATCAGGTAGTATATCATGCCTGCAAGCAAACTGAGCGGAATCCTTAGATCGTGTCTGCGCCCGGCTATCCAGGTACCATACAGCAAACTAAGTGCTATAAAAGCCAGGGTATTGAACAAATCAAAGACCCACGTGGGAAATAGTAGGAAGAATTGCAATAGGGCATGCGGTACGATTCTGCCGGTGAGAGTGTGATAAAGATTGCTTAATGAAGCTAGGTAATCCGGAACGCTTTGGATCCTTTCATACTCCAGTCCGGCGTGATCCTCACCTGCAAATCCGGGATTGAACTTGAAACTGTAGAGATAGTCGTCGGAGCAATAATGAGTGTTGCGATTGATCTGCCATACTCCAAACGCTACCACAAGCAATATGATCAAGCAAACAAGGCTGAGTATCCTGGTGGAGAAATGCATCCTAAAACTCGCGCTGCAATTTCGTGGTTTCTACTGGCCTTTCCAGCTCTGAAACCTTGTAACGGCGTCTCCAGATATTCAGCTTGATCTTCAATAAATCGGTAAACACACTGATGCTGTCTTTGAGCGTGCGCACTCTGCTCTGAGAGGCTGGATACAGCTTGATGGGCAGTTCCATTATCTCACAACTGAAAAGCTGAGCCAGGCTGAGGATCTCCACATCAAAGGAAAATCTTCCCATTCTCTGCATCCTGAATACCGCCTCGGCAAGCTCCGCTGGAAAAAGCTTGAAACCGCATTGTGTATCCTTCAACTCCAAACCCAGTAGCAGCTTGATAATCAGGTTTCCCAAGCGGGAGACAACCACGCGCGAAGCTGTAATCTCCTCCCGGGAACCGCCCCTGGCTGCATATTTAGATCCGATGATTACCCGTGAACTTTGAACCAGCGGCAGAAAAGCATCCAATTCATCAATATGAATCTGATTGTCCGCATCCATAAACAGCCGGTAATCACCCTTTGCCAATAGCATCCCCGCCCGCACTGCGGCACCTTTACCCATGTTTCGGGGCAAAGACCAGAGCATCAGACCAGGCTTTGCGGAATATTCACGCTTCACAGTATCCACCATTGCGTCGCTGCTGCCATCGTTGATCACCAGTACTTCGTAGGAAAAGTCCTGTTTCTCCAGCCAGGCGAAGACGTCATTCAAAGTGGCGGGAAGGCGGTCTTGCTCGTTGTAGGCAGGAATTATTACACTAAGGTGACAGCCCGGTGCCTTGCCGTAAATGGATAAAGGCGGTAGATACGCAAAATTGTAATCCGCCAGAGTCCAATGCCGGATGATAATGAAATTCCAAAACATCACCATCACCGCCACTATCATCTTGCACAAGAGGTAGTTGTAACGAGTGGTCCCGGCAAATAGATTCAGATGCTCATAAAACAGGGTCATCAGCAGTAATGTCCAGAGCAAACCGGTCATGCTGGTAACGAAGTATTTGATGTATTGGCGGATAATCGCCGGAGAGAAATTGCGGAAAGTGTAGTATTTATTGAATACGAAACTGGAGACATTGCCGCACATAAAGCCTATGATTACAGATATCTTGATCGGTACAGCCAGGACACGATAGCTGAAGTGCAGAGCGAGCATATCGATTACAGTTACAATGCATCCTACGATGACATACTTGATAAATTGATGCAGGGCTTTACTTTGCATCAGAGTGCGGTGTATTTGCATGTGCTGTCCTTTGAAAAGCTGGTATCCAATTATTTCTGTGTTGTATGAAAGATTCCGGGAATTCTAGCATGAAAAATACCTGCTAAATTTGATTGAGGGCATTGTCAAGGGATTTCTCCGCTGGCATACCACCAGGAGACTGGATGATGAATGATGAATGATGGGCGGTGCTGCGTACCGATAGTGGATGCGGCTTGTAGCTGCATATTTTTGAAAAAGCGTCGAGACGACGCTTCCACAATATCGCTTCGCTTCGTTTCGCTGTGTCAAAACTGGCTCCGCAACTTATGCAGACGAGGACGTCTGCAATCCTCTTGATAAACTCATTGCATTCCCGCGGAGGCCCGGTAATTTACTTTGTTGTAGCTGATTTTCAACAAATCGTGATTTTTTGCCCAGAAACTGCTTGACAGCAGGTGCCTCACAAAAATCTTAAATGTTAGCATTAGAAAAAAGGATCTCATGGAGAAAACGGAAATATGTTAAAAGTATCAATTGCTCCAGATGGTAGGGAGTATCCTCTTCCCACCGAGCAGGAAAACGAACAGGAACGAAATCTTTTGTTGCAAATCACCAAGGAACAGCGCGCCAAGGGCAGAAAGATTGTAGCAGTGCAGGGCTTGGGTTTTGTTGGTTGTGTGATGGCCTCCGTTGTGGCCGATGCCGAAGATAAAGACGGCAATCCAGTTTATTTTGTCCACGGGCATCAGCGTGCATCCAAGCGGTCGTTTTGGAAAGTACCTGTAATCAATACCGGCGTACCTCCCGTTAGCTCCTCCGATCCGGAAGTTCCCGAAATCTTCCATCGCACCGTAGTGGAGAAGAAGAATTTCCGTGCCACCAGCGAAGACAGCGTGTACAGCTTGGTGGACGTTGTAGTGGTGGATATCCAGTTGGACGCCACCAAGCCCGCATTTGGCGAGGCAGAAAAGGGATATTGTGACATCACTGCTTTCCGTGAAGGCATCCGCATGCTGGGTCAGCACATCAATCCCGAATGCCTGGTTTTGGTGGAAACCACAGTACCTCCGGGAACCTGTCAGAAAGTGGTAAAGCCCATTCTGGAAGAAGAATTTACCAAGCGCGGCATCGACATCACACAGAATCCGCCACTGGTAGCGCATTCCTATGAGCGTGTGATGCCGGGAAGCAAGTATGTATCTTCCATCCGCGATTTCTGGCGTGTGTTTTCCGGTGTGAATCAAAAGAGTATTGAACTCTGCCGGGAATTTCTGAGCAATGTGCTGAATGTAGAGGATTATCCTTTGACTCAGCTCGACAGTACCAATGCCAGTGAATTGGCCAAAACCATGGAAAACAGTTATCGTGCCACCAACATCGCCCTTACATTGGAATGGGCGCGTTTTGCCGAGCAGATTGGCGTGGACATCTTCAAAGTGCGTGATGCCATCCGCAAACGCAAAGGCACTCACGACAATCTCTTGCGTCCATCTTTGGGCGTGGGCGGATACTGCCTCACAAAGGATCCCGTATTGGCAAATTGGGCCATGAGCGCTCTCTTTGGTGTGAAAGGCCGGCTTTCGATGGCAATCAACAGCGTAAACATCAATGATACCATGCCCTTGCATACCATCGAGATCATCAAACGTGAAGTAGAAGATGTGAAGAATCTGCGGATCACAGTACTCGGCGTATCTTACCTGGAAAACGTTGGTGACACGCGGCACAGTCCTTCCAAGACTCTGGTTGAGTTCTTGCGGAAAGACCTCGCCCACGTTCGCACTCACGATCCCTATGTGGAACACTGGGATGAACTGGAAGAAGTAACGGTGGAGAAAGACCTCCCAGAAATCCTGGAAGGCAGCGAAGTAGTGATCTTTGCCGTTGGGCACAATCAATACAAGGATATGGAACCCAAAGACTTGGTGGACATGTGCAAGACCCGTCCGCTGATCGTAGATTGCTCGAACTTCCTGGACGATGTAACCATAAACAAATACAAAGGGCTGGGATGCAAAGTACGTGGCGTAGGCAAGGGCCACATAGTCTAAGCGTCCTACGCTTCATAATATAGGGGCGAATACTCTTTCGCCCCTTTGTTTTACATGGGGAAAAGCAATGGATATGGATAAGGATCGTGATCTCTATGGCATAGAGATCAAGGAACTACTGCGGGAGAGCCTCAAAAAGACCATTGAGGGGCACTTTTCCGCTCACAATGATGATCCGGTATTCTATACCCGTCAAAGCTATCCCGGCAAAACCAGAATCGAAGAGCTGCCGCTGTTTCCCCAAGGGATTCCGGATGTAATCCGGACTTGGGCAGATATCGACACAGAAACAGATTATAGACCCGAAGACATCCTGGTGCTGGATCTGGAAACTACCGGTTTGGGGCGCAGTGGTACCTTGGCCTTCATGATTGGCCTGGGCTATTTTGAAGCAGGCGAATTTTGGGTGGAGCAGATATTTCTGCCTGATCCCGATGCGGAGGAACACAGTTTTGAACGGCTGCAGGAATTGATGCGAGAACGCAGCCTACTCATCACCTTCAATGGTAAAAGCTTTGATGTGCCGGTGCTGGAAGCACGCCTGTTGTATCATCAGATCTGGCTGGACCTGCGTGGGATGGAGCATCTGGACTTGCTGCATATTGCCCGCAGATTGTGGAAACGCAAGCTTCCCAGTTGCGCACTGGAAACCATTGAATTCTACATCCTGGGGCATATCCGGGACAAGGAACTGGACATCAGCGGGAGCGACGTACCTCAGACCTATTTTAACTTCCTCACTACAGGAGATGCGGAGAGCATCCGCAGAGTATTTGTGCACAATCACCATGATATACTGCACAGTGCCGCACTCTTTGCCCTGATCTGCGATAGCTGCAAGTATCCTCCTAAAGACGGGATGGATATCCGGGTAGATTATCATGCTCTTGCCCGGCTGTATCAAAGCCAGGGACAGAATGAAACAGCCCGGCGGATATTGGTGGATCTGCTCTCGCACGGTGAAGTGACTGCCGATATTGCGCATGATCTGGCCATGATCTACAAAAGGGCCAAAGAGATGGATGATGCACTGGCTGCCTTTGAGATAGCCGCCTCTTTGGACTATGCTCCTGCCCTCGTGGAAGCGGCAAAAATCCTGGAAAAGCAGAAGAGTTATCATAAGGCAATGCAGTACAGCCAAAGAGCACTGGCTTTGGAGCGGGGGCGCTTTCTGCAGAATCACAAGGCGCTGGCAGACATCGAAAAGCGGATAGAGAGGCTAAGTAAGAAGCTCTGCTCCGGTTAAGTAAAAGCAAAGAAAGGGTTACAAACAAAAGCAGTTGACACAAAATGGCATTAGCTTTTTATGTCTTCTAAATTCTGAAATCTTGGGAGTAATACAATGAAAACAACAGGATCGGGGTGGACCCCTACCGTTACGCTGGCAAAGCTTTTCGAAGAGCAGAACCAGTTCTTCGATGCGCTTGCCACTTACGAACTTATCGCCCAAAATGATTCTTCTCCTGCCATCCGGGAAAAGATCGAGGCCTTGCATGCCCGCATTCTGAATGATCCTTCAAATCGCTATGATCCCCGCATAGAAAAGCTCTTTACTCCCGAAGAACTGGCCTATTTGAAGATCTTGAGCCACCAGGGTTTTGACAATATGTTCCGTGCGGTAGAAAAGCTCAATGAAGGCATGCAGGATACCGAGATCGTATTTGACGAAGAAGAAGTCCTGGCCGAGGAATCAGAATTGGACACTCTGGACGAGGTTTTACGTGAAATCGAACAGCAGGCGCAATTGAACCTGATAAACGGTTCCGAAAGCTATGGCGATCTCACTGTGAGCGATCTGTTGATAGCGCTGCTTTCCCGCTGGGACAAATCCCAGTCGCTCCGAGATATCCGCCTGTCGGACATGATCAGCCTGTTTGTGGATATGCAAAGCCAACAGAAATAAGCAATGCCAAAAGAGCCCCAAAAATGCAACAGCATCTGCGAAAAATGCCTTCACAAATGCAAACAATTGGATACCGTACAGCTGCTTTCCTGCCCGCGCTATGAAGCTCAACCGGTGCAGTTGGAGATAAAAGTACCGGGGCTGGACAAACGTAGGTAACAGGCATGATCCGCATTATTGCCGGAATCCACAAGAAGCGTAACTTGCAATCTGTTCCCGGAAGAAGCACACGTCCCACTACCGATTTTAACCGCGAAATGATCTTTGGCACCTATCAGGATTTTAAGGGCAAGAAAGTGCTGGATCTCTTTGCCGGTACCGGAGCTTTTGGGTTGGAAGCGCTCTCGCGCGGAGCCGCCTGGATCGATTTTGTGGAATTTGCCAATGCCGCTATCGGAACCATTTTGAATAATATCTCTACGCTTTCCTGCACAGATCGGTGTCACGTGTATCGCAAACGTGCCGAAGCCTTTCTTAAGGATTGTGAGAGCAGCTACGATGTGATCTTTCTGGATCCGCCCTACGATAAAAACCTGATCAATCCCTCTCTGCAGACCATATTTGAGCGTAAGATGCTGAAACCCAAGGGACTGGTGATGGTGGAGCATTCCCGCAACGAAAAGATAGCCGAAGACTTATGCGGCTACATTCTGAAACAAAAGGAAATGAAAAAATGCTGCTTCACCTGGCTGGCAGAAGATCCTGAGGCTATTTGATCACGATACTCTTTTGGCGACGATACACTTTCCCGCCATCAGTAGATTGAGACTCCCACAAAACCAGATATAGACCACGCGGAGCGTAGCTACCACCGCTTTTCTTCCCATCCCAACATAGGACTCCGCGATCCGCAATTTGCAGATTGTCCGCCAGGCTGATTACCTTGCGTCCATTCATATCCCAAATGCTGCAATTCACGCGGTTTGAGACTACCGGCATATTGTAACTGATGTTTAGCACCTCACCATTGCGGACATCACAGGGAGATCCGAAGATTTTCAGGTACTCATTATGCTGCGGGAGGTCCTGACTTGTGTGGAAATTCTCTGCACAGGGGCTGGGTTCACCCAGGCGCCACATGACTTCTGTATCCTGTAAAACTCGTTGAAAAGACATCTCCGCGGTGCTGGAAACATAGGCCATTGAATCCAGCAAAGCGAA
Organism: Candidatus Cloacimonadota bacterium; assembly: GCA_023228285.1. Taxonomy (GTDB): domain Bacteria; phylum Cloacimonadota; class Cloacimonadia; order Cloacimonadales; family Cloacimonadaceae; genus UBA5456. The sequence goes on along the minus strand of JALOBM010000001.1, from coordinate 89,742 downwards.
TTCATCCCAGAGGTATAGGGCATCCCCGTCATTATTCAGCTGAGTCCAGGATTGTGCCTGCAGCACCAGAGCAGAGGGACATTGGGGATATTCTTCCAGAAAGCTTGCGGGATCGGAGCACAGCACGAAGTAGCCCGGTACATCCGGTAAATTGAAACTAATGCTTGCTCCAGATGCATCATGGATTTGGTAGCTTCCCTTTGCAGAGGAAGCTGGGGCATACAGCTCTATCCATTCTTGTTTCCCTGGGAGTGGAGCAGGAAACACCTCGTTCAAGTGCGGAGCTTCTGCAAATTGCCCCAATACGCTGTAGTGCATGAGGTTATTATCTGTATCAAGATCGTTTTGATGTTCCAGAAACAGATACATCAATTCCACATCTTCCGGCAGGATAAAGCTAAGCCTGATGCTGTCTCCCAGTGCCAGGGGCGGAAGCTCTTCCTGATGAAAGGCTTGCTCTCCATAATACGCGGTAAACAGTGCATTGTAAGGGCTGGGATACGGACCCAGGTTTCGCACACCGATACTAAACTGACGGAAAGACTCCCCCGGTTCATAGGAAGGCCCATAGAGAGCTAGATCAGTGTAGACATGATTGTGTAGATTGGGGGTGGGATTCTGCTCAATCCGAAAGTCGTTGCCACACATATTGCTATCCCTGCCATCCACCACCCGCGCCAGAGAGCAACCTTCCGGAGCGTCCGGAGCAAAGCTGTAAGCCTCTGTGCCATAGTCGTCTGTGAGTAGATTTGTGTTTGGTTCATCGTAGATAATAGTATCCGTGTAGGTGCTGTCGGAATTTACAAAGCGGATTCCGTCGCTAGCGCTGCCACCATTTTGAAAGTTGAGATTGGCATAGAACTGAGCATTTCCCATACCCGTTCCTCCGATCATCACCATATAGCCTGGGCGTAACAGGAAATAGGGAAATTCGAATTGTTGGATCCAGGATGTGCCGCAACTATAAATCCTGGCACCGGTTAGATCTACGGTTTCAGTACCGGGATTGTAGAGCTCGATCCATTCCTTGCCGCTATCTGCCCCCTCAGGATCGTAACATACTTCATTGATCACCACTTGAGAGCCGAGACAGCCGTATATGAGCAGAAAAGCAAAGGTGAAAATGCAGGAGATCACGCGTTCAAGTTTAATACAAGCGGCTGAATGTTCCAGATCTCGTCGGCATATTCTTTGATCGCTCTGTCGCTGGAGAATTTGCCGATGCGGGCGATATTCAGTATAGCCTTCTGCACCCATTCGTCACGCTTGGTATATAGTTCGTCAACTCTGGCGGATGTATCCACATAGGCGCGGAAATCCGCCATGTTCAGATAGGGATCGCCGCCGCTAATCAGTGAATCGAAGATAGGCACAAAGATGCCAGGCTCGTTTGGACACCAACTGTCATCCATCAGAGAATCCACTACCCGCTTCAATTCGGGGTCGTTTTGGTAGTAATGCAAAGGATTGTAGCAGGAGTTTTTTATTTGAGATACCTCTATAGCTTTGTGCCCAAAGATAAACATGTTTTCGCTGCCGATCTCCTCTGCCATTTCCACATTTGCTCCGTCCAGTGTACCTATGGTAAGCGCACCGTTCAGGGCGAATTTCATGTTTCCGGTTCCGCTGGCTTCATAACCAGCGGTTGAGATTTGTTCTGAAAGATCAGCCGCGGGGATGATTTTCTCAGCCAGGGACACACAGTAATTTGGCAGAAACACTACTTTCAGGCGGTCTCTTACATCCGGATCCTTGTTGATGATATCACCCAGATTATTGATCAGCTTTATTAGACGTTTGGCCAGAAAGTAACCGGGAGCCGCTTTACCGGAGAATATCACCGTGCGGGGTACAAATTCCGCTTCGGGATTGTCCTTAATGCGATAGTACCGGGCAATGGTCGCCATCACATTGAGCAACTGGCGTTTATACTCGTGCAAACGCTTGATCTGCACATCGAAGATGCTTTCGGTGCGTACCCGGACACCGGTGACTCTGTAGATATGACGGGAAAGCCGCTTTTTGTTGATCTCTTTTATCTCAAAGAAGCTGTCCTTGAAGTAGGGATCGTCCAGATACTCCTCCAAACCTCTCAACAATCGCAAATCCCGGGTCCAGGCAGAGCCGATGTGTTCGGATATCAAGCTGGAGAGCAGTGGATTGCAGATAAGCAGCCATAAGCGGGGAGTGATTCCATTGGTTTTGTTCTGGATCTTTCCGGGATACAATTCATCAAAATCTGCAAAGACTCTTTTCTTCAAAATCTCGGTGTGCAGCTTTGCCACTCCGTTCACCGCATGAGAGCCGTGAATGCAGAGTTGGGCCATGCGTATGTTCTTTTCCAGACCTTCTTCGATGATGGATGTGCTGCGCATCTTTATGATGTTTCCGGGATAGAGCTTACCAACCTCTTTCATGATAAGATCATTGATCTGATAAATGATTATCAGGTGGCGGGGCAACAGTTCTTCAAACAGTGCTACGCCCCATCGCTCCAATGCTTCCGGTAACACTGTGTGATTAGTGTAGGAAAATACAGCTTTGGTGATATCCCAGGCTTTGGCAAAGCTCATGCGCTCCACATCGATAAAGATGCGCATCAGTTCTGGAATTGCCAGGGCGGGATGGGTATCGTTCAGTTGGATACAGATTTTATTTGCAAAGCTGGAAAAGCCGTCGTGATCCTGTTTCCACCAGTACAATATATCCTGCAGAGTGGCCGATACAAAGAAATACTCCTGCTTCAAGCGCAACACCTTGCCCAAGTGTATATTGTCGTTTGGGTACAAGACCTTACTGATGTTTTCGCTGATGTTTTTCTGCTCCACGGCTTTCACATAGTCGCCGTTGTTGAAGTATTCAAAGTCAAATTCGTCTGTAGCAGTAGCTTCCCAAAGGCGGAGATTGTTTACGTTGTCCACTTTATAGCCCGGAATAGGTACATCCCAGGCAACTGCCATCACGTCTTTGGTATCCGTCCAAGAGTAAATCAGTCCCTCTCCGTTGTTTTCGGTCTGTTTTACTTTGCCGCCAAAGCGTACACGATAGCTGATCTCCGGGCGCTTAATCTCCCAGGGACAGCCCTTTTTGCGCCAGTGATCCGGCACTTCGCTTTGATATCCATTACGAATCTCCTGGCGGAAAATGCCAAATTCGTAGCGTATGCCATACCCATAACCGGGGTATGCCAGAGTGGCAAGAGAATCCATAAAGCAAGCTGCCAAACGCCCCAGGCCTCCATTGCCCAAGCCCATGTCCGGCTCCAGCTCAGCGATGTCTTCCAGCGAATGCCCCATTTCTTTCAGCATGTCATAGGTCTCGTTGTACAGATCCAGATTGATCAGGCTATTGCCCAGCAACCTGCCGATGAGAAACTCCATGGAGAGATAATAGACCTTTTTAACGTCTCGCTTGCGGTATTCATATTGGGTACGTAGCCAGCGCTCTATGAGGCGGTCTCTTAGGGTAATACCCAAAGCATAATACACATCCCAGGCTTCCACAGTGGTGTTGTCTTTGATCAATGAGTATTCCAGATGGTTCAAAAACCGGTTTTTTATGTCACTCGTCATCCCTTCCGCATTGTCGGAAAAGAAGATCGATGTATATTCGTTGTTTGGAATAAATCCTTCTTTCATAGTCAAATCCTTGATTTCAGCTCTTTTTACAGTAGCTTTGCAATAGGTTGTAAGGCAGGAATATCTGTCAAGTTCTTTATGCAGAAGCTATTGTTTACCCCCAGCAACCGAATGGAGCATTTGAATTGTATCGCTCCTCATACCCTTTGTTTGATCCAGTATTGAAGCTGATATCAAGGTGTTATCATCCTGTGCTCACCCGATGATAACCCGATAATATCTGGTTCAAGTATCGATAACCCAAAGAGGAATGAAGCTTCTGAATCTACTTGGAGTTTGCAGCCCAGTAGCATAACAACATTCATGCTGACGAGTCACTAGAGACTGATGCGCTTGCGGTTCAACTCCAAAGTTTTGGTACCAATGCCTTTTACCTGCAAAAGATCTTCTATAGTATTGAAGAGACCATTTTGCTCCCGGTATTTAATGATTGCTTCAGCGCGGGATGGGCCTATCCGCATCAAAGTGCATAGTTCCTCCTGGCCTGCAGTATTGATGTTTACGATATTGCTACGGTTGGCCTTGGAGGATAATGCCCGGCTGGAGGATTCATCTGCTGCAGTGCTATCGCCAAAAGCGATCAGATAGGGCAGAATGCGGCGATAGGTTTTTACTCCGATACCTTTCACCAGCATTATTTGATTCATGGACGTGAAGGGATTGGTTTCACGATAGTTCAGGATATCCTGGGCACGCTTTTCCCCAATACCCGGTAGGCACATCAGCTCTTCCATGCTGGCAAACCGCAGATCCAGCATCATTTCTTCGTCTTCTTGCAGAGCTGCTTCGAGGCTGTCTGCCGCCTGCTGCTTCAAATCCTCTTTTCCCTTGTAGCCAAAGAGATTGAGTATGCTGCCCACGAGGATAAAAATCGAAAGCACCAAAAGTAGCTTTTGTTCCTGAGGAGTGAAGATATGGCGAAAGGCTTTCAATGTTCTTTGGCTACCACAAATACTGCCTCCGCTTCTGCATAAGTGGCGGAGAAATCGTATATTCTGGCTTCAGTGCGGATGGTTCTGGATTTAGCAGATACAATCCTGCCCCACAGTGTAATCTCTGTATCCGGGGACAGAGCTTTGCGATAGCTGATATTCAGCTTGGCTGTGTAGGCGAGTTTGCCGGAGTGAATCACAGCCTTTGCCATCACTTCATCCATAAGGGTGGAGATGATGCCGCCGTGGATCACATTGGGATAGCCTTCATACAGCTCCGAGAGCTTTAGGACGGCTTTGGCAGAGCCCATTTCGTCATAGCTGAAATCCACCTTCAGGCCTATGGGATTATCCTTGCCACAAACAAAGCAATTCCGATAGTCCTTATTAATTTCGTCCATTATTCAGCGCACAGATAGTCTGCCCAGAAACTCAGTTTTTCTTCCAGATCGAAAGAAAAGCCCACCTGCTCCCAGGCGATATTGCCTTGTTTATCTATCACCACAATGTGCGGAATTGCCTCTACACCATACTCTGCGGCCAGAGAATCGGTTCCCTCCAAGTATTCCATGGCAAATTCATTGTCGCGAAAATACGCTATGGCTCTGTCGTAATCGTTATCCATCACGTTTACGGAATAAACCTTCACACCTTCGGGCATTTTAGTTTGCACCCAATTGCTCAAAGCCGGCATCGTCATCTTGCAGGGACCGCACCACTGAGCCCAGAAATCCAGGATAATCACCTGCCCGCGCAGATCATCGGACTTGTGAATAATGCCATTGATATCTTTCAATTCCCATTGGGTTGCGGGTTTTACTCTCCTGCTTTGCAGCAAAGCAGCCTCCCGCTGGGGAGCTTCGGCATCATAAGTGTTCTTTGCCTGAGTGAGGAGGTTATTCCATTCCGGATTGCTTTCGAAATACGAATACTGAGGAGAATTGATCATTTCCGGATACTGCAGTGCTCCAAGCTCGATAGCCATACGCAAATACTCCAGAGCCTGCTGAGGGTCTTCATTTTCAAAATATGAATCTGCCAGATATTTCAGAACCTCTCCATTCTCTGTAACAGCGGGATTTTCGGATATATAATGTTCCATTGCTTCAATTCCTGCGCTGTCATATATAAATGAAAGCACAAACAGCACCTTGGAATCTTCCGCTTGTTTTTCATCGATTTTCCCGGCGGCAATGGCGGAATCCATCAAGATATCTATCATGCTGCCATATACTTCAGAACTACCGGATTGAACACAGAGATCGTAGATAAAGGAGTAGTTGCTCTGAATGGTATTGGCATCCTTCAATTTTTCCAGATAGCTAAGCGCGGTGTTGAGCTTACCTTCGGAGCTGTATCGGTAGGTTTGCGCCAGCAGCAGATAATCGTCTTCGGGAAATTCCTTGAGTCCCTTGTCGATGATTTTGGTACCCTTATTGTAATCATCTGTATATAGATAGCTGTAATCTTGAATGTCCTGAGTGAATCTGAGCGCTACCAACCTGTATCCCCAGTAGAATTTGGGGTGCTTTTGCACCAATGTGTAAGCTTCCTTTTTGTTATCTTCCAAGAGGCGGATGGACAGGTAAGCATAATCCGGATTGGCGGGATTGGCTTGGGCCAGGCGTTGATAATGACTCTGGCAGGCTTCCGGATCAAAAGTAGCCCAAAAGTCTTGCAGAGTACGGTGTTCATCTACGGTCTGAGCTTTATACAAGTATTCCTGTACCAGTTTGTGTTGAGCCGCTGTATCATCCTGGATGGCGGCGGCACGAGCGCTAAACTCTTCGAATGCGGCAGCCCAAAGGGCTCCGGATATTATGCTGATCATTATCAGCACACTTGCTATTTGTTTCAAAGATCCTCCATATATGTAGTTCTCCAGCGTAGCAATAAAGCAGGCTGAGATAAACTTATGATCTTGTGTATTTGGCGATTTCCTCTCGCTCTTTATCATAACCGTTCTTTCCCATCAAAGCAAAAGTGGCAATCTTCCCGGTTTCCACTCCCGGTTGATCCAATGGATTGATATTCAGGAGCTTGCCGCAAAACACGGTTTGAATTTCGTACATCATGATGGCTGAACCGATGTTTTCTGCATCGATTTTGGGAAAGATCAGGTTGGCATTTGGTCTACCGGCCTTGCAAAGTGCAATTTCGGTGGCCAAACGTTCGGCATTCAGCAGTTCGGACAACTTCTTGCCACCCAGATAACTGATGTCTTCCAAGTCCGGATGAAGGTTCGGGATAGTGTAATCGTGCGCAAAGTGCTCCACACTCAGGAATGTGATCACCTTGTCGTTTGGTCCTTCGGTATAGAGCTGGATCTGCGAATGCTGATCGGTGGTGCCCAATGCTTTCACAGGAGTTTGTCCCACAAATATTTCGCGCCCCTTCCGGTCGTAGCGTTTGCCCAAACTTTCTGCCCAGAGCTGACGATACCAATCGGCAAAGTCGTACAGTGAATTGCTGTATGGCATCATCACACTGATGTTCTTACCTTCCCGCATATACAGGAAATGTAAGAGACCGTTTAGCAAAGCGGGATTGTGCATAATCTCCGTTTCTTCACAGATGTTCCTCATCTGCGCAGCTCCTGCCAGCAGGGCATCGATATCCACTCCGGCAAAGGCAGAAGAAAGCAATCCCACGTCTGATAGCACAGAGAAACGTCCTCCCACATTACCGGGTACCGTGAAAGTGCTGTAGCCTTCATCATCAGCAATGCGGCGCAAGAAACCTTTCTCTTTGTCTGTAGTAATGATCATACGTTTGCGAAAGTCCTGGGGATACTTACGTTTCAGGATGTCCAACAGGATCATGTAAGCGCTCATGGTTTCCGCCGTGCCACCGCTTTTGGTGATCACGTTGAACAGGGTCTTATCCAGAGTAGTCTGCTGCAGGATCTCATGTAGAAACACCGGATCCGCATTGTCGTAAACCAATACTTTGCGCGTCAATCCGGCTTCGGTCTTCAAAGCGTTATAGATGGCTTTATTGCCCAGTGCGCTGCCCCCGATGCCCAAAACCACCATGGTATCGAACACGGGATCCAGCTTTTGCACAAAAGCTTTGATGTGGCCTGTGTCTTGCTCCGGAAGATCGTAAAAGCCCAGAATACCGGCTTTGCGGACTACATTCAGTTCTGCTTTTGCTTCTTGCACTTTATCACTGAAGTCCAAGACCCTAGAAGGGCGCATAGCACCAGGAAGAAACTGATTTGCCAAGAGATTACGATGATCAAATCGGATCATAAATCGGCCCCTTTTTTCGCATAATATTTCTTTAATGTATGATATACCAGGTTGTCTATGTCATTTAGTGATTTGGAAAAATCGAAGTTCTTCACCAGATTATCCAGATGCTCGTCACAGTTACGCACCACGCGCTTGATATCGTATAATGAAGATGGATTCACGCTCAATTCGCTGATCCCCATACCGATCAACAACGGAGTATATTCCTTCAACGATGCCATTTCACCACACACTGATATGCTACGGTTATACTTGTTGGCACTTGCAATGGTGAGCCGGATCAATTTGAGCACAGCCGGATGGTGTTGAATAAAATAGCGACTCACTGTGTCGTTATTACGATCCACCGCCAAAGTATATTGCACCAGATCATTTGTGCCCAGGGAAAGGAAATCGCATTCCCGGGCCAGAGATTCGGAGCTGATCGCAGCCGAGGGAATCTCGACCATGGTGCCCACCTGGATGTCGTAATCGTACTTTACACCCTGTTCATACAGCTCGTCCGCACAGGACTTCAATTCTCTTTTGGCCTGCAAAAAGTCCTCTACGTCGATGATCATGGGAAACATGATGCGGATATTGCCCAAAACCGAGGCACGCAGAATGGCGCGAAGCTGTGTGCGTAGCACTTCCGGATGTGCCAAAGAAAAACGGATACCGCGGTTTCCCAAATAGGGATTCTCTTCTTTGGGGCTGTCTATGGAATGGGTGAGTTTATCCCCACCCAGATCGAAAGTGCGGATGGTAAGGATCTTGGGCGCAATCTTTGTTGCCAAACTGTGATAAATCTCGTATTGTTCATCTTCCGAAGGAAGGTCATTGCGTGAGAGGAAGAGAAATTCGGTTCTGAACAAACCCACACCATCAGCATTGAGCTCATTCACTTGGTCAATCTCCGCAGGAATCCCGATGTTCAAGGTCATGGTGATGTTTCGTCCAGACAGAGTAATGGCGGGATCTTCGCGTAGTAATCTCTGTTTTTGGGAGATCAATTCCAGTATCTGCATTTTTTGGGCATAGAACTCCAGGGCTTCATCATCCGGATCGTTTACCACCAAACCCAGTTCGCCGTCGATGATGAGATGGTCTCCTTCGTGAATATGCTCCCGCAGATCGGGAATAGCGCCCACACAAGCTATGCTGAGCGCACGGCTTAAAATCGCTGAGTGTGAAGTAATACTGCCCACTTCACAGACATAAGCCCGTACACCCATTTTGTTCAAAAGACTTACTTCACTGGGATGAATCTCGTGGAATATGGGTATGGTCTCTGGTCCCAACTTAGCAAAGGGATCGCTCTCCAGCTTCAGAATCTTCAGCAATAGGCGGTTGCGAACGTCCCGAAAATCAGCAGCCCGCTGAGCGAACATCTCGTTTTGCATACTGCTGAAAAATTCTATTGCCTCGCTAAAGGCTTCCTGGATCGCCAGAGCTGCGTTTTTGTATTCCTTCAGGATTTTGTTTTGAATATTCTTCCGAATGTCGGGATCGGCCAGGATATCCAGATGAGAGCTCAGTATCTCCATCTCGTTTTTATTCAGGCTATGTGCGCCTAGATGTTCTTTGATCTCTGCTGCTGCCTTTGCGCAAGCTTGAATATATACAGTCTCTTCTTCCTTGGTTTCTTCTGGTAGAATCTTATGCTGGGGCACATCCAGCCCACGCTGATCAATATATACCGCTATTCCCGCAGCCAATCCCTTGGCAAGGCTGTTCCCACGAACTTCCTTCATAATTCTACTCTCCAAAACCGGAGGAAATCATTTCCGAGATTTCGTCTATCAGATATTCTTCATCCACTCCATCGGCGATCAATTCCAAAGAACTACCACATTCCGCCGCCAACATCATCACACCCATGATGCTTTTACCGTTTACCTGGGTACCATCTTTTTCGATGTGAAATTCCGAACGGTACTTTGTGGCTGCACGTACCAAGAGAGCAGATGGACGGGCATGTAAACCAAGCTTATTCTTTACTATCACTGTCTTTCTCATCATCTTCTATCTTCTTTTGCATGGTTTTCTTGCGGATTTCGTCGTGGATTTTGCGGTTGAAGTCTTCAGCGGCATCGTATCCAACACCCTTCAGGATCATATTCATCGCCGCCACTTCTACTATTACAGATACATTCTTCCCCGGAGATACAGGCAGATAGATGATGGGAATCTTTACCCCGAGATGCTCCGCATAACTGTTGGACAGCCCGATACGCTCGTAATCCATGTTTTCCTGCCATGGCATCAGCTCGATTTGCAAATCGATAGTCTTTTGCCGGCGAGTACGCTCTATGCCAAACATACGTTCCACATTCACAAAGCCCACTCCACGAATCTCCATGAAGTGTCCAAACTCACGCCCCGGACGACCATAAAGCTGTTCATCCAAATAGCGTAGCGTGATGAGGTCGTCGCCCACCAGACTGTGACCCCTGTGCACCAGATCCAGTGCGCATTCGCTCTTACCGATACCACTTTTACCGGTGAGCATGATGCCCAGTCCAAACACATCCACCAATGTAGCGTGAATGGTTTTTTCCAAGGCAAAGATATCCTGCAAATAGCGGGATAAATGCTGGATCAGATTGATGGTGGACAGCCGGCTGGAGAGCAGGGCAATATTGAGGTCGTTTGCCAGATACTCTATCACCGGGGGCAGTGTGAGACCTTTACTGATGATGATGCAGGGAATGTCCGTCTTGAACATGTCTCTCACGCGGGACACGAGGTCTTCTTCTTTCATGGATTGCAGATAGCGCACCTCGGTCTCGCCAAAGACCTGAATGCGCTCTGCTGAAAACACTTCCAGATATCCGGCCAAGGCCAGTCCCGGACGGTTCACATGAGGCGAACTCACTTTCTTGGAGAGGGTTTCCGGCTCTGTAACCAAGGAAAGAGCCAGATCCTTCTTCTTGGCATCAAAGAATTCTCGAACTGTGATTTCCTTCATATAATCCTTTTCTCTTTAATGCCCCCTTCGGAATAGAGGAAGGGGGCCAATGGATTCTTTTATGCGGAAGGCAATGTGCCGGCCACAGCAAACGCTTTAAGGCTCAAAGAGCTTATAATTCTCGTTGTCCTTTTTAACCAATACATTGATGCGGTCTGTTTCGATGTTTCTGAAGATGAAAAAATCTTCCTTACTTGCGTCCATCTTATCCAGGGCTTCCTGGATCTCCATCAGTTCGGTAACCACACGTTTGGTTTTGATTGTTTTACGGGCGTGATCCTGATTGTTCACTTGTATGTCTGACGCGCGGGAGAAATCATTGAATTGCTCCTTCAACGCCCGCTTCTGATGATCCGTTACACGGTCTTTCAGTTTCTTTATCTGAGCTTCCATTTTTTCCAGAGATGTGTCGATGGAAAGGTACATATCCATCTCCTCTGCAGTAGCCTGCAATCCAAATTTGCCGGCATGCAGAGAAAGCTCGCAGAGATTGCGGCTGTTCTCCAAAGCCAGAGTGACGTGGATGGTGATAATCTGGTCAAAGTACTTCTTTAGTTTCAGGCAAGAACTTTCCACGTAGTCCCGGATCGCCTTTGTCAGTTCAAAATGGCGTGCTGTAATCGTGATTTGCATGTTGATCCTCCTGTTAAATTTTGTGAATGGAGAGTTCGCGCAGATCTTCCACGGATTCCATAATTGCCTCGGAAAGAGTGGGATGGGCAAATACGATATCCTCAATGGATTCTGCAGTCATGTGACCTGAGATCATGATGGCGCCCTGAGCTATTAACTCAGCGGCTCCAGTACCCATGATGTGCATACCCACCAATTCGCCGTTATCTTTTCTGGCGATAGTCTTTACAAAGCCCTGGGTAGCAGACATTGACATGGCCTTCCCACTGGCGGAGAAGGGGAATTTTCCGATGATGATCTCGCCGAATTTCTCTTTGGCATCAGCTTCATTGTAGCCAACTGAGCCAATTTCCGGATTGGTGAAAGTGCAACGCGGAATATTCACATATTCCAAACCGCATGTGCGAGCGGTAGTCCCTTTCAACAGATGTGCGATGTGTCCCGCTGCCAGCAAACCCTGTTTACTGGCGGTATGAGCCAATTGCAGCTTGGCCGTCACATCGCCGATGGCATAGATTCCGGGTTCGGATGTGCGCATCAATTCGTCGATAGATATAGCTCCTTTATCTGTTTTAAGGTCAAAACCTGTACTTTGAATGTCATACGAAGGTAGCCTGCCCACCGAAAGCAGTACTTTCTCGGCGCGCAATTCGCTCTCATTACCTAGTTTCAAGAGCATTTCCTTCCCGTCTTTTTCTATGCTATGCACCGCAGTATTGGTCATCACTTTGATTCCGCTCTTCTTCAGCGCCAGGGCCAGGCGTTTGGATATCTCTTCATCTTCCAAGGCTACCAGACGCGGCAGGAATTCTATGATGCTCACTTTAACGCCAAAAGCCGCATAGATGGAGGCAAATTCACAACCGATAACACCCCCGCCTACTATTGCGAGGCTTTCAGGCAGGCTGTCCATCTGTAGGATGCCGGTGGAACTCATGATGTCCTGCTCGTCTATCGTGATGCCGCGCAAGCTCTTGGCAGTACTGCCGGTGGCAATTATCACAAATTTTGATTTGAAGCTCTGATCATCTGCGGTTTTTACTTCGAAAGCATCCTGATGCTTGATGATTTCCGTAACTGCACTGTGATGCAGGGCAATCTTGCGTTTCCGATACAAAAATTCGATGCCGCCCACCAGTTGTTCCACGATCTTGTTTTTGCGTTCAAACACCTGCGCATAATCCAAGTGTATGTCGGTTGCAGGCAGGCCATATACTTCCGCCTCACGCATTTCCCGGTACAATTCGGCACTTTTTACCAGTGCTTTCGTAGGAATGCAACCCCGGTTCAAGCACACTCCGCCCAAGCGTTCTTTTTCGATAAGCAGACAGCTAATGCCATATTGTGAGAGGCGAATGGCCGCTTCATAGCCTCCGGGACCTCCGCCGATTACTATTACATTGTAGTTTCCCAAAACAACCTCTATTTTCTTCTTAATCTACTGTTCAAGATACCCATCTCATCACGATACTTGGCGATGATGCGGCGCGAGATATTCAGTCCTTCCCCTTTTAGGATTTCCACCAAAGCCCTGTCCGAAAGCGGCTTTTTCTTGTCTTCGGAATCCACCAGACGGATAATGCAATTCTTTACCTTGTGCCTGGAGATGCTCTCGTAGTTATCGTCCCGTCCCGCCGTGGAAGTAAAGAAATCCTTGAATGCAAAAACCCCGTAGGGAGTCTCAGCATATTTATGCTTCACCACACGGCTGATGGTCGATTCGCTCTTCCCCAGATCTTGCGCTATCGCACTGTAGGTGAGTGGTTGCATTACTCCGCTGCCATTATAAAAGAAATCGTGCTGATGCTTGATGATGGACAGCGACACCTGTTCCAGAGTGCGCATCCTCATATAGATGGATTTGATCAGGAACTTGGCGCTATTGATCCGCTCCCGCACATAGGAGGTGGTTTCCTTGTCGAAGTAGCCACGGTTGATCATCTTGCGATAGCGCGGACTGATGATGATGTTTGGCGTAATGTGATCGTTAATAATAACCACATACTCTCCGTCGATCAGCTTCAAAGTCACATCCGGATACACGTATGCCGCACTGTTCCGCATTATCCTTAGCCCGGGTTTGGGATCCAGCTTCGAAATCTGATCCCGATAGGTCATTATGGTGTCTTCAGACACATTGAAGTAAGACGCAATCTTCTGAAAGCGCCGATGTATAAGATTCTCAAATTGAAATGTGACCATGCCCAAAATGATGGGATTATGCTTCTGCTCCGCATCCAATTGGGCCACCAGGCACTCCGAGATGTCCCTCGCAGATATCCCCTTGGGGCTCAGATGCAGCACGATTTCGTGAAGCTCCTCCGCCCGGCGGGCACTCACCTTAAACCGTGCGGCAACCCGGGATATGGGATAATCCTTGGGCAAAAAACCGTATGAATCGCAGCTATCCACCAGCTCCGTTATAAAATCCACTTCATGCTCCGGCAGATTCAGAGGATAGAGCTGCTCCAGATACTTTTCTTTGGCATCTCCCTCATAGCGTATCATTGCATCGCCCTGCTCCGAGTCGCCCTCGCTGCGGTATCCCTCACCACCGGAATGGTATTCATTCCACTGATCCAAAATATCGGTCAGTTGGCGAGCTTCGGCAACAGCGCTGGACACCTCGTCCGTAGCATCCACATCCTCTATTGGAGTATTTGATTCCGGTGGAGCCTGTTCATAATCGCTATCTACCAAATCCTCTTCATCTTTCTCATCTCTTAGCTCCAGCAGGGGATTGCTCTCCAGCTCTTGCTTGATGTAACTCTCCAGCTCCAGAATGGGTAACGCAAGCATCCTGAGGGATTGTAGCATCTTGGGCTTGAGGGCGAGCTCCTGTTTTTGTTTCAGAGACAAGTGTTGATTTATGGTGCTCATAGTCGTTGCTCAAAAGGGCTCATTGTAAACCTTTCTCCCAGATACAGTCTTTTTGCATCTTCATCGTTGATCAATTCCATCGATGATCCCGATACGATGATCTTACCTTCGTAGATAATATAAGCACGGTTCACTATTTTCAAAGTCTCAATTACATTATGATCGGTAATCATCACTCCGATGTTTTTTTCTCTCAGTTTTCCGATGATATCCTGAATATCTGCTACTGCAATGGGATCTACTCCCGCAAAAGGCTCGTCCATGAAGATGAAAGCTGGATTTGTTACCAAGGCTCTGGTGATCTCCAGCTTTCGCCGCTCGCCCCCAGAGAGAGTATAGGCTTTCTGCTTTGCCAGTTTGCTGAGGTTCAGCTCCTCCAAAGCCTCTCCCAGGCGTTGCTTGCGTTCCTTACGGGACAAGTTCAGGGTTTCCAGAATCGCCATCACATTGTCTTCCACACTCAGCTTGGCAAAGATCGAAGGCGCCTGAGCCAGATAACCCATCCCCATCCGGGCACGCTTGTACATGGCTTTGTGAGTGATGTCCGCATCGTTTAGCAATACTTTGCCGCCATTGGGCTTTGCCAGTCCGATTATCATATAAAATGTGGTGGTCTTTCCGGCTCCGTTCGGCCCCAGGATGCCCACAACCTCACCCTGATGGATTTCCAGACTGAGATCGTTCACCACAGTGCGTTTGCCGTATACCTTCACGAGATTCTGTGCTTTTATAGTATTCAATTCCATGGTGATAATCTAAGTGGAGAGGTGAATTGTGTCAAGAATCATTCTTGAATCTGTATGTCCCCCGAATATTCCCTCCCATGTCCATCAGCCTTAGCTTGTTGTCTTCATCAAACTTAGCTTTCAGCCTATCCCCGTCTGCAGCGTTGATAAAAAAATCCTGCTTCTCGCCTTCTTCCTGAAGAAAGTAATACGATACCCGGGCATCTGCGCTAAAATCCAGTATCCTACCCTCGGCAAAGTTCAGCACTATATCCTGCGCTCTCACCCAGTTGTTGCGCTCCTCATTCTCTTCAGCAGCAAATTGCACCAGACACGAATCCACCAGAACCACCTGCGTCAGCTCCTGCTCCTTGAAATAAACCTGAAATTCGATGGCCTCCGCTGTGGCGAAGTTGTTCTCAAACTTTGGCTCTCCCAGAAACACCGCCTTCTCTTCCTCCGAAAAGTAGATCAGAAAGTCGCTGGTGGCATGATAATCCTTGCTATCCGTGCGTACATTGAAGGTGGCGATCAACTTGCCCTCCTCCTCGTAAAGCTCCATTTTATCCGCTTTGATGATAAGAGTATCCTCCACCCCGGTAACCACTTCCGGCTCTTCAATCAGGAAAGCATAGCCATTGGGACGATCCCAAAATCCATAACCACACTTTGCATTGGCATTTTCCTTCTGATCGTAAGCCCTTACACGGCTCCACACCGTGAAAGTGTCTTTCCCCTGGTCGTAGATGGCATGATCCCCCTCCATATGGCGCACAAATCCGTCTTTTGTGCGTTGTGTAAGCTTTACCCTGCCCCCCAGGTTCAATACCTGCGGAATGCGATAGTAAGCCAGAGAATCTGCCACCAGATGCAGAGAATCGTTTTGCACCACCACATTGCCGGTTAGCCGCGCAATCTTCTGTGTGTCCAGGATCAAAGCCCTGTTGCCCCTAAACTCGGTGTCTCCATAAAAGAAATGAACATTCCCCGTGAGGTCCAGTATCTGCGCCGTTTCCACATTGCTCATATACATGCGGTCGGCATGGATCAGCTTGAATTTCTGCCGCTCTGTCTCATCTGCGCTTAGAGAGAGCAACACCAACAGCAGACTACCAATCCACAAAATCTTCTTCATCAAAATAACCTTCGGCAGTCACGGTGTTCATCTCCGCAAAGCTCAATTTGGTATTTGTGCGCAGGTTTTCGCCCCTTAGTGCGTCCCCCATCCGCGTCAGCGTAAGTTGAGTGGGCACAATGATCTCGTCCACATTGCGATCCCAATACATCTTTTGTGTCTTGATGTCCCCGTCTTTGGTCTTGAAACTCACGCTACCGCTGGCAATCACCACATTCCGCGCATCGTCCACGACGGTGGTATCCGCCTTGATCACGGAGCTCACCTGCCCTTCCTTGTCATAGGAAGTAAGGGTTACTATGTATCCATACAGCATTCGGCGATCCGTAAAACGCTCCATACTTTTGGCTTCTATAATATAATCCAGGCGTTCATTGCGATATTCCGCCAGCTGTACTCCCTCGGAATACTCATCCGCCACACCCTGCTCCAATACCGGAATTTTCTGATTCAGGCTCTCCTCTGAACACGAGCAGATGATAACTAGAAGCAAGAGCGGATAAATCAGCTTCAGCGCTTTGAAGCCTCTTCTCATCATTTGCAGCCCACGCTTTCCAGATAGTTCCTTATCGCACTGTCATACACGCCTTTTTTGTGCAGGATCAGGTTGATCAATTCCCGTACCGCCCCTTCTCCGCCCCGGCGTTCGGTAACCATATCCGCCGTCTTTTGCACTTCCGGCCAGGCATTGGCGGGTACCACCCCCAAAGCCGCTCTGCGAATGCAGGGAACATCATTCCAATCGTCGCCCATATAAATCACGTTGTCAAAAGTAAGACCCAGCTCCTCCAAGAGCTTTGTAACACACTCCAGTTTATTGTCTATACCCTGATACAGATGCTCGATCTTCAGATCTTGACATCGCCGCTGAAGTGCTTCAGACGATCTGCCGCTCACCACAGCCACGCGGGTGCTGATTTCCCTTATCAGAATCAAGCCCATTCCATCCGCAGCATTGAACTGCTTGATGTCCTGGCCGTCGCTACCATATATGATCTTTCCGTTTGTCAATACCCCATCACAATCCAAAATCAGGAGCTTGATCTCTCCCCAGGGAACGGGACGCTTGTTTGGCCTCATCATTGGATTCATAGTAATCTCTCCTATAGCTTTTCGCAGATGCGCACACAATCCCGCAGCAGGTTCTCCATGCTGTCCAGAGCTAACATGGTGGATGCATCACTCAGGCCTTTGGCGGGATCGGGATGGCACTCTATAAAGAGTCCGTCCACCTTTCCGGTAGCCAGTGCTGCTTTTGCCATCATCGGCGCAAATTCCGGATTTCCCCCGCTGCGCTTGCCGATGGATGGCAGCTGTAAAGAGTGCGTAAGGTCGTAGATGATGGGATATCCAAATTCTTTCATGATGGCAAAGCCCCGGAAGTCCACTACCAGATTGTGATAGCCAAAGCTGCTCCCGCGCTCTGTAAGTAGTATCTTTTCATTCCCGGTTTCGCTGGCCTTTTGTGCTGCAGATTGCATGTCCTCAGGAGCCATAAATTGCCCTTTTTTGATGTTCACGATCCGTCCCGACAGCGCCGCTGCCCTTATCAAATCCGTCTGCCGGCTCAGAAATGCCGGGATCTGCAGAATGTCACATACTTCCGCTGCGGAAGCCACCTCACATACTTCATGCACATCGCTCAAGATTGGCAGATTGTAGTCCCGCCCTATGTTGTGCAAGAGTTTCAGCCCCTCCAGGATTCCGGGACCTGTATAGGAATCCCCACTGCTGCGGTTTGCCTTTTTGTAAGATGACTTGAAGATAAGGGGCAATTCCAGCCGCCGGCATACCTGCGATAAACGCTCCGCACATTGGTGCATCACGGCTTCACTCTCTACCACACAGGGACCCGCAATTACAAAGAAAGGCCGGGCAGACTTCAGGTTTTCAAAAAGGCTCATGTATCTTCCTAGCAAATTTTTTTGATCTTTTCCCAACTGCAATCTTTGGTGTTCAAACCAAAATGTCCATAACTGGCAGTAGGCTGAAAGATCGGTTTGCGTAAATCAAGATAATCGATGATTCCCTTTACTGTCAAGTCAAATTCCTTCAGGATCTTCGCCTCGATCTCATGCTCGGCAATCTTGCCGCTACCAAAGGTTTCCACCATCACGCTGTTCGGTGCAGCGTCGCCGATTACAAAACTGAACTGGATCAGGCATTCATCTGCCAAACCGCTGCCCACTACGCTCTTGGCAATGTGGCGCACCATATAAGACGCACTGCGATCCACCTTGGTGGCGTCCTTTCCACTAAAAGCACCGCCGCCATGCTGTGCCCAACCACCATAAGTGTCCACGATGATCTTGCGCCCAGTAAGCCCAGTATCCGACGCCGGCCCGCCTTCGTGCCAACGCCCCAGGGGATTGATGAGAATCTTCAGATGATCCGCATCAAAGCGAACTTCATCTTCCATTTCCAGGATGGTGCTTTTCACTACTTTATCTACAATCGCCCGCTTCAATTCCTCAAATTCCAGTTCACAGATGGCCTGGTGGTGAGTGGAAATCACCAGAGTCTCCAATTCCCGTGGTTTACGCCCTTCAAAGCGGAAACTCACCTGACTCTTCGCATCTGGAAGCAAACAGGGAATGCTGCCGTCTCTACGGGCTTTGGCAAGGTTTATCAATAGTTGATGCGCCACCTCGATGGGTATCGGCATCAGGGATTTGGTCTGATTGCAGGCATAACCGAACATCAGGCCTTGATCTCCGGCACCATCATTGAGCGCCAATGCCCGCTCTTGCTTGTGCAACAGATTTGTAATCTCACAATTGTGATCAAATCCCTTGCCCGCATGCGTGTAGCCGATCTTGCGGATCACCTCACGCACGATTGGCTCTACATCAATGGATGCTTGGGAATTGATCTCTCCGGAAAGAATAACCCTATCCTGCGTACACAGTGTTTCACAGGCTACCCGGCTAAGCGGATCCTGCTCCAGATATGCATCAAGAATGGCATCCGATATCAGATCGCAGACCTTGTCCGGATGACCTTCGGACACAGATTCGGATGTAAAAATATAACCGCTTCTGTCGGATGGTTTTGCATGTAGTGCTGTCATTTATATTCTCCTTTTTTCTTTCTCAATCTCACTTGCCTGCGCCACAATAAAAACCGGCTGCTAAAGCCGGCGAAAAAAAGAGCCGCACTTTAGCACATTTCTATCGCGGAGCAAAGGGCAAATTACCGCGTTCTTTGGGCATTGAAGCTCTTTGGCTTCATCATTTATACAAAAAAACGGCTTACACGCTATGTCCCACGGACAGCGGACAAACCGCAAAGTGTGGTACATCTTCGGGGACTCGAACCCCGGACCCACTGATTAAGAGTCAGTTGCTCTACCAGCTGAGCTAAAGATGCACACTGTGAAAGTCAGCAAAATCCGCCTGCGCTTTGTGTCAAGAAATTTCCGATTTTACACGGCTACGAAAGGACACACTGGTTGATTGCTCCAATGCTGCTTCTATATTTTCGGAGGATCGGAATACTCCGTTACGAGAACCCCGTAAACTGCAGCACTACAGCACCATTAAACTACGAACTAAAGAACCGATATAAACCTTGACGGTTTTGTGTATACTCTAATATGTGTTTTGAGGACTAAAGTAATGAGAAACATTACGTTGACAGTATTGATCCTAATGCTTTGTCTGCCTTGTTTTGGACAGAGCGTTCCCATCACGGAGAAAGTTGAGACGGAAGAATACTCAAATCTGGAGCTCGATTTGAATGTGGGCATGGGTGTCAGGCTTACTGGTCCCACTAGATACCGCTGGCGCATACAACCTGCTGCCGGAATCGCATTGAAATACCATACCTTCGTCTCCCCAGAATTCCGCATCCATGTAGGGTTGAGCGAGCACTATTATTCTGCTACCAGAGTGGTGGATCATCCCTACCCTTATGTGATGGACATGCGTCTAAAGCTTATTAGCTACAACACCCGTTTATCTGTGGGGGGAGATTATATGCTCAATCCCACAAAAAGGGGACATCGATACTATGTAGGAGCTTCTGTTTATAACGATTTCGTTCACTATGCAAAAGCGAAAAACATACTGTACTACGTAGATGGTAATGTGCCTGAGACCCTGAATGTAAAAGACAGCTTTCAAGACCCTGTGATCGGGGCACAACTCAGCTTTGGTATTGCGAGACCCGCCGGTAAATTGGAATTGCGCTATTGGCAGGATATTACTACGTTTCAGATAGAGGGCATTCCCATGGGAAAGGAGCGGCGCAGCTACGTCGGATTCACGGGCACAATCCCAATCCGGTTTTAGCCGCTTGCGCATGCGCTGTTTACTGATCCCTGCGCAATCCTAGGTCTTGGGTTTCCAGTAATGCTGCCAAGCCTTCATATGGATGATCCTACCATCAAATCTGGGATAGATTTCCGATACGCAATATGAAAATGTGTCGTAGTGATAGTATCCGTCCCAGATCGTTTCGATCTCGCGGGAAGGCAAAGACATCCTCATCAAATCCGCCATACCGTGCTTCTCGCGAGAATACAGCAGTGTACCTAGATTTTGCGTGAAGGCATAGCTATAGCAATCCTCAATCGAAAAGATCTCATCATTCTGACGATCGTAAACCATTAGCACCGACGGATATCGCTGCGTTATCACATTACCAGAATATGAAACATGATCGTAAGGTTCTCTTTTACCTTGCAGAGCAAAATAACGTAAGTCTTTGCTGATCCGAGCATTGGGCATCTCATAATAATTATCTCTTGGGATCTCAAATATCAGGGATGAATCCCTCTGTGCGTTCATTTTGCATAATGCGTACTTTGGATCGAATGGCCCGGTACTACTGTAGAAATAGTATTCATCTGTATCTTCGATGTAGACGGCATAGAATGCAGATACCGGCTCCGGCAATTCAGTCCAGATCCCGGTTTGGATATCCATTCTAGCGATCTGACCGTGCTTGATGGCAGTAAGATAGTTGAAATTTGTCGATAACTCCGGAGCGCTATAATAGGATCCATCATCGGGGCTTAGGCGGCTGAAGTTGTTACCGTTCATATCAACACGACAAATGGCATAACCCATAGCGAAATACAACATCATGTTCAGCTTATCGATTGCAAGATGCTGAGTGTCTGTGATATGGGAACCAGCCGGAGTAAGCTCTATGCCGGGACTACCAAGCTCTCGTCTCACCAATCTCTCGCCAAGGTGGAAGATCAGTTTATCGGAAGTATAGAATGGCGTGCCATAAGTTTCTACTTCCAAGCTGTTATCCAGACGAAAACTGCTACCATCATCATTGATGCTGCAATACACCTGTACCGCCGGATTGCTTTCACTACAAGCACCGGTGCAGAGAAACATAACCACTGCCAGTATTACAATAATGTAGGTACAACGCATATGGCTTCCTCCTTGAGGTTAGTAACGCAAATTTGCATACTTGTAATCAGATGTCAAGCAATATTTTTTAATTCTTTAGTTCTTAGTTATTAGTTAGTTGGTGCTACAGTGCTGCGGTGCTACAGTGCTGCGGTGCTGCAGTTGGCGGTCAACACTCCACTTCGTTCCGCTTTTGATCGTTCCGCTTCGCTTCACTGTTGAACGGCCTTCGGCATGTTGAGTGCTCAGGCTTCGCCTTTGCTGTTTAACCACCCCACTAAAACGCTGAGCATTTTCGTGGGGACACCGGCAATCCTCGGAGAACCCAGCCAACCTCAATACTGCAGCACTGTAGCACCGTTCAACAGGTACGAAGCAACTCATCGCGAGCTATTCATCCTCCATACATCAAGCAGTGCCGAAGTAGATATCATCCCGTTATCATCGAGTGGTCACTGCTTGATAACAGCTTTATATCTGGATCGGCACAAGTGAAGCAAGAAGGATAGACCTCTGCAGAATTATTTTGACAGCAATGCGGCATTCACCCATTTTGTATCCGAGGTAACCATGATAAAGTTTGTATATTTATTACTGCTTGTGCTGCTATGCACTACGCTTGCAGCTCTCGACATCGATCAAAGCCATTACGGCTTCACACCCGGCGCACAAAGAGATTATCGGCAAGGAGCATGGAATCAAAACACTACCGACCTCAGCGAAGGCAACGGAAAAAGCTGGAACTTCTCTTTGCCCCAGACCGGTTATGTGCACAACAGCTATTATAGTACAAATGCGCTCCCGGATTATCCCGGCGCCAATATCCGCTGCGCATACACTCAGTACATAAACGGGATAGATGATGCAGGCACTACATATCTGCAAAATGACGGCATAGATATCATCACTCTGGGCTATACCGGCTATCCCAATGTAGTATGGAATCCGGGCATTCCTCACGGTTTACCGCATACAATTAACAAAACCTGGCAGGGCACGCATGCATGGCTTTATGGCAGCTACACCGTTAGCGGAAAAGTGATCTCCGAAGGCAGTATCAGCATCCCTCTGGGTAGTTTTCCCGCCCTGTGCATAAGGTATCATTACGAAACCACAAATTTCGATTACTACTACTATCAATGGGAAACCACGGAATATGGAATTGTGGCTTATGCAAACACCCTAAACGGCGGCATGCTCTATGTGCTGGAAGATGCAGAACCCAATGGCTCAGCGCTGGATGAAGAGCTTGCCTGCGCAGTTCCAGAGCTATGCCTGTACCCCAATCCGATGCTGAATACCAGCCCAGTAGCGGGACTTTCCATCGAATTCAGCATGGCAAAGAAGCCCGCTGGACAACCCGTGATTCGGATCTACAACCTAAAGGGACAAAAAGTAAAAACCATCGTCCTGACCGATGAATGCAGCCTGGGTAACAAATCCGGGCTCCGCAGCGATCCAAAGCAAAACGGGATATTCTATTCCACACTTTGGAATGGCAGGGACGATAACGATAGAAAGCTGACATCCGGTACATATATTGCAAAGGTGATGGCGGATAAGGAAGTAACTACGGCAAAGTTCACGATTGTCAAATGAGTGCAGATTTGCAACACCTGCATCACGAAACTCTGACAATTTTCAAGATTTATCTTGACGCGAAACGGGAACTGAATAACGTTCACTAGCAAGTCTCAAAATCCCAATATTGTAATCTTTAAAGGAGATTAGTTATGAAGCAAATTCATAATGTCACGGTTCTGTTGTGTATGGTGCTAGTGACCGGACAGCTGTTTGCCAGTGGATTTGGCCTCACAGGAGTTGGCTCCAGAGCTACTTCCATGGGTGGAGCTTTCCGCGGTTTGAGTGACGACGCCAGTGCAATGTATTGGAATCCTGCTGGTTTGGGCTTTATGAATGAAAATTCCGTCTCTTTGGGCGGCACTTTCATTATGCCATCTGCCAAATGGGATCCCAGCGGCACTACTGTTGCGAGCATTCCCGGATTTTCCGCCAAGGAATATGAAGCCAAAAAGAAAGTAGTTGCTTTCCCCAATGCCTTCCTCACAATGGCCAAAAACCCGCGCTTTAAGTATGGCTTGGGCGTTTATGTACCATACGGTTTGGGCACCACTTGGGATGCTTACGATCTTCCCAGCGCACCATATGTGTATAATGACGCTGCCAGCTTCCCCGATGAAGAGATGATGAGCAGCATCGCCGTGGTCGACATACATCCCTCCGCAGCTTACCAGATCCTGCCCAATCTCTCTGTGGGAATGGGCATTAGCGCCATGTACGGCATGATCGACATCACCCAATTGAAATTCCCCTCCGCTAATGTGGCTCCGATGAGCATCGATCTCTCTGGAACCGGCATCGGCTTTGGGGCGAATATGGGAGTGTTGTATAAACCCACGTACTGCCTTGCCATCGGTCTTTCCGGTAAACTGCCCTCCTCCATCGATATGGAAGGAGACATCGATATGCACCTGTGGGCCCCGGCAAATCCTGACGGCACTCCTGCCATGAAACTGGGCGGAAAGTCCGATATCGACGCCACTTTGGATATACCTGGCGACATCGGCATCGGCCTTGCCTGCACAAGGTTTGACAATCTGACTCTTACCTTGGACTACAGCTATACCATGTGGGATGCCTTGGAAACAGTAAAAGTGAAGATTGATGATCCCATCGTGATTGCCGACCCCGCCAATCCCTTTGCGGAAGTTCCCTTGACCTTCAATTGGGAAAATACCCACCGTGTGAGCCTTGGTGCGGAATATATGATGGGGATTCATAGATATCGCATGGGCTTTTTCTACGATCAGACCCCGATCCCGGAAGATACCCAAATTCCCACCCTGTCCGACATTAGCGACAAATTCAGCAGCAACATCGGCTGGGGCATCGATCTGGGAAACATCGGCTTTGAAGCCAATGCCCAATGGGTGATGTTTACCGAACGGGAAATAAAGGATACTCAAGTAACCGAATATAACATGCCCGGTAAATACAGTTCCAATTCCATCTCAGGAAATATAGGGCTTTCCTATAGATTCTAGATGTAAATCTGTGTGTTGCAGAGGAACGGCTGCCTCATAACGGGGCAGCCTGTTTTTTGGGTTTTTTTGGGGTCCCCGCAGAAATGCGAAGCGTTTTTGTGGTGTGTTTTCCGGGGTCCCCAAAGCTGAGCAAAGCGAAGGTTTGGGGTAAAGTGGAAGCTTCGTCTCGATGCTTGTTGGTCCAAACGGCAAGATGCTGTTTCCACAATCGGTGCGCAGCGCCCAGCTGCGCTCCCTACTTCAAAGCAAAATACGCGGTCAAGGTTACGCTGATACTCTTTTTGCGGGTGCTGGTATTGTAGATGCCATAATCCGAGACCTCGGTGGAATAGGGCTCTGTGATCTGAAATACACCGGCGCGGGCCTCACGCATCTTGCCCAGTTTACTTTCAGCAGAACCGGAGATTTCACGGGCTCTGGCCATGGCATCGGCAGTGGCTGCTGCCAAAAGCTCCTGTTTCAATTCCGGAAGCTTGCTGTAGAGATATTCCAAGCGGCTGTTTTGCAGCACCATCCCGCGATCGGCAATGAAATCCGGATTGAGGGCAAGGTCTTCCACCTTGTCCAGCTTGTCCGACAGTATAAAGATCTCCTGATTCAGGTTGTATCCAGTCATGGAGCCATAATTGTCATAGCGGGGATAGCTGCTCACCGGCTGCACACTGATCTCTTCAGCGGCAATGCCCTGACTGATCAGGTATTCACGAAAGGCCACGATATCCCGGTTCATGCTCTTGTACCCGCTATTCAGTTCATCATTGCCCACGCTTTTTTGCAACGAGACGTTCCATTTCACCAAGTCCGAATCGAAGAGCTTGCTGGAGTATCCCACCACACGCAGGCTGGTTTCGGCTTTGCGGCTCTGCCAGAAGAATACGCTAAATATCGTGACGCCGACTATGAACGCAATTCCCAACAGCGCATAAGTATTTTTGGATTCCTTCATCCAGATCAGGATGCCGACGATCACCAAAGCTGCGATGAGTACTAAGAAATATGGCATGTGTTACCTCCAGGTAGATAATAATAGTTTACAACAGACCCCAGCGACGCCGGAAAAAGAGCTCCAGACAGAATGCCAGGATGAACAAGGTGATGATATACCACTGTTTATAAAGATTATATTCTCGTTTTAGGATCTCCTCCCCGATTACAGGGGGCAGGGGATTGTGCAAGGCTGCATCCTCAAGACTGATGAGCTTGCCGCGGGTGGTCTGAGCAAGGTAGCCCAAAAGCGGCAGGTTAAAATCGAAATCACGTTCTTCAGCCGAGATTTCGGAGATGGCAAAGCTTCCCTTGCTGCTCTTTTCGCTATCAGCTTCGCGAATCTCAAAACGGTAGTTACCCGGTTCAGTAAGCTTGCTGGTGTAGCGGTATTCGTCTCCGGAACTGGTCATGAAGTCTTGCTCCAAGAGCTTTCCTTCGGCATCATAGATGCTGATCCGGGGGTTTTTGTCCAGATCGTGACTGCGAATATCGTCTTCTGCCCTCAGGCTCAACAGCACTTCTTCTCCCTGAAGATAGCTGCTTTTGTAGATAGTGCTGTAGCTGCCCAATGCCTTGTTGCTAAGCCAGGTGAGGATGTTTACCATCATCTTCTGATAGCCGGATTCCGCGCGTTGCATTTGCCAGCGCCAGAGATTCAAAAAGCTGAATGCCAGGGCGCGGTTCTTGCCCTGGAGCTTGATAGCGATGGCTGGGGACTTTTGGGGATTGTTCATCACGCCCAGAAGCTCGCTGCCGGGTGCGGGATTGCAATAATAATAGTCCAAAGGAGGTAGTTTTGCCTGCTCCAAGCCCAATTGAGACAGCATGGGATACATATCTGCTGCCGGTTGTAACTGCACAAAACCCTGATAGGGGCTAGTGAGATTGGATCGGGTAAACGGCAGATAATCTGCCAGTTCGCTAAGCGGAAGCCCTTGATAGAGCAATCCGGCCCCGCTTTTGAGACGGTCTTCAATGTATCGGCGCAAGCTGGGATCAAGGCGCAGATTACCGTTGTTCAAGATCACAATCACCGCTGGACGTTCGTTATCAGACAGAGTTGCCATCTCTTCACCCCGGTAGGCAACACCGTTGCGAACCTGATAGGACACGCTTTGCCAGCGCGGATTTGTGGCGATGGCATCCAGGATGAATTTGTTGTCCCAACCGGGAGCATCACTCAATACAGCAATCAATTCCTTTTCCGCCAATACCTCGATGGCGCCGGGATACACGTTGTTGCCCAGGCTTTGTTCCTTGTCCAGGGCTTCCAGCTCCACCCGGTAGTTGAAGAAGCCAAGCTGAGGAAAGCGATGCATAAATTCCACGATTTGCTCTACATTGTCCTCTAGCTTCAGCGTTTGGCTGCTAATGCGCTGCTGACCAAGGTAGAGATGCACTTTTGCCTGACCGCTGTAGCCTGTTGCCGCTACTTTGGCACGGATAAAGGTGTTTTCATTGCGATAGGCATAGCGATTGGCTTGCAGTTCCCGGATTGCGAGATCTCCGCTGCTGTAGCGGGTGGTATCTGCAAGTGCGTAGATGGGGTATCCAAGGCGGGATACCTGCTTGAAATCCTCGTCTCTTAGCCAGCCATCTGAGGCCAGTAGGACTGAACTGATATTGCGGAAATCCTCCTTCTTGCTTATCTCCGCCAAGCTTTTACCCAGCAGGCTGTTTGACCTCTCCCCATCGATGCCGTCGGCAAAGCTATACTCCAGTATGCGATATCCGGCATCCTGATACTTCCTCTTCAAGGTGTTCAGGGGCTCTTTCAGCGCTTTGCTTTTGCTTTTGCCCTCGCGGGAGATATCCATAGAGAGGCTTTCGTCCTTTAGCACCAGGATTTGCGGAGCATTCTTGCGCGTGCTGAAGAAGTGCAATACGGGACTAAGCAGCACAATCAACAAGATAAACAGTGCTACAAATCGCAGGGCACAGAGCAGGAACAACCTGCCCCTGCTGAGTTCGGGACGGCTTCGGTGATACAGCAAGGCAGCAAGTAGCAGTGCAAATATCGCCGCAAAGAGAAAGGACATCAGAAGCCGATCTTTGTAGCTATACCAAAGGAAATCCCCTTGGATTTGTAACCTGGGATGATGCTGTCAAAACTCTGTAAAGCGAGTCTGAACTCGTTGTTTCCTCCCTTGATTCCGATTCCGTAGGATACCTTGAGAGGGTTATTGCTGTTTGGTAACGAGATACCCAGAGAGATGGGCAGTACCGGTAGCGGCATCAGTGAAGCTCCCAGAGACAGGCGTCCCACTTTGCTGCTTACTGCGCTTTCGGAAAAGCCCTGCACCCAATCTGCGGAAACATCGAAGAAACGGCGCTTGTACAGTACGGCAAGGCGCAATTCTGTGCCCAGTGGCGAACTGAACGAACCGGTATCCTCTTCTATATCCTCGTAATCGACTATGTCATCATCCAGATCGATAATGAATACAGAATCCGCGGTAGCATAGTAGCGATAATTCTTGGTATCCGTACCCCATTTAATGAAACCGGCGATGTTGTCCACGGTAAGCCCCGCAACCAGCCGGGGAGTGACCTCGCTATAGAAGCCCAGCATGCCCTTGAATCCTGCACCGATGAGGCCGGTACGTACCAGCAGCTCGGAATCCAGATTGGCGCCCACATCGCTGTTGCTCACATAGTCTATCTTGAATTCCTGAGTATCTATGCTCATGGCTCCGGTTAGCAAGCTGGCGGAGGCTCCGGCTTTGATCTGAGGCCAGTTTTCCGGAAGGAAGGGAATCCGGATATTACCAATACCATATGTAAAATCCAGATAGGAGATCGCCGAAGCATTGTTTGAGCCCTTATGGAAAGTATATTCGTCCTCTGTGTTGCCGTATAGGGCAAGGCGCAGGAAATCTTCGGACAACTTGCCTTTGCCGTAGATATGGGCAGAAGCTGAGAAAGCGGTATTATCCATAGTGATGCCAAAGAGGCTGATGTTCGAGTTTACTCCAAAGGACAGGGAACCATCCACATCCTTCAGGATGCGCTCTTTATCGTCCACATTCAGGGTGTCACGACTCATGAAGTAGTTGTAGGTATCCAGATCCAGGGCATTGTTGCTCACTTGGATTCCGGAGTTTAGAAGGGGCATCCAGATATCCCTGGGGCCGTCCGCACTCAATCTGGCGGGATTCCAATAGTTTGCTTCCACACCGGTGGCACGCAGCATATAGCTATCGGCATAGAAAAGAGATTTCGCGGAGGGTGTGGCGTACAGCGACAGAGCTACAACGGCAATCAGCAGGCAAATAAACATCTTCTTCATTTCTATTTCCCCGATTCTTCAATTCTCAGTTTACCCAGCAACATGCTCTTTATGGCTATGTAATCTCCGCTGCCAGCAGTGATATTTACCCAATCCTGGCTTTCCGCAAAGCGAAACTCCCATCTGAGATACACCGTTTCATTGGTAAAAAGATCCAGCTCGGCTTTGTTCAAAGCCAGTCCCTCAATCTTTTGCCATTGGTCATTTGTTTCCGCAGAATCGATATGGACTTCTTTGTAAAACACATAGGAATCCGGATTCTGAGGATCAATCTCCGCAGTATGGCCAAAATATGCCCGGGCGCATAGTCCCACGGGGATTTTATTCATTATATCCATATCCAGTTCTGCATTTTGCAGGTTTTTACTGATGTTATCACGGTTGTCCGCACTGATGTCGATTTGTTGAACTTCCCTCATCAATATGGGGTAATCGTGAAGCATGAAGCGGAAGGGCAGATCGACTACGTAATCCGCATTCAGATAGTCTGTATTCCTGATGCTGCCATATCCAGAGGCGGTACCGATCTTCACCACCGCATCCACGATCTCCACATGCTCCGGCATCTGTTGGATAAGGTCGCTGATGCCTTCTTCCAGGGTAACCCGGGTATAACCGGGTTCATTGCCGGTGGCTGGATTGATGATGAAGTTCTGTCCCTGGTCATCTTGGATCGCAATTCTGGTGGGAGGAGTGAAGCTATCCACTCTGGCTTCCAGGAACCCCCTGAATTCACAACTGAATCCCATGCGGTTAAACAAATCGATTTGCAATTTTGCCCCATTCGCCGTTACAGCCTGATTGAGGCCGTAAGGATATTCGATGTCGATCTGAGCTGCAGAGCTGTCCAAACTCAATTCCAGAGTCTGTATCTTGCCCTGAAACATCGAGAAACTAAGCGTCTCCACCATTTGCAAGTCCATCGTGCCCAATGGACTATAACCAGGTAATGAGGAGGTGGTGGTTAAACCGCAGGTCAATTCATCCAAAGGATCGGTGGCGTTCAAAGTACCGAAAGTGTAGGCAGCCAGATTGATCTCCTGCCAGCCTACCTGCCCTTCATATACTATCCGCAAGGGATCACCCGCGGGATCTTTGATCTCCGCTACAGTAATCTCAATCTCCTGAGTCTGGGCCACGATATCGACGAAGCGATAGCGGAGGCTTCCAGTAGCAACCTTTCCATAGGAGAGATTGGCATTGTTCTGCGTGTCTGCAAAAGGTAGCCCCTGGCTGATTGTGATTCCGGAAAGCAAGGGGAAATGTGCGTCGATAGCAGGCTGCAAATCGATGTTACCAACCATGGGAGTCTCCACTTCTCCGGAACTGGTGAGATACAACATTTCACCATAATCTTCATGTTCCTGGATTATGATATTTACGCTGTCTACAAGATCAGATGCATAATAAAGGTCGTTTACCAGAGGAATCTTGAGATCAATATCCCATACCGGCAGAGAGGGATTTTTCACGGTACAGGCAGCAAGTAATAGCAAGATGCTAAGAATAACTGCGATTTTTGCTTTCATAGCTTTTCCTTCACCAGGTCTATATGCCCGGTAATTTATAGAATAATCATTTTCGTGTATAAAGCTCTTCATGGATACATCTCTCCGGCATTATGGGCTCCTAGTAGCTGTACTTCTTTGGGATATAGATGCTTGCCTCGCTCCGGATCGCGCTGGATCTCCCGCCGCAAGAGTTCTTGTTTCACCAATTCACCAAAGGCAGGATGATATGGCCCTGCCACGACATCTACCGTATTCAGATTGGAGGGTACGCCATACTTGATGATTCTGATCCCGTTTGCGGCACATAATTCAGCATAATCGGCGCAGATACCAACCGCCTGTTTCAGGGAAAGCGGCAGATAGTCTCCCTGCTTATAAAGCCGGGATAGAGGGGTATCTTGGATTACAACCGTGGGATACAGACGCAGTAGATCAGGCTTCATCCTTACCAATACACGCATATTTAGTTCCAAACTCTCCGGATTGCTGTGCGGCAACCCCGGCATCAACTGAATGCCCAGAGTGAAGCCTGCTTTGCGTACTGCCCCTGCTGCAGATAGAGCGGACTCCGCAGTGTATTTTCGCCCGGCAGCCAGCAATACTTCATCACAAAAATCCTGAACGCCCAGTTCGATGGTTCTCACCCGGTATCGCCATAAGCGCACCAGGACATCATCACTGATGTACAAAGGATGCGTGCTCACCCTCAGGCTGTCGCCCTCATCCAAAAGACGGCTGATCTTCTTCAGATAGTCTTCCTGGATAGCTTCCGGTAATGCCGTAAAGGTGCCTCCATAGAAGGCTACTTCCTTCTTTCTGCCAGGATTACGCCGGATAAAAGCCGCTACCTCGGCTTCCGCCTTTTCCATGTTGAACGTTCCGGCCCCGCTGATCTTGCGCTGGTCGCAATATACGCAGGTTCCGGGACACCCTTGCATGGGTATGAAGAGGGGATAAATGAGGCTCTTATCCGGCTGCTTCATTCAATCTTCTTGTATGATCTTCACGGGACGCGCTATATATTTGGTGTGCAAGAGCTTTTTGGCTCTATCGCTGTTGGGCGCACCCAGATACTCTTTATAAAGGTTTAGGATGGATTCATTGTTGTGAGACTCTCTGCGTTCTGCAAGTTCGTCCTCTTTGTACAGTCCCTTGGCACGGGCTGAGCGAACCCGGTTTGTGCTGCGATATGGCTGACCGCCACCGCCCACACAACCACCGCTGCAGGCCATCACTTCCACAAAGTGGTAGGGAGGTTCTTTGCCGGCTTGCTTTGCCTCACGGATTTCGTTCATCAATTTGCTTACATTGCCCAAACCTGAGGCTACTCCGATGCGGATTTCCTTGCCTAGCAGATTGATCGTGCCTTTTTTGATCCCTCTGGAACCGCGCACAAAGTCGATCTTGGGATTCGGCAATTCTTCGCCAGTAGCCAATTTGTAAGCAGTACGCAGAGCCGCTTCCATCACACCTCCGGTGGCTCCGAAGATAGTGCCTGCACCACTGTATTCGCCCAGAGGATTATCTGCATGGCCTTCTTCCAGCTTCGCCATATCTATGCCGCGGGTTTTCAGCATCCGCGCCAATTCGCGAGTGGTGATGGTGAGATCCACGTCCTTGCGGCCGCTGGCATACATGTCTTCCATGCGTTCGATCTCATATTTCTTTGCCGTGCATGGCATTACGGACACCAGGAAGATTTTGTTGGGGTCGATGCCCATCTTTTCTGCCCAATATGTCTTCACCATTGTACCCACCATCTGATGCGGACTCTTTGAGGAAGAGAATTGCGGGATGAGGTCGCTGTGGAACTTCTCCAGATAATCCACCCAGGAAGGGCAACAGGTGGTGATGAGCGGGAATTTCTCCGGATGTTCTGTGAAGATATGTACAAATTCGCTGGCCTCTTCCATGATGGTGAGGTCTGCCCCGAAGTTTGTGTCAAACACATATTTGAAGCCCAATTCACGTAAAGCGCTGTACATCTTGCCTTTCACGTTCGTTCCGGGTTTGTAGCCAAATTCTTCACCCAAAGCCACGCGCACCGCCGGAGCTTCCTGAGCCACCAGCACCAGATCGGGATTGTCCAGCGCTACCCACAAGGGATCGCTGTCGTCACATTCATAGATGGCTGCCACGGGGCAATAAGCGCTGCATTGTCCGCATTTTACACATTCGCTGCTCTCCAGCGGACGATCAAAGGTGGGTCCCACGTAGGTTTCGAAACCGCGATCACTGTTTTGCAGAGCATGAACGTCCTGAACCTCGTTGCACACATAGGTACAGCGTCCGCACTGAACACAATATGATGGGTCTAAAGTGATGGAGGGAGAGGATTCATCACGACCCTTATACTTACGTTTTACCTTCTTCAGATGCATGTGGCGGATGGCGAGCTCCTGAGCCAAATCCTGCAATTCACAGCGTCCGTTTTTGATACATTCCGGACAGTTGTTGGGATGGTTCGATAGGATAATCTCCACCGCTTCCCGTCTCAGATCCAATAGCTTTTTGCCAGTAGTCTTTATCTGCATCCCATCTTCACAAGGAGTGGAACAAGCCCGCACAGTGCGGCCGTTGATCTCAACCATGCATACACCGCAATTGCCAAATGCGGGCAGATCCTCATGATAACATAGATGGGGAACCGGGTATCCGGCTTTTGTGCATGCATGCAAAACCTTGGTATTCTTGAGCACCTTGGTGGCCTTGCCGTTTACAAATACTGTAATCATATACTCTCCCTTCGGGCTTTTATTGATGCTTGTTCCATTTTGTGCAACCCTGAAAAAAGTGTCAAGCGAATAGCTGATTGCATTCTAGTAATGAATGAAGTATGTATAAAGGGGGTGTTGCGGTGTTGTGGTTCTGCAGGTGAATGCTCACGTGCCATTCATTCTCTCTATTTCAACCAGAGTTGAAGCTGATATCAAGCTGTTATCAAGCAGTGCTCACTCGATAATAACCCGATGATATCTGCTTCATCACGACTTGATGCATAGAGGATGAATGGAACGCAGATGGCTGTTCCCCTTTCGTAGCTGAACGGTGCTACAGTGCTACAGTGCTGCGGTTCTGCAGTTGGAGGTTTGTAGCTTGTGCCTCAGGCACGTCTTTGTCAGTTGAACTTTCCGATACTACTTCTCTTTTCTTTTGGAGGATCGGAATCCTCCGTTACAGATCGGAGCTGCGGAAAGCTCCGTTACGGATCGGAACTGCGGCTAGACAGGTCGCCTTCACCCCAACCTGTACTGCCTTCCGTTTTGGAGATTCGAACAATCATCATAAGCCAAAATCATACTTGACAGATATAGCATAGAGAATTAGTATGTATTATAGAAACAAGAAACAGCCGTAGATAAACAAAGGAGAATGAAATGGCGCTGAATACCAAGACAGAGTATGCTTTACGGGTACTCCTCGAAATCCAGGAGCAAGGCCATGTGTCGGCACAGAAAATTTGTGAAGCCCAGAATTTGCCCAAGAAGTATATTGAGCACCTTATGGCGATGCTCAAAACTGCCGGATTGGTGAATAGTAGCCCCGGCAGTCTGGGAGGTTATGCTCTGGCAAAAAAGCCTGAAGAGATTAGTTTTGCAGATGTATTAGCAGCCGTGGAAGACTATAGTTTCAATACTGCTTGTGTGGATACCTCCAGAGAGCATTGTTTGGGAGATTCCTGCACTTTATCTTCATTCTTCAACGAAATACAAAATGAACTACAGCAGGTTTTCAGTTCCTACACATTGAAGGATATACTGAAAATATGGCAAAGGAAAGACAAATGAAGCCCGGTTCAATCTATTTGGATAACTGCGTAAGCAGCCCCATGGCTCCGGAAGTATTGGATGCCATGATGCCTTATTTCCGGGAAAAGTTTTGGTTTCCCGGCAGCTTCATCAGCACAGGTGAAAGCGCTAACGACGCCTTGGAAGGCTTTAGTCAGATTGTGGCACATTCGCTGGGTGCAAGTCCAGAGGAAATTCACTTTACCTCTGGCGGAACAATAGCAAACAACATCGCCATCAAGGGCCTTGCCGCATCCTTGAAGCGAGGTCATGTTATCGTGAGCGTGGTGGATTATCCCGATCTGCTCACCAATGCCGCCTGGCTGGAGAAAAAAGGTTTTGAGGTAAGCTATCTTGAAACAGACAGCAAAGCCCGCATCGACCTAGATCAGCTAAGAGACGTGATACGTCCTGATACAGTACTATTTATGACCACTGCTGTAAACCACGTGGTGGGCACGATTCAGCCCTTGAAAGAGATTCACGAAATACTCTCACGGGCACCAAACAAGGTCTATTTCCATGTGGATGCCGGGCAAGCCTACGGGAAAATACCCTTGAACGTGAATGACTATGGCATCGATACCCTGAGCGTGTCTGCACACAAGATTCACGGTCCACAGGGCATTGGCGCACTGTATGTGCGCAAAGGCACGAAACTGGGGCAAGTAATCCACGGAGTAAAACGAGTGGACGGATTGCAGACCGGAGGTCTTTCCATCGCACTGATCGCCGGCTTTGCCAAGGCGGTGGAGCTTACATTTGCAGATCTGGATGGAGGTATCAGGCACTTGCGGGAGCTTTCGAACCATCTGCTGGAGCGTCTAAAGGAAAAGATTGAGTATATCGAGTTGAACGGCGCCGAAGGCGAAGGCCGCGCTCCGCACAATATCAATATCTCCATCGACTACATTGAAGGCGAAGCCATTACGATGATGCTGGACATGCATGGCATCACGGTTGCCACCGGTTCCGCCTGTGCGTCTCAGGGATTGAAAGCAAACTACGTACTGATGGCAATCGGCAAGAGCCACGTGCAATCGCATGGTTCGATGAAATTTACCGTCAACCGCTACAACACAAAGGAAGACCTGGATTTTACAGTGGATAAACTGGCGGAGATCACTGCAGAATTGCGCCAGCGCAGCCCGCTTTACAATGCTATGAAGAAACAGGAGAGATAAATGCAATACTCACAGAAGGTTTTAGACCACTTTATGCACCCTCACAATGTGGGCAAAATGGAAAATCCCGATGCCACTGCCACGGAAGGCAGTCCCGCTTGCGGCGATCAGGTGACTGTGTATCTGAAAGTAAATGAAGAGAACAAAGTAATAGAAGACGTCAGCTTCCTGTCCTATGGTTGTGCGTCAAACATTGCCACCGCCTCCATCATCACCGATCTGGCCAAAGGCAAAAGCCTGGATGAGGCGAAAAAGATCACCTGGCGTGATGCCATGGAAGCCCTGGACGGTCTGCCTCCGGTGAAAGTGCATTGCTCCGTATTGGCGGCTGATACTCTGCAGACTGCGATCTCGAATTACGAGATTGCCCACGGTTTGAAAGAAGTGCCAAACTTTGGCAAAGAGACCATCCTGGAAGAGCTGAAAAAGATCATCTATCCCCAGGTGGGTGAAGACATCGTAAGCCTGAAAATGGTGAAGTATATCGGTTTTATGGATGGAGAAGTGCTGATCGACCTGAATATGATGAGCTTCGACAGTTGGCGGGACAACGTAGCAGAAGAGATTCATGAACACCTGGAAAAGTATCCCGAAGTGAAAACGATCCAGATCAATTTCCCCTAAATAAAGCACATCCATAAGCAAGCGGCGCATCCTTGGGGTGCGCCATTTTTTGTCCCAGTTGTGTCCGCTATATAGATTGTGAAGGCATGGTTGTGCCCCGTGCATTGCCTCAAGATGAAAATACCTTGCCAAATTGTATCGCCTTTGGGAAACTGGCATCACATGATAAAGAAAGGAGGTATCGGAATTGATTCTGTATTACAAGATTGCCGGTCAGCGCTTTGTCCCTGCACTCAATTGGGATGAATCCTTTTGGGTGCATCTGGAAAACCCTGACCCGGAAGAAGTGAAAACTGTATTGGATAAATATGACCTCCCGGAAGACTTTATCACAGACCTTCAGGATGCCGATGAGAACTCACGTATGGAGCATGACGAAGGGGCAATGCTCATCATCCTGCGTGTACCGTTGTATTACCGTCATCGTTCTGCCAGCGTCAGCTTTGCCACTGCACCTCTGGGGATCATCGTTGTGGAAGACAAGGTGATCACTGTGTCTTTCTACGAAAATGAGATACTCACGCAGTATCTGGACGGCAAGCACAAAGCCTTCAACATCACCCAACAAAGCTTCATTCTGGCCATCAATCTGCGCACGGCCATCTACTATCTAAAGTTTTTGAAAGAGATCAACCGGCGCACAAACAATATCGAAAGCGAACTTCACCAATCTATGCGCAATAAGGAGCTAATCCGCTTGCTCCGGATGGAGAAATCGCTGGTTTTTTTCAATACATCTTTGAAGAGCAACGAGATCATTCTGGAACGGATGCAGCGCTCTCGCTGGCTGCTGGAGGATCCGGAGGCTGAAGATCTCATCGAGGATGTGATCATCGAAAACAAACAGGCTATCGAGATGGCGATCATCCACAGCAGCATCCTCAGTGGCATGATGGATGCTTTTGCCTCGATCATATCGAACAATCTGAATGTGGTGATGAAGTTTCTTACTTCGATCACCATCATCCTGGCACTGCCCACACTGATAGCCAGCATCTACGGTATGAATCTGATTCTACCCCTACAATCCCATCCCCACGCATTCTTCATAGTGATGGGATTTTCGGTGTTGCTCTCGATGCTTTTAGTCTTTATCTTCATCCGCAAAAAGTATTTTTAGGAGTGAGTATGTTTTTATTGAACGTGAGTGATCAATTTTCCGCCGCACACCGGCTGTGCGGTTACCAGGGAGCCTGTTCAAACCTGCACGGACACAATTGGAAAGTGCGGGTGGGAATTGAGTGTGAAACGCTGGATGAGATCGGGATGGGCCTGGATTATGGCGTCATCAAAGACATTCTGACCTGCATCCTGGACCAATTTGATCACGAATATCTGAACGATATGCCCCTACTGGAAGGGCAAAATCCCACTTCCGAGAATCTGGCACGCATCATCTACAAAGAAATGGAAAGAGGCTTGGTCAATTATCCTGCGAAGATCAAAGAAGTGGAAATCTACGAATCCGAACGCAGCAGCGTAATCTATAGTAATGCTTAGAATAGTAGATTCATACTTCGTAAAAAGTGCGGTGGAACCGGTAGACTACCCCGCTTCCGCATACCCCGAATTTGCTTTTGCCGGACGTAGTAACGTGGGAAAATCCTCCCTCATAAACCTGCTTACAAATCATCATGAACTAGCCAAGACCTCTGGTACACCGGGAAAAACCAGACTATTGAACTTCTTCCTGACCCGCTACAAGATCGATGACAGCGAAGACGCAGGTTTTATGCAATTTACCGATCTGCCGGGCTACGGATTTGCCGAGGTTAGCCAGAAAGAGCAGGAAAAATGGCGCCGGATGGTAAATAGGTACTTTGAACAACGCAACCAGTTGAAAGCTATGTTTGTGCTTGTGGACATCCGGCATCCAGCCGACAAAAAGGACATCATGATGCTTGATATACTGCGCATCAAGAAGATCGACCACTGTGTGATCGCCACCAAAGTAGATAAAGTGCCCAAGACCAAGCACAAGAAGCTTCTGGAGGATCTGGCAAAAGGGCTGGCGCTTGCTGATAAACCCATCTACGCTGTCTCTTCCCTGAAAAACACCGGGATTCAGCAGATTTGTGACTTTTTACAGAGTAAATTGTAGCAGCCATATATGTTCGAGCACTTTGATGTAATCGTGGTCGGAGCCGGTCATGCCGGCATCGAAGCGGCCTTGGCGGCAGCACGCCGGGGCGCAAACACTGCGCTGTTTACAATGAAGCTGGAAGCTATTGGCCGCATGAGCTGCAATCCATCCATCGGAGGCCCCGCCAAGGGTAATCTGGCACGGGAAATTGACGCCCTGGGTGGTGAAATGGCACGCGTTGCCGACCTCAGCGGGATTCACTTTCGGATGTTGAACCACAGCAAAGGCCCGGCTGTATGGGCACCCCGCACACAAAACGACCGCTCCCAATACTCGCTTCTGATGCGGGAAGCGGTGGAGAACTGTGCCGGACTCCAGCTCATCGAAGCCAATATCGCACAATTGATCGTGGAAAACGGCATTATAAAAGGCTGCATCAGCGAGATTGGACACAGATACTACGCCTCTAAAGTGATCATCGCCTCAGGAACATTTCTGGCGGGACTTATTCATATCGGCAAGAAGAGTTATCACGGCGGACGCAGCGGAGAACCGTCCTCAGACGAGCTTTCCCGCTCCCTGGCAGATTTGGGACTGAAGGTGCTTCGATTCAAGACAGGAACCCCGCCCAGAGTTGACCTCAATAGTCTGGATTACAGCGTGCTAGAAGCTCAACCGGGCGATCCCGATCCCAGCGGCTTCTCATATTACCGCAACATCCCCCTGAAGAACCTGGTGAGTTGCTACATGACCCGCACCACACCGGAAACTCATCGCATCATCCGCGATCATTTGCATGAATCGGCTCTCTATGGCGGTGTCATCAAGGGAATCGGACCCCGCTATTGCCCCTCCATCGAAGATAAGATTGTAAAGTTTCCCCAACGTGACAGCCATCATGTCTTCATCGAACCCGAAGGCCTGAATACTATCGAAGGCTACGTGAACGGAATATCCACCAGCTTGCCCACAGAGGTGCAGGAACGCATCGTACACAGTATCCCCGGACTGGAAAAAGCCCGCATCATGCGCTATGCCTATGCCATCGAGTATGACTATGTGGATCCCTCCGAGATTTATCCCTCTTTGGAATGCAAGCAGATCAAGGGATTGTATCTTGCCGGACAGATAAACGGTACCAGCGGTTATGAGGAAGCCGCCGCTCAAGGATTGATGGCAGGAATAAACGCCAGCTTGGCACTGGAAGGCAAAGACCCCCTCATCCTGTCACGCAGCGAGGCATACATCGGTGTTTTGATCGACGATCTAGTGAGTTGCGGCACAAACGAACCCTACCGCATGTTCACTTCCCGTGCTGAATATCGTCTGCTGCTACGTCAGGACAATGCTGATGAGCGCTTGATGCCGCTCGGTTACCGATTGGGCTTGGTCTCAGACACACGCTGGCAAGCTTTTCAAACCATGCTGAGTGTAAAGCAGCGCGAGACAGAGTATCTGCAGACTCACAACAGCACTATGCATCCGGATTTGAAGGAACCCGTCAAGCTGGCTCTGCTACTGAAACGTCCCGAACTGCATCTGGAAGATCTGGAGCGCTATGGTTACCGGATTCCCGAGGACTTTAGCACCGATACCCAACAAAGAGTGGAACTGGAAATAAAGTACTCCGGCTATCTGGACCGTATGCACGAGGAACTGGCGCGACACCAAAAGGCAGAAAACTATAGCATTCCTTTAGATATCGACTACCATAATATACAGAGCCTAGCTTGGGAAGCGCGGGAAAAGCTGGCGCTAATCAAGCCACTCAACTTAGCGCAGGCTATGCGCATCCCCGGTGTGAACTACACCGATACGTCAGCCCTGTTGATCTGGCTGAAAAAGCACTACAACAAGGCGGAGGATCCTTCCGGATAAGCCTCTGCCGGGGAGATGAGAGATGATAAGCTATGCTGTGATCCCTGCCCGCTATGCATCCAGTCGCTTTCCCGGAAAGCCTCTGGCATTGCTGGCCGGAAAACCCATCCTTCAACATGTCTGGGAAAGAGCAAGCCGCTCTAAACTCTTCAACGATGTGATTATCGCCACCGACGATCTGAAGATATCCTCTGTGGCACAAGACTTTGGAGCCGTGGTGATGCTTACCGACAGCAGCCTGCCCAGCGGAACCGACCGTGTAGCAGCCGTGGCGGAATATCTGGAGGAAGAAAGCGTGATCCTGAACATTCAGGGAGACGAACCGCTCATAAGTATTGAGGCACTAACGGCTTTACTACAGTCCTTCAAAGATGAAGCGGTGATGATGGCCAGCCTGATGACACCTTTTGAAAACGATGAAGACATTACAAATCCCAATATGGTGAAAGTGGTGACTGACTCCCTGCAGAACGCCATCTATTTTTCCCGCTGCCCCATCCCCTACAATCGCGATAAAGACCCGGATTGCCGCTATTTCCGCCATATCGGAGTGTATGGCTTCCGTCATCCCGCGCTGATGCGTTTCGTTAGCCTACCCGTGGGCAAATTGGAGGCCATCGAGAAGCTGGAGCAATTGCGCGCTTTGGAAAACAGCATCCCCATCCGCATGACCATAACTAATTACAAAGGCATCGGCATCGACACTCCCGAGGACTTAAAAAAGGTATCCGCAGCGCTTGCCAAAGGTAAATCTCTATGAAATATAGCCTCTACTTCTGCCTATTTCTATTCTTGTTACTCACTGCCTGTGCCCAAAACCTGAGAATACTGCACACAAACGACAGTCACGCCGCCTACGAACCTGCCCGCAACGGCCAAGGCGGATACCTTGCCTTGGAATACCATCTGGACGAAGCCCGCAAGGGTCATAAGAACACATTATGGCTGGATGCCGGAGATATGCAAACCGGCTCCATCTTCTCCTCCATGGAATACGATGCTCTGAAGGGCGGAGCCGTATTGGAAGTATTTGAACGACTCGATCTTGATGCCGCCACTTTTGGCAACCACGAGTTCGATGTCTCCGAGGTTCACTCCCGGGCATTGGTGGAGCGCTCCAAATTTCCCTTCCTCAGCGCAAACTTACTGAATGCTGATGGCAGCAGTTTTGGCCATGCGCCTTATCAAGTCTTCCACAAGGGACATACCAGAATCGCAGTGATAGGCCTCACTATAGACAGTCTGCCCGAAAGGGTGAAACCAGAAAACGTGGCAAACCTGAACATCTTGCCTTACAAAGAGGCCATCGACCGGGTACTGGATGAAGCAGATGCCAAGAGCGATCTGCTGGTACTCCTCAGTCACAACGGCTGGGAAGCGGACAGCCTGCTCGCCACTCAATTGGACGAGCGAGTTGATATGATCATCGGCGGCCATTCGCATCTGGCTTTTGAACCCGCACAAGTAGTTAACGGCATCTATATAGTATCCACCGGCAGTCACTTACAATCGTTGGGTCAAGTTGATCTAAAGCTTCGGCAAGACCGGATCACGCACTTTTCCAATCGCTTGATCCCGCTGTCCCAGCCCCCTGCAGACTATCAGAGCGATCTGGCGAGCTTTCTGGAGGAAAGTGTAGGTGAGATGGAGCGCAAACTCAGTAAAACAGTTGGCATTCTACCGGAGCCTTTTATCTCCGACAAATTCAGCGTTACGCCCAGCATTATGTGGGTCGCTCAATCTTTGGTGAAAGAGTATCCGGAAACCGAACTCGCCATGGTAAACAACGGCGGTTTCAGGCGCAATCTGCCCCAAGGCGAGATTACTCTGCGCGATCTGCATGAATGCATCCCTTTTGGCAATACCATAGTGTTTTTCTCCTGTTACGGCCGAGATATCTTGACCGCCCAGACCAAAAACCTGCAGATATTGGAAACAAAGCCCTACGATATCATGACTGTAAGTGAAGCCTCATGGCTGCAGGATTCTACCACCGACTTCCGCATCGATAATAAACCCTTGGAATTGGATAGAGTTTACCGCATAGTGAGTCACGACTACATTCTCAGTCAGTGGGACAAGTATCTGGGATTCAAGCCTTTTGATGTAGTAGAACAGGGCGATCTCTTTCTGGATGCCGTCATAAACCAGGTACAACAGCAGTTTGCCCCTCCGCAAACTAAAGAATAACACCTCTATCTATTTATCTAACTCTGCACCCGGTATAGACTTCGCCAGCGATGCAGTCTCTTTCAGCGATATTTGTACATAGCGTTTCCGCAGCAAACTGAAGGCCATCACCAAGCGGTGATCGTTTTGCGTATCCAACTGCACTGCAGGCAGTTCCCTGTTCCCGATAGGATATAGCTCCAAATAGTCCTCATTCAGCACATAAGCCACCCCGATCAAATCCAGCACCCGAGCTATTCCCAATACCCGGTCACTCTCTTTATGCTTCAACCTGGCAATGCCCCGCAGAACAGTTTTACCATCACAAAAGAGCGCCAGAATGCTAAGGATAGGCATCAGATCAGGACAATCCCTCAGATCCAAGTCCACAGCCTTCATCCTTCCCGGTTTGATATTACAAACGCTTCCAGACCAATCTACTTGCGCCCCCATCTGAGTCAGGATTGGGAAGATTGCCATATCGGCCTGAGGATATTCCGGATTGATTTGTAGCTGCATCCGCACACCTTCCGGCTGCACAGCACCAAGGGCGGCGTAAAATGCTGCAGTAGAGATATCTGAATCCACAGTAAAGTGCCGGGGAAGGCTGTACTTACCCCGCAATACCCGAAGATAATCTCCCTCTTCCATGATCTCTGCCCCAAAGGTCTTCAACATCTGCAGACTAAGCTGAAGATAGGGCAGCGAAACCTGATATTGATCCCGCCTCAACCAGAGGTCATTCTGCATGTAAGGTGCGGCAAGCACAAGAGAACTGGCGAATTGACTGCTGATTGAATCTCGTAAATCGACCTTTCCACCGTTCAGACAGCTTGAGTCTATAGTCAGGATGTTTTCGTTAGGTGAAAACGCTGCTCCCATTGATTCCAGAGCATTGCGTAAAGGAGTATAACCCCGCTTTTGCAGGATATCCGAAATTGCTATGTAAGACTTTGTTCCCTTGAGGTTTGCCAACACCGAAAGCCACAATCTGAAGGCGGTGGCGGATTCCTGAAACTGATACTTATGCGAACTTGCCAGATGTGCGTTCTCATTGAAGTGGAAATGCATGCCATCTTGTTTTTTCTCTACATGATAGCCGAATGTCTTCATTGCGCTTTCCAATTCCACTACATCAGCGCAAGGATTGTAGTTTTCCAGCCTGATATCCGCCCTGGCATGGGCTGCCAGCACCATTATCCGCTGTAATATGGATTTTGATCCGGGTATTTTGGGTAGCATCGTAAGTTTCATTGATGGTATCCTTCATTCGTCTCTTCATGGGCAAAAATATACCACATCTCCGCCTGAAATATAGTCTAATCCGCTTTGTGCGAGATGCTTCTTTCTGTCCACAGATTTACACTGATCTTCACAAATTATCACGATCGAAAGTGGGAAGTTTAACTGACCAAGACGTGTCTGAGGCACGAGGTACAAACCCCCAACTGCAGAACTGCAACACCGTTCAACAGCGAAGGCAAAACCTGAGCATTCAACAGGCCGAAGGCCGTTCAACAGTGAAGCGAAGCGGAACGTTCAACCTTATGTGTGCTATTCCTCCTGTATACATCAAGTGGTACCGAAGCCAATATAAAGCCGTTATCAAGCAGTGGTCACTCGATGATAACACGATGATATCTGCTTCAGCAGAGGATGATTCTCAGGGGAAGGATTATTCATTCCATATGCTTTTGGGCTGTTAAGCAGCTTCAGCCCAAGTTCCTGCTTGACAGAATAGTGTCCAATGTCTTTTTAGTAAAAATATCGTATCAATCAGGTGATATATATGGATAAACGTCCCTCCTGGCAGCAGTACTTCATGAAGATGGCATTTTTGGCATCCACCCGCAGTACCTGTCTGCGCCGAGCAGTTGGTGCCGCTTTGGTGCGGGATAATCAACTGATCTCCACCGGATACAATGGTAGCCCCAAAGGCAGTCCTCATTGCGCCGAAACCGGTTGTTTGAGAGAGCAGAACAACATCCCCTCCGGCGAGAAACACGAGCTTTGCCGTGGAGTTCATGCGGAGCAAAACGCCATCATTCAGGC
Organism: Candidatus Cloacimonadota bacterium; assembly: GCA_023228285.1. Taxonomy (GTDB): domain Bacteria; phylum Cloacimonadota; class Cloacimonadia; order Cloacimonadales; family Cloacimonadaceae; genus UBA5456. The sequence goes on along the minus strand of JALOBM010000001.1, from coordinate 45,590 downwards.
GGCAATCAATGGCAGCAGCACACGCGGGGCGATTTTGTACTGTACTCACCAACCCTGCAGCATCTGCGCCAAGATGATCATAAATGCTGAAATCAAAACCGTTTACATTGCCAACTCCTATCCCGATGAATTGGCCACCAACCTCTTCCGGGAATCCGGGATCGAGATGATCCTTTTGGATTTGGAAAGTGGGCACATGACAAGGATGACTTAACTTGCTGAAACACTTCTCTGTGAAAGAATTGATCCTGATTGCATCCCTGGCGGCACTCGGTATTGCGGTGAAACCCTTGGTAGGGCCTATTTTCAAGCTTCTATCCCGCCCTTTGGGCATCCCTGGTGGTTCCTTTGCCGGAGGTTTCTATATGATGTGGCTGGTGTTAGCGATTGTAATCGTAAATAAACCCTTTACCGGCTTTATGTTTGGCCTCATCCAAGCGATCGGCGTGTTGATCTTTGGCATATCCGGCAATCAGGGTGCTTTATCGCTGATATCCTACACGGTTCCCGGCTTGGTGGCTGACTTGGTATATATGACCTTTGCCAAGCGTAACCACATACTTTCACAGATCTTTATATGCGCACTAGCCAATGGTGCCGGAGCCTTGATTTCGGTCTATGTAATGTTTCGGCATCCGCCTCTTATCATGCTGATTGTATTGGCCATGGCGCTGGTTTCCGGGGCGGTGGGTGGAGTCTTAAGTTATGGAATCTATAAGAGTTTAAAAGAAACGAGGATGATACAATGAGATACTATTTATTAATACTGATACTGGTTTTGATGGACCCCCTGGCGGCTCTGATTATTACTGACAATCAAGGCATTAGCCACGAATATTCCTATGAACAATTCTTCAAGATACCAGCTCAGGAATTTTCTACCAGCAAGGAAGTGGATGGTGAGACCGTGATAAATACCTGGAAAGGCATACGCTTCGACACCTGGTTGAAAGAGCAGAATCTGGGCGATTTTGCCGTGATTAAGTTTCTATCCGGAGATCGTTACGAAGTAAAATTCAATAAAGCAGAATGGGATACTCTCACCTGCTTTTTGGCGCATACAGGCGAAGGCAATATCTTTCCCAATGAGCAACTTCGCATTATCTTCCCCCATCTGCGTAGCATGTACTGGGTGCGGGATGTAAAGAGAATCTCCCTGGAACATTACAAAGAGATACCCATCCCTGTAAAGTTCTACTCTTTAGCAGAGTTTCTTTCCAAACAGGAACTTGTGCAGGATCCCAAACCCTTTGTGAAAATGAAGGGCTATCGCTTTGACGACTTTGTGGGAAAACTGAGCGACCTGCCGATCAAGGATGTGGTGATATATAGCCGTGACGGTTTGATTCAGACGCTTGTGTACCCTTCGCAACTGGCGGGAGCGGTTTTAGAACTTACTGAAGAAGGTACATACAACGTGAAAAGTCCGCAAATCCCGGGTGGAATGTGGATGAAGAATATCAGCTATATTCAGGTGGATTATCAAGCGCTGATCGATACCTACAATGCCTCTGTCCTTGTACCTCTGGCAAAGGCACTTCAGTGGCAGTTGAGCCCGAATGTAAAGCTGAATATGCACTTCCCCCGTGCCACGGAAGTGATGGAATTGGGAGACGTTCTGGCAGAGCCAATGCTCTTGAATGATACCCTATATTTCGAGCTTGTTCCCTAAACTTCAGATGCGCGAGCTGGAGCTACAATTTCCCGATGCTCCGGCAACCCTGTTTCAAGGCTTGAATCTGGACTTGGACGCAGGGCAAATCCTAGTGATCTCAGGAGGCAATTCCAGCGGTAAAAGTAGCCTGATCAATTGCCTGTGCGGCATTATCCCAAAAGGGATCCCGGCTCGTGTGTCCGGAAGTATCCGCTGGGGAGACCGCAGTCTGAAAGAAATCCCGTTGTGCGAAATATACCGCTTCATCAGCCTTGCTCCAGCTGAAACAAGAGAGCAGATGCTGATGCCCACAGTAGAACTGGAACTGGCTTTCGCACTGGAAAATATGGGCTTGCCACCCTCCGAGATACGCAAGCGCATTGATAGCGCTGCAGATCGTTTTGGCATATATCATTTGCTGCAAGCTGCACCGCAGAACCTTAGCGGAGGTGAACAGCGTTTGCTGCTTTGTGCTATATGCGATTCCATGCAAAACCCGGTATTGCTGATGGATGAGCCCGAAACAGGGCTGTCCGAAAGCTCACTGGCGCTGCTCTGCGAATGGCTAATGGAACTGCGCAAACTGGGGAAGGGAATCGTGTTGGCCAGCCACAATCCGCACATCATTAGCATGGCCGATAGCCGGATTCATCTGGAGAAGACAAGTGTTCACCCTGCATAAGCTTGGCTTTACCTATCCTGAGCGGGAAGCACTGTTTACGGCGCTATCACACCATTTCAACAGGGAAGAAAACATCCTGCTGTGTGGAGAAAACGGCAGCGGTAAAAGTACGCTGCTGAAGCTTTTGTGCGGTAAACTGAGTCCCAATGCAGGAAAGATAGACACTTGTGAGCATCCCTTGTTTTACCTGCCTCAGGAGGCTGACGGAAGGATATTGGGGATCACTCTGGAGCAGGATCTTAGCATCTGGCAGATGGCCGGTATGGCTGTGGATGCGGTAAAAGGACATGCTCTGATGCAGGGTTTTGGCGATATCTGGCGCTTACCTCTGCGGGAGTTATCCAAAGGCACCCGGCAGTGCTATCTTCTAAGCCTTGCCTTGTGTTTAAAGGATCACTATCTGGTTTTGGATGAGCCCTTTACTGCTCTGGACAACGATCGCAGAAAGCTGTTGGCGGATTTATTGGCTCTGCGCAAAGGGATGCTGATCGTAAGCCACATCCAGGGACTGCTGATACCGGATAGAACACTTTTGCTAGCGGAAGGAAAGCTGGTGTGAAGCGGCTTTTACATCCTCTGAGCTTTTTTGTACTTTGTGTGTTTTACAGCAGCCTTGCCATCATCTTGCAGAGTCCGGATTCACTCCTGATCGTCTTTTTCCTGGCCTGGCTGTGCGAGTATCGCAGCGGAGCAAAAGCGCTGTGGAACAGATTACTTGGGCTCAAAAAGCTGATGTGGCTGGTGCTGAGTTTGGTGATTATCCAGCTACTCTTTCGCAAGGGAGGGGGCATCGCACTGGATCTGGGCATCGTGCACATCCATAACTACGCTCTGGTAAGCAGTGCCTTTCTATCTCTACGCATCCTGATCATCTACCTTTGTGCCATCAGCCTCAGTGGAATGGATTTCAGCCAGTACAGAGCCGCATTTGCCGCACTGAATCTGCCTGAGGAGATATCATTTATGATATCCTACATGGCGCAATTGATCCCCTATTATAGCGGAAAGTTCAAGGAACAGATGCAAGAGCTGAGGGACCGCGGAATCAGTATTCGCCGCTTGAGAATGAATGATAAGCTTCAGATTTATAAGATCCTGGCCATCACGGCCATTGCGGATCTCATCATGATGAGCGGCAGGCAAGCCATTGCTTTGGAGATCAGAGGTTTTCGCAGCAAGGGGAAACGCAGCAGTTTGAACCGCTATGCCTTTGGACTGTATGACCTTGGCATCCTGCTTTGGATACTGGGAGTTGCAGTGCTGATCTACCGTTTATCATGATCTTGGAATATTAATTGCATCATAGTATGAATGTTATGACAGAACAACAAGATACAAAGATTATCAACAATAATGAATTAAGTCCCACAGGCTTGGGAGAATTGCGTCCAGAGAAGGGACCCTTGTATGCCAAATTGGCGATACTGCTGCTTTTGCTGGTGCTTTCAGCCGGATTTGGTTACCTAATGAACGCGATGTCGGAAAGCCGCAAGCTTGCTCTTTTGGAAGAAGAGAACAGGCTTTTGCGCGCCAAAATAGAGCTCTACGATGCCACGGTCGATTCCATCCACTGCATGCTTGATTCCCTGGGTCTGAAGAGTGAAAAGAAGAACAATCCTGCTCTCTATCGCGGTGGAGCAAGCCTCACAAATCATAGTTTCGCTGATCCAAAACTGAAACTGAAGATTGAAGATACCGAGAAGAAACTGGTTCATATCATGCAGGTTTTGGTACCAAATCTCCCTGAAAGCCCTCTTCTGCAAGAGGACACAGAGATCGTGGATGGAGATATCCCCTCGATATATCCCACTTTCGGTCGCATCTCAGACGCCTGGGGCACTCGCATTCACCCCATCACAAACAGTCTGGAATTTCATTATGGTATAGACATCGCCAATGAGATGGGAACTCCAGTCTATGCTACAGCTGCGGGCACAGTAGTTTATGCCGATTATGATGATGGCTATGGCAAACGGATACTGGTGGATCATGGCAATGGTTATCGCAGTATGTATGCCCATCTCTATACCTCCCGCGTAAAGGCAGGCGAGACCGTTACAAAAGGGCAGATCATCGCTCTGATGGGCAATAGCGGGCTCTCCACCGGGCCACACCTGCATTATGAAGTGCACCTGAACGAACGCAAGGTGAATCCGGCAAACTACCTCAACCGCGTGGACCGCTATGCTATGCGCTGATAAGAGCGCATGGTTGATCACCAATCATGCTCCGAATAGGATTCTCTCCTCATATACCGGCATCGATGGCGATATTATAGCTGTGGATGGCGGGCTGCAAACCGTCTTTGAACAAAAGCTTTCACCCAAGATAATTGTAGGAGATCTGGATTCGCTCAATCCGGCTTTATTTAATGAGTATCCGGATACACCCCTGTTGCGTCATGAATCCCGCAAGAATGCCACGGACACCGAATTGGCGCTGGATTGGTGTGTAACGCAGGGATATACCCGCATAATTATCTGCAATGATATGCAGGGACGCTTTGATCACTGTCTGGCAATCGTTCAGAACCTTCTTGATCTGCACCGGCAAGGGATCATGGCATTCATAGAGAGCGATAGCCAGCGCATCTTCTTCATTCGGGAATCACTGACATTGAAGGGTAAAAAGGGAGATTTGCTCTCGCTGGTTGCCTACAGTCCCTGCGTGTGTTTCATTGCGTCCGAGGGGCTTGAGTATCCGCTGAAAGGCCTTAGGATACATCAACACCAAAGCCGCGGCATCAGCAATGTGTTTGACCGAGAAGAGATCAGCCTGAAAGTGGCAGAAGGTGAGGTTCTGGCTATATATACCCCGCTGTAGGGCTTGCGGACTATATATAGAACCGGTGTTTGCCGTATATACTATCTAGGGTCATGTCAAGCTAGGTATGGGAATATCTGTAATACCACAGCAACCGAGGGCAACTTGTGAATTCCTCCTCTTTCCCTTTGTTTGATACAGTGTTGAAGCTGATATCAAGCCGTTATCATCCTGTGTTCACTCGATGATAACCCGATAATATCAGGTTCAAGTATCGATAAACCAAAGGGGGAATGAAGCTTTTGCATCGTTCTGTAGAAGTATCTGCAAAATTGGAGTTCAGCGACGAGTCACTATGGTTTGCAGACCTTGCATGCCTCATAGCCCTTTAGTAAAGCCTCGGAGAGTGGAATGGGCAGAGAACCTTCCTTTGTGTAGCGGCAGCTGTTGCGATGGTATTTACTACTTCCGGGATTGAACCAGACCAGGCTATCAGATGACGCCACAGTGTCTTCCGCTTCGCCCCAAAGACCGAGCTGTTGCATCCGGGCATCACGTTCCAGCTTCAGAAAATCCTCCAGATAAGTGAAAGGATAGGAAGTATAGACAAAGCCATAGCCTTGCTTGATGATTTCGGCGTTTATGAAGAGGGAGTCACTGGCGCGATATGCATAAGCCAATGTCCTGTCATAGCGGTCTTTGTGGTTAGTAGCACTGTTGCTTTGGTCGTACTTGAAATATACCCTTTCATCCTTCAGTAAGGTTTTCAGATAATCGCTTGCCTCCAGAGCATAGTGCTCCACGTCTTTGTTTGGATGCACAGATTCCGGGGTATCCACTCCGATCAGACGGATGCGCTCGTCCTTGCCGTCGATGTAAGCGATGAATGTGTCTCCATCCACTACCCGCACTACTCTGTAGGTATCTGTAGCTATAGAGCTCTTTTCCGGGCATGTAAAGATACCCAGCAGAATGATGAGAAGCATCGTGATGATAAGAACGTATTTCATGGTGTTAGGGATAAATGATGTTGTTGGTACCGGAAATGGGATTGCGGGCAGTGCTAAGCCTGATTCCATAGAGATCGCTGAGGATATCGTCTTGCATCAATGTATCGGGCTTACCGTTATGCAGCAGACTGCCATTTCTGATGAAGAGCATACGGTCGGCATAGTTTGCAGAAAGATTTAGGTTGTGCGAGATAAGCAGGATACCCTTGTGCTCTTCACTGCAAATACTGCGTAACAGGCGCATGATCTCCAGCTGATAGTTGATGTCCAATTGGGAAAGGCTTTCATCCAGCAGGATGTAAGGAGTTTGCTGCACCAAGGCTCTGGCGATGTAAACGCGCTGTTTCTCGCCTCCACTGAGTTGGTGTAGAAATCTGTGGCGCAAGTGATGCAGTTCCAGCCGCCTAAGAGTGATATCGACTAGTTCCCGATCCTCTTCGCTGTGATTCTGCATGATGTCCATAAAGGGGTATCGCCCCATCAATACAGTATCGGCCACACTGTAGTCAAATTCACTATGCAGCTCTTGGGGAATGTAGGCAAAGATGCCAGCCAGTTCTGTCCTGCTGTAAGCTCCCAGCTGTTTGTCCCGGATCAGGATCTTACCCTTGCGAGCTTTCAGAAAGCCCATCAGAGCGAAGAGCAGAGTAGATTTACCCGCTCCGTTTGGTCCCAGTAGTGCGGTAAATTCCGCTGCTGGCAATTCAAAAGAAACATCGCTCAGGATGTCCTTCTCATCATATCCGCAGTAGAGGTTTTGTACTTTGATCACTGTGCCAGGATAGTCCTATTTCAGGATCTTGAGCTGTTCTTTGGCCATATTGCTATAGTTTTCAGGATAGGCTGCATCCACGGACATCTGCAGATACCTGAGGGCAGTATCCCGTTGTTCCAGAGCCAGATAGATCATGCCTATGTGATAGAAGAGTTCGGCAGATTTCACCGAGGAGGCTTCGATGGTGGGGATATATTCCAGGGCTTTACCGTATTCACCGCGCAGATAGTGCAGCCAAGCCATGGAATCGAGGTAACTTACCGAATTTGGTTCCTGCTTTATCGCAGCAGATATCAAGCGTTCTGCTTCATCCCAATCCTCCGGGGAAGAGAGCAGTAAATAACCCAGGTTATTCATTAGCATAGCGTCGTTTGGCCAGCGTTTCAAGGCATCTCTCAGATAGAATATCTGGCTGCGTTCATCGCCCGCTTGCATAAAGAAATCCAGCATTGCCATCACATCGTTCTTGTCGCCATAACCTCTGTCCCACAGCGCTTCGCTGAATTGTAGCTGAGCCGGAGATTCCGGGTCTTCATCTTCACTGAGTATATAGAGCAAGTAGTTACTTAGCAGGCCGTTATCAAGGTTCTTACGGATGTCTGCCACAATCTTCTGGCGGCGGTTTGCCAATTCTTCTTCGCTGATGCCGGAAGGCAGGATTGCCGTATAGAGGGCGGAATTGAGGTCACCGGAGGCAAAGATACGGTCGGACAGCTCGCGGATACCTCTCTGATCTGATATCCTGATGGCATGAAAGAGCAGGATAGCTGCGTATTTGCTGTCCGCTTGAGGGCTTGGTACTTTGTGTTCCAGATAATCCAGCATTCTGTAGTAGCTTTCGTCAGATTCTGCCTGCACCACACTGGTGGCAAGCACCACCAACATCCCTGTATCCCCAGTTGCCAGTATCTTATCCTGATGAGCGAAGATTCTCTGTGCATCCGGTTTCTGATTGTAATAGAACAGAAACCCCGTCATGGCCTGACTGTCTTCGGGATAGCTAAAGCTTTCGAAGCGTTTGTCCACAATGTCCGGATCGCCTTTTTTATCGAGCAGAGACAGCAGCAAGGCCTCATTCAGGATACCCGAAGGCAGTTCTTGCAGGATCGAGATGGCCTTGTCGTCGTCCTCTCCCATCCAGGACAGTGCGATCAGTTGATCCAGCCGCGTATCGTCCTTATTCAGCTTCTCCGCTTGCTGCAGAAGCTTGGTATCCGCTGTGCCGTAACGCTCTTTTTGCAGCGTGTATTTGTAGAACAGCGTCCAGGCATCGGGATACTTGCTTTCCAGTTCATCCACTGCCCAGGCCATACCTTCCATATCGCCCAGGCTTTCGTAGGCTTTGTAGGCTTCATGCAGCATGGAACGATCAAATTGATAGTTCAGCCGTGCCTCACTCAGCAATTCCTGCAAACGCAGAGAGGCATCCGCATTGCGAGCTGAGCGGTAGTAATTTACAGCATTTTCAAAGTATGCTTTGCGCAATTGCGGACTGCCGGAATCCTGTGCTATAGCCAAGTTTAATACCTGATCTGCCACGGCGTAATCCCCCCACAGAGATAGATAGCTCCCGCTCATCAGATAGTACATGGAAGCCAGATTGGGGCGGGATGCATCCTCCCAAGCCTCATCAATCTCTGAGGCATCGGATGCTGCCTTCTTCGGCACTGTGGCGCAGGCAGCCAAAGCAAGAAGCACCATGGTAAGGACTGTGTAATGCAGCGTTCGCGTCATTTGACCTCAATGCTGGAGGATATTACATATAGTTCCACCAGGAGGGACAGTTTATCTCCCGCAGGGAAGTACACACTGTTGTCCACGATGTAAGCCTTGCCATTGTTCCAGAAGGCATAGGACTGGAAAGCCCCGCCGATGAGGTGAGTCATGTTTTTCCACGCTCCCACAATACGATAGGCGTCATATCCGGCGAGCTTGGTCTGCTCTTTGCGGATCACTTCTTCATCGAAGGTATCGCCTTCAAAGTACTTTTCTCCCAACATCTTACGTTTATCGATCAGCCATTGATGATCGATCACGTTCTCGGGCATATCCTCATAATACACATTTATATATTTATCCGGAATCTGGCTATCCTGCATGCGGGCACGATAGATGAAGCTAATAAAGCGTCCCAGCTTGTCGTTAGAATACAGGCTGTAGTTATTGGGTATCTTCAGGCTGAAAGGATAATCTTTCCAAAAGGTAGATGGAATGACAGGCTGTTGATAGGCCTGATATCCCAGGCGTTCTGCATAGCGCTTGATGAGCAGTTCAAATATCTTATCGCTCTGAATGGCGCCGATCTTCTCCAGATTGAGCTGGTTTGATCCCATCAGATACATGATCAACTGATCCCGGCTATTGTGATTGTTGGCGATAAACAGATCGCCTCCGCTGGATTTCACGCGGTTGATAAAGTCTTCCGCCAAGCTTGACCGCATATACTGGGACACCTTTGCGTTGGATTCCAGATCGCCGATAAAGAGCAGATTGCGATGTTTGGAATAGGTCTCAGCTTCGGCAATCGGAGTATGAATCAGGCGGAAATACTTTTCCCCATAGACCAGGATCAGTTCGCGCTCAATACTGCTTTGCACAAAAGGCTTGAGCGCTTTCCAATTGTCATCATCACAAAAGAGATACACATCCCTTTCGTCACCCATAGCCAGAGGTTTGGAATGGTCTATCACATCATCAAATCTATCGTAGCGTGCCGGCTCTTTCTCACCTCCGGAACAGGCAAAGAGTAGCAAAAGGCTTAGTAATACCATTATGTAACGCATTATCCCTCCTTTACAAAGAGTAGCTTCAGGTAATTGAATCCGCTGAATATAGTGATCAGTACCACCAGCCAAAACCAAGTTTGGACAACCAGCCGCAGGCCATCACTGATCGAAGGCAGCATGCCCCAGGCAGCAAGCGCAAAGATGATGCCAAACATCTGCATTACAGTCTTTGCTTTACCTAGTTTGTCGGCCGGCAACACCGTCCCCCGCTGCTGCAAGACTTCACGCAATACCGTAATTCCCGCTTCACGAATCAGGATTATGATGAAGATCAGGATGTTGAGTCTCCAAGGCTGAAGCAAACACAATCCCAACAGCGCCGAAAGCACCAGCAACTTATCTGCCAGGGGATCCATGATCTTGCCAAAATCGCTGATTACATCCCATTTGCGCGCCAACATCCCATCCACGTAATCCGTGAGCGATGCCAGCGCAAACACGATCAGACTCAACATCGGCGCATTCGTACCACTATGCAGAAATAGCAGATACAGAAACAGCGGAACCAGGAGGAAACGCAGGATTGTGAGAGCATTGGGGATATATTTACGCATTATCCGCCTCCTTATTCTCCGGCTTTTCACTAACCACCACCACTGGTTCTGCGTTTCCCAGGATCGCTTCGTGTTCATACACTCTGAGGTTGAAGTAAATCACAAGCGTGGCAATCAGGCTCAATATCCCCATCGAGGCAAAGCTCCACCACGAAGCCAGGTTTTCCCAGCGCTCCAGATACACCCCCAGATAATACAATCCGCTCACCACTCCACCGGGAACCAGCATCATCAACCAGCTATGGGCTGCATTGAGTTTATTGTGACGCATCACATCCACCACACTGATCAACTGTCGTTTTTGCTTCAGATAGATGTGCAATTCATAGCTGAGGCGGCTGAAGATAAAGATGAGAAACAAGAGCAATCCCACAAAGATATTCAGGATCAGATTACGATGGGACAGCCTGTCCAATTCTTCCATTATCTTGCCGTAAGCGCTTGTCTGAGCGTCGATATCTTCTTCCGGCAGATACATGCGCAAGAGATCCATCACCCGGGCTTTGGCCTCGATCCCCGCTTTGTTCGAGGGAAAAGTGATAGTGAAGACATCCGGAAAACTATATGTGGACACCATATCATTGGTGAGCGGCAAGGCATAAGCTTCAATCAGCTCCAGCGCCGCCTGATACCCAGTCTCGTATTCATAGCCTTTTAAGGGAGAAATTCCCTCCAGTCCATTTCTGATGGGCTCCACATGAGTGGTATCCGCCACATAGGCATAAACTGGAAGCAATGAAAGCTCATTATAACAAGCCTTCACGCTTTCTCCCTGATTGTGTGCCAGATATGCCCAGGCTCCAAAGAGCAGACTCAGCAGCACCAGGATCAGATAAAATCTTGCGTTCATATAACATCCCTGTGTTTTATGATGGCCAATAAGAAGGCCTTGTTACCATAATGTATTGTGTGCTTGATTATGTCAAGTAGAGTGTTCCCGATGAGCTGCTGAAGGTCTTCCCACCGCTGTGCGGGATAGATCAGTATTGCCTTTCCCTGCGGTGCCATCAAACGCTGGATGGATGCCAGCAGCTCTTCCATATTGATTTCCAGCTCAAAGCGGCAGATATTACGTTCGCTATTGGGACTCAGATGCCCGCTGTTCAGCTTGCGCCAGGGCGGATTGGTAAAAACCAGATCATATTGCCCGGTAAGCTCTTTCATGTTACCGCAATGCAGCTCCAGTTCCACTCCGCAAGCCGCCGCATTCTGCCATGCCAGAGCCGCCAGATGCGTCTGAATCTCAATGGCGGAAATTTTCCACAGAGGCCGGGAAAGTGCGCACATGATGCTTACAATCCCACAGCCGCAGCCCAGTTCCACTGCTCGTAGAGCTCCATGCCCACCGGTGGCAATCACTTCCCGATATAGCAATTCTGCGGCAATTGATACTCCCTGACCGGAGGAATCCTGCTTGATCTTTTTGCCTGCAAAGGGCAGCAGCACTTCCTGATATGTCGCCAAAGGCAGCCCACCTCAGGACAGAGCCAGCATGCGGTCTATGCTTTCTCTTGCTTTCTTTGCTATTGCTTCATCCACCACAATGTGATGGCGGCTTTCTTCTAAAGCCTTCAATACATCCCGCACTGTGGTCTTTTTCATGTTCTGACACACCGCTTTGGGAGATAGCGTAATGATCTTTTTATTCGGATAAATATGCTTCAGATAGTCCGTCAGCCCGTTCTCTGTGGCTATTATCACCTTGTCGTTTTGCTCCACATACTTCATCATGCCTCCGGTGGACATCACCATATCTGCTTCATTCACGATGACGGGATCACATTCCGGATGCGCCAGCAGTGCGTAATCTGGATACTTGGTTTTCAGATTGCGGATGTCTCCCAGTCCAAAGCCCCATTGATGGGTGGGACAGTAACCGTTCCAGGTGATCACCTTACGCCCGCTCTGATGCGCTGCCCAGGAGCCCAGGTTTCGATCCGGCACAAAGAGTATATCCTTATCCGCCGGCAGTGATTGCAACACCTTCACAGCATTGGAGGATGTACAGCAGATATCGCTTTCGGCTTTCACTTCCACCGTGCTGTTTACATAACACACCACCGGACTGCCGGGATGCTGGGCTTTGAACTGCCGCAATTGGTCCGCACTTATCATGTCCGCCATGGGGCATCCTGCGTCCAGCACGGGCAGGAGCACTGTGGAGCTTTCATTCAGAATGGCTGCAGTTTCTGCCATGAATCTCACGCCGCAAAAGACGATCATGGGATTCTTCAGATCCCGCGAGAGCATTGCCAATTGCAGTGAATCCCCGCGATAATCCGCCAAATCCTGGATTTCCACAGCCTGATAGTTATGCGCCAAAATCAGTGCATTATGCTGTTTTTTAAGCAGCAATATTCTATCGATTATATCGTTCATTATCTGTTCCTTTTAGTGTCCGCTGGAGCCAAATCCCCCCGCTGCTCTGTGGGTTTCGTCCAGGCGTTCACACTGCTCAAATTCTATGCTTTCCACCCGCTGTATGACCATCTGGGCGATGCGCATACCGGGCGTAATCGTTACTGTTTTTCTACTCAGATTGATCAGGATCACTCTGATCTCGCCCCGATAATCCGAATCGATGGTTCCCGGAGCGTTCAATACACTCAACCCCAGCTTCAGAGCCAGACCGCTGCGCGGGCGAATCTGCGCTTCATGGTTTTCGGGCAGAGAGATCGCCAGACCGGTAGGCACCGCTATCCGCTCAATAGGCTCCAGAAGGATGTCTTCTGGGATGCAGGCATAGAGATCGTATCCGGCGGCACCGCTGCTCATCCGCCGGGGTTCGACGGCGTCGGGATGCAGCTTTTGATAGCTGATTTTCATGACTTGCGGTTCAATAGATAATCCGCCAATACCATCAGGCGCAAACCGCGTTCGCCAAAGTGAGAGATGCTTTCTTTGGCCTTTGCGGTAAGATCCATGGCCATCTGCCGGCTTTGTTCGATACCATAAATAGCAGGGAAAGTAGCTTTGCCCTGAGCTTCGTCTTTACCAATGCTCTTACCCAGTTTTGCCTCGCTACCTTCTATATCCAGCAGGTCATCGACAATCTGGAAGACCAGACCGATTTTGGTGCCATAATCTTCGATAATGGCCAGGTCTTTGGCACTGGCTTTTGCGGCAAGGGCGCCAAAACGCAGGCTCACATTGATCAGCTTCGCAGTTTTATTGTTATGAATAAAGTTCAGGGTCTTTTTATCCACATTCTTACCCTCGGAATCGATATCCATCATCTGTCCGGCGATCACACCTTTGATGCCCGCTTCCTGAGCCAATTCGCGCACAAATTGCACTTTCAGGGCATCGTCGATCTCGGCATAGGTAATCAGTTCAAAGGCATTTACCAAAAGAGAATCCCCTGCCAATAGCGCTACACCTTCTCCGAATACGGCATGACAGGATTTCTTGCCGCGACGGTATTCATCGTCATCGATGTCCGGCAGATCATCATGGATGAGCGTGTAGGTGTGGATCATCTCGATGGCAGCGGCAACCGGAGCGATGGCATCCAATTCGTCTTTATAGAGTTGATAAGCCAGAAATGTGAGATATGGGCGCAAGCGTTTTCCACCGGCAAAGGTACTGTATCTGAGAGCTTTATGTATATCCTTGGGGTATTCGTCCTTGCGGGGCAGATAACGATCCAGGATGATATTCACCAATTCCTGTTTTTCTTTCATGTCCTTTTTTAAGAGTACTTTAGGATCCATTATTCATCTCCTGAACCTTACCCGGGAGTTCTTCGCTGAGGATCTTGATCTTGGCTTCCGCCTCACCCAGCTTCGCTTGACAGCGCTTGAGATAGTCCACTCCCCGGGCATAGAGCTGTAGCATCTCATCAAGATTTGTCGCATTATTCGAGAGCCGGTCAACGATCTCCTCCAAGGCTTTCAAAGCCTCTTCAAAACTGAGCTCTTCGGGATTTGTATTTTCCATGCTTCTCTCCCTTATCTTTTTGACCGAGTATAAGCAATTCATGGATTCTGTCAAACAAAAAATTCATTCTTTGTTCAAATACAGATAATTGCAGGGCTGATATTTCTGGAAATAGCAGCAAAGATTAGTAGTCATACGATACTATATTCGAAGTTGATGTTGAAACTTTTATATTGCAGAAGCTTCATATTGAATCATTTCGGCTGTTTAAGCGGTAATCCACAGCGTTCTACCTCTCTATATTATCCTGTTTAAAAGCAGATATCATCCCGTTATTATCGAGTGAGCACTGGATGATAACGCCTTTATATCAGCTTCGGCACTGCTTGAATAGTACGCAGATTGCACGGAATTACCCTCTTTCTTTACCCGGATCTGTATTCACTCAATTTGATGCTGTTCAATCCGCTCATAATGCTTATTTCAGATATAAAATCTACTACCTGCTTTTTTCCTACCAGCTTCAACCACTACAAAGTAGATACCGCCGCTTACCTGTTTACCAGAATCATCTCTGCCGTCCCATTGGAAAGTGTGATCGCCTGATGAATTGGAGCTTTTGCCGGGACTTCGAATCAGCTGGCCTTTGATGTTATAAATACTGAACCTATAGAACTCTGGTTCTGGACGTAAAGACCGACAGCTTAAGCCATTCCAAAAAAAGAAATTGACAAAATAAAAGTCCGTATAAAAATGAAAGTGCATGGGATTTCATGTGAATACGTGATTTATCCCTCGAATAATATGGAGGTATATATGCCGCATCTGCCGCTGATATGGTATTTGGCCCCTCTTGGCGCCATTTCTGCACTGTTTTTTGCCTATTATTTCTATCACAATGTAAAGATTGCAAATCCTGGCAATGCTCGTATGCAGGAGATTGCAGGTTATGTTCGCGAAGGAGCTTACGCTTATCTTTTGCAACAATATAAAGGCGTGGGATTATTCTTCCTGATTGCCCTTGGTATATTCCTGTTCTCCGCCTATGGGCTGAAAGTGCTGGATCCTATGATACCATGGGGCTTTCTAAGCGGCGGCATCATGAGCGGATTGGCGGGGTTTATCGGGATGAATACGGCTACTATGGCTTCCAGCCGCACCGCTCAAGCATGTTCTGAGAGTTTGAACAAAGGGCTGAAAGTAGCCTACCGCGCAGGGGGTGTGATGGGTCTCACAGTGGTGGGACTGGCTTTGTGGGATATCTCATTCTGGTTTTTCCTGCTCAATACTATGGGTTATAGTCTGGAGAAAATAGCCGTAGTGATGCTCTCATTTGGCATGGGCGCCAGCTCTCAGGCCCTCTTTGCCCGTCTGGGCGGTGGTATCTATACCAAAGCTGCGGATGTGGGCGCCGATCTAGTAGGCAAAGTGGAAGCTGACATTCCTGAAGACGATCCCCGCAACCCCGCAACCATTGCCGACAATGTGGGTGACAATGTGGGTGACGTAGCGGGAATGGGCGCCGATCTGTATGAATCTTATGCAGGCAGCATCCTTGCAACGGCGGCATTGGGAATGAGCGCAGTCTTACGGCTCTCCGTCACCAATCCCGCCATGAAGGAATTTATGGTCAATTTTATCTCCGCTCCGCTGATTTTGGCGGGCATAGGAGCTTTACTATCTATTCTTGGCATCTTTGCCGTATCCACAAAGGAAAATGCCGGGATGAAGGAACTGATGGCAGCTTTGAACAAGAGCATTTATCTTAGTTCCATCCTGATCGCAATCGCCTCTTTCTTTGTCTGCAAGATACTGTTGCCGCAAGAGTACTATCTGGGCATCTTCATTTCCAGTGTAGTAGGTCTTTTGGCTGGTGTATTGATAGGATACACCACAGAGCTGTGGACATCCCATTCATACAAGGCTACCCGCAATATAGCGAAACAGGGCGAATACGGCTCGGCTACGGTGATATTGGAAGGTTTTAGCGTGGGAATGCTGTCCACCGCCATGCCGGTGATCATCATCTCCGCAGCGATTATGATTTCCTTTGTACTCTCAGGCGGTTTTGAACACATCGAGCTAGGGCTGTATGGCATCGGTTTCGGAGCAGTGGGCATGTTGGCAACTCTGGGCGTCACGCTGGCTATGGACGCTTTTGGGCCTATCGCCGATAATGCCGGAGGCAATGCACAAATGTCTTACCTGCCCAAAGAAGTGCGGGAACGCACGGACAGCCTAGATTCCGTGGGAAACACCACCGCTGCCATCGGCAAAGGATTTGCCATCGGTAGTGCCGCACTTACAGCTATGGCGCTGTTGGCGGCATATCTGGAAAAGGTGAGAGATGCCTTTGTGATGCTAGGTGAAAAAATGGGTGAAGTACAGATGTTGACCATCGGTTCCGGCAAGATCACAGAGACCGTGGCAGCTCCTCTGGCCAGCCTGAGTCAGTTCATCGAATATTATCAGGTAAATCCGCTCAATCCCAAGTTCCTCCTGGGTATTTTCATCGGCTCAATGGTGGTCTATGTATTCAGTGCACTCACCATCAAAGCGGTTGGTAAAGCCGCAGGGCTGATGGTGAAAGAGGTTCGCCGGCAGTTTACCACCATTCCCGGCATCCTGCAAGGCAAGACCAAGCCGGATTATGCCCAGTGCGTAAAAATCTCTACCATCGGTGCACAGCAACAGATGGTATTGCCCGCCATCATCGGTATAGCAAGTCCTGTAGTAGTGGGACTGATCTTCGGAGTAGCAGGTGTTTTAGGACTCTTAATCGGCGGACTCACCACCGGTTTTGTAACCGCAGTGATGATGAACAATTCCGGCGGCGCTTGGGACAACGCCAAAAAGTATGTGGAAACCGGTGCGGAGGGCGGCAGCGGTTCATCGGTACATAAAGCCACGATCGTGGGCGATACGGTGGGTGATCCCTTCAAGGATACTGCCGGCCCCTGCATGAATATCCTGATCAAACTGATGAGTATGGTTTCCATCGTCTTTGGCGGCTTTGTGGTAACATACTCTCCCAAAATCGAAGCACTTTATACACCAAAGCCGAAGACGGTTATTCAAACAGATGTTCCCAAAAGCATTACGGAAAACCACCTGGAGATGATTACGATTGCAGACAGCCTCGACACCATCAAAAACTGAACAGGAGATAGAAACGCCGGATGACACCGATTTCGAGACGTAATACACGCACCATTAAACTGGGAAATATACGGATAGGCTCAGATGCCCCCATTTCCATCCAAAGCATGCTGAATGTAAAAACAGCCAATGTTCCTGCGGTTCGCAATCAGATCAAGCGCCTGGTTTCAGCAGGCTGCGAGATCATCCGCTTTTCCGTGATGGATATGGAAGACGCTGCAGCTATCAGGGAGATCAAGAAGGACTTTCAGGTGCCGATGGTAGCGGATATTCACTTCGATCACAAACTGGCAATTGCAGCCATAGAAAATGGTATCGACGGACTGCGCATCAATCCCGGCAACATTGGTTCCGAAAGCGGGGTGAAAAGCTTGGCCGCAGCGGCAAAAAACCATGGTATCCCCATTCGCATCGGAGTAAACAGCGGTTCGCTGCCCAAGGATCTCTTGTCCCGATATGGACATGGCAGCACAGCGATGATGGAAGCGGCGCTAAGCCACGTAAACATCCTGGAAAAGCTGGGTTTCTACGATATCAAGATCTCAGCGAAAGCATCCAATATCCCGCTGATGCTCGCCAGCTACCGGGAACTGAGTAAACGCTGCGACTACCCCCTGCACCTGGGCGTCACCGAAGCCGGAACAGCCTTGTCCGGCAGCATCAAAAGCGCCATCGGACTGGGCATCCTGTTGGAAGAGGGCATCGGAGACACCATAAGGGTATCCCTCACCGATGATCCGGTGAAAGAGGTATATGTAGCGCGGCAAATCCTGATCGGATTGGGCATTAGAAAGGGCTTACAGATAGTATCCTGCCCCACCTGCGGGCGCACTCGCATTGACCTCATCGGTTTGGCGCAGAAAGTTGAGCAGGCTCTGGAGGAATTCAGGGACCTGGAACTGTGCATAGCCGTGATGGGCTGTGCGGTAAACGGTCCCGGAGAGGCTCGGGAAGCAGATTTTGGCATCGCCGGAGGCAACAAGGAAGGGCTGGTCTTTGCGCGTGGGGAGATCATCAAGAAAGTCCCTGAAGAGCAGTTGCTCTCTGCCTTAGTTGAGCTTATCCGGGAAAGTCTGTAGTATGCTGTGGAGGATCTTTCTAACCTTTTTGAAGATAGGTGCGTTCACCATTGGCGGAGGTTACGCCATGATCCCGCTGATCAAGCGGGAAGTATGCTCCCGGCATGGTTGGATCACGGAAGACGATTTTTTGGACGGCTTGGCGGCGGCTCAGAGCTGCCCTGGCCCAATCGCCGTGAATATAAGCATTTATACGGGGTATCATGTGCGGGGAAAATTGGGAATGCTGATGGCGCTATTGGGAACTATATTGCCTTCCACCGTGTCGATCATCATTATTGCCATGCTGTTCCGTCAATACACAGATCAGGCATTGGTGAAGCGGGCATTTACCGCACTTAATCCTGCGGTGGTGGCACTCATCGCCGTCCCCCTCATCCAGATGGCACAGAAAAGCGGACTTGTGTGGAAGAATGCCTGGTTTCCCCTTTCCGTAGCGATTTTAGTAGGTGTACTGAATGTGTCTCCAGTATATCTGATCCTGCTCACCATCGTTTATGCTGTATATGAGGCGCACAAATGATCCTGCTACAAATGCTTATCACTTTCTTCAAGATCGGACTGTTCAGCTTTGGTGGGGGCTATGCCATATTAGCGATGATCCGGCAAGAGGTGGTAATAAGCAACGCCTGGATTACTGAGGCGGAATTTATGCAGGTGGTGGCGATCTCGCAGATGACACCGGGGCCTATCGCGATCAATGCAGCTACCTTTATCGGCTATCAAAAAGCAGGGATCATAGGTTCTCTGATCTGCACTTTTGGAGTGATATTGCCCTCGTTGATCATCATGCTGATCATCACCGTAAGCTATCTGAAACTAAAGAAGTTACCGTGGTTTCAGCAGATCTTCCGCAGGCTGCGTCTGCTGTCCGTAGGGCTGATTGCCGCGGCATTGATAATGATCATGGGCAATGCCGTGCAGGATTGGTATTCAATCGGGATCTTTACGGTGTGCTTTGTTGCCACCTGGCGCTTTAAGCTGAATCCCTTTACCATGCTTATCAGCGCAGCTGTATTTGGGATGCTGTTTGGCAGTGGTTAGCTTTCCAAATGGACGTATTTGAGGAAGTGATCGGATATCTCCGGGGGCAAGCGCTTCGCTTTACCGTTTTGGGCATAGACCACCGTGAGATGCGCCACGAAACAGAGATCCCCGCGGGAGTTGTAGATTTCCTGCTGCCATAAGCCCTTGATCCGGTTTGTGCTGTAGAACCAGCTCCGAACCAGAACCGTGTCCTCCAATTCCACCGCTTTCAGATAATCCAATTCATAGCGCAGTACAAAGAACTGAATGCCCATCTGCAAGAGCTTTGCGAGGGGAGTATCCATCACTTCCATGGCTTCACTGCGCGCAGCTTCCAACAACATCAGATAGTTGGCGTTGTTCAAATGACTATAGATATCGCATTCATAACCATAGATTTTCTTTTTGTACTCGAAGATCATCACTTGTCCTTTTGTTTTTGCTTGACCGATAGAGGCGTTCAAAATAAGCTGGATGCAAATATCGGTTTGAACAGAGGTTTTCATGAGCCAGAAAAAAGTCAACCCAAAAATAAAGCCGCCAAAAGGCATTAAAGCACCCCAGAGTACTTCTCCTGGTAAACATAAGGCTGCTATGGCCATTGTCAATCCCAAGTACCTGAGCTGGATCCTGGCGGCGATAATCTTCCTTTTTGTGAGCTTGCTCTACTTCCCGGTCTCATACCAGCATCTGGAACCTCAGGCCAGCGACATCAATCAGTGGCGCGGGGCGGCTCAGAGCATTGTGGAATACAATGCCGAACACAAAGATAGAGCGCTGTGGACTCAGAGTATGTTTTCGGGAATGCCATCCTACATGATATCATTCCCAAACCGTTATCCTTTTCTGGAGAGCATCACCAAGATTACGGACAAAGTAATAAACTGGCGCATCTTTCTGCTGATAGTAGGCGGCTTGGGCATGTTTGTGCTGCTGCTGCATCTGAAGCTGGATCCTACTATCGCATTCTTCGGCGCCGTTGCCTTCATCTTCAGTTGCCATTGGGCAGGTCTTTTGGAGATTGGGCACAACACAAAGTTCCGGGCCATGATGTATGTACCCTGGGTGATGTGGGCAATCATGTATCTGCGGGCAAAACCCAGTCTGCTCTCTGTAGGCCTCAGTGCCACATTCTTGATTACACAACTGCGGGAAAACCATCCTCAGATCACCTATTACCTGTATCTTCTGATTGCAATGTACTGGATATATCAAGGCATCGTTGCCATCCGCCAGAAAAACCTGAAGCGCTTTGGCATCTGGACACTGCTCTTGATCCTAGCTTTTGGTTTGACTGCTCTGGCGGTGATGAACCCCTATCTGAGCACGATGGAATACAGCAAATATACCCAGCGTGGCAGTTCCGGAGGATTGGATAAAGCCTACGCACAAGGCTGGAGCTTCCATCCCAAAGAGATCATCGGCTTCATCATCCCGGATTTCTGGGGCGGCATCAATCAGACATATTGGGGCTATATGCCTTTCACTCAGGTATATAACTACTTTGGCATAGTCGTGCTGGCCTTCGGAGCATTGGCTCTGTGGGGCAAACGCAGAACTCTGGCGCTGTTTCTGTGGATATCCAGTGCCATCTTTACCCTGATGAGCTTTGGCAGCGCCACTCCCGGGCTATCCGACCTCTTTTTGAACTATCTGCCCTATTTCAATAAATTCCGTGTGCCTTCGATGACACTCACCATCGTGCAATTCAATGCCGTAATCCTTGGTGCATTGGGTTTGAAGGATGTGCTGGAACACAGCGGCGATACCCAATGGCAAAAGCGGTATCTGCGCCTGTTCTGGGTGTTTGGCTTCATCTTCCTGCTCTGGCTGCTGTTTGCCAAGTCTGTATTTGCAAACCTGCCCTACACTACAGCGCTGGAGCAGATGCGTTATGCTGAAGCCAATGCCCAAAACCAGTTGTTAAACCTCATCATGACACGGCAGGAAATACTGGTAAAGAGCGGGATACTGGCGTTGATGCTGCTGGCAGTAAGCCTCGGTCTGGCTTATCTGAAGAGCATCAACAAACTGAAAGCCTTCACCTTCATCATGCTCATCACGATCATCACCTTTATTGATCTCTGGGTATATACCGGCAAGCACCTCAAGGATCTGCATCCCGTCGAAATGCGCAAAAGCACTTTCCGTATGCAGGACTACGATGCGTTTTTGAAGCAAGACCAAGATAACTTCCGCATCTATCCCTTCAACACCAATCAAATCCGCAGTGCCGGGGAATGGGCATATTATCACCAGACCATAGACGGCTATTCTGCGGCAAAGTTGAAGCGCTATGACGACATCCTGCCAATTATAAATGGTAGCCGCGATGCTGATGGCGAATTTTTGCGCTATCTGAAGGGAGTTTATCAGGAGCAGCCGGTGGAACTCTCCACTCCCGTATTGGATATGTTGTCCACCAAGTACATCATCGTGCCGGATTCCCTGCCCAATGCCTATTTACTGCAAAACATTCAGCCCGTATTCAATAACGGCAGAGTATCCATCTACCGGAATTTGAAAGCCCTGCCCAGAGCATGGTTTGTGCAGGACACCATCCTGGCCGAATCAGCCGAGGATCGCCTCCGGATACTGCGTGATGAAAGCTTTGACCCCGCCTCCACCGCCATTGTGGAAGAGGTTATAGAAGGGATTAGTGCTCCGGAGAGTGCAAAAGTAAGCCAGATCAAAGCAGAATTGCACGAATTGGCCTATGAATACTCCTCCGATACCGATGCTCTACTGGTTCTAAGCGAAGTCTATTACCCAGGGGGCTGGAAAGCATACGTCGACGGCATCGAAATCCCCATATACCCCGCCAATCACATTCTGCGCGCACTGAAAGTGCCGGCAGGAACACACAAACTGCAGCTCGTAATGGCACCCAGTAGTTACAGCATAGGTACCAAACTGAGTTTGGCCGGCATCCTGATCACCATCCTGGCCGTTATAATCGGCGCTTATTATCATTATAAAACCAAGCCAGGCTCTACGTCAGGCGCAAACAGCATTTCTGCCGAAATCAGAGATTAAGGATATATTAAGCATGAAAGAACGCATGAAAATAGTAAAGAACAACCGCGAAAATCTGGCTAAAATGCCCAGCCGCAGCCCTCTGCCAACCGATCGAAAGTTCCACAAACGCAAACCACAGTTCCAGGACTGGGCCGAAGCCATCCTCTTTGCCTTTGTAGTAGCTATGATCATACGCAACTACACTTTCCAGAACTTTATGATCCCCTCTTCATCGATGGAAAAGACTCTATTGACCGGAGACTTTCTGGTAGCAAACAAGCTGAAGTACTACTTTACCGACCCCAAGCGGGAAGACATCGTAACTTTCCGCTATCCCAAGATCGAAGAAAACACGCCTGAACACCCCGATTACAAGGATCAATTCATCAAGATCTTCCATCCGATCTACATCAACAAAACCCAATCCTTCTCGCGCTTTCCCTTAACTGCTTTCCACATCACTTACTACGCCCGCAAGAACATAGTGAAGCGTGTGATCGGCATGCCCGGAGACACCATCGAAATCCGCGACAAGATAGTATATATCAATGGAGAAGAATTCAACCGCGGCTACGAGTGCTACGGCGAGGCGTATCCCAGCCCGCCGCAAGCTCCCCGAGTGGTTACAGAACGCACCTTCAAGCCCGGTTTGATGGATCCCGTCAGCTATTCAAATTGGTATGATCTCTATCGCGTAGATGCAGATTCCAGCGCTGCCAATACCCGCTTCAACCGCGATTGGTTCGGCCCCATCAAAGTGCCGGAAGGCAAATACTTTGTAATGGGAGACAACCGCGATGTGAGCGAAGACAGCCGCTATTGGGGCTTTTTGGACCGCACCGATATCACCGGGTCTCCCTGGCTGATTTTCTGGTCCAAAGGCATAGAATACAACAAACTATACGACACACCCCACATCCGGTGGAACAGGATATTCAGACTGGCTCGCTAGTGACTCGTACAGGCATGAATGTTGTTTTGATGTTGCGCTGCCAAACTCCAATCTCCCTGATACTTCTGCCGATGATTCAGAAGCTTCATTCCTCCTGGGATTATCGATACTTGAACCTGATATCATCGGGTTATCATCGGGTGAGCACAGGATGATAACACCTTGATATCAGCTTCAACACTGGATCGAACAAAGGGAATGAGGAGCATGATTCTAAAGTTCCCTTCGGTCGCTGTGGCAATACGGAGATTGCCCCTTCAAACCTGACATGACACTAGGGCTTTATATTCACATCCCTTGGTGCCTGAGCCGCTGCCCATATTGCAGCTTCTTTGCCGATAACTATAATCGTAAGGATTTTGACGACTACTTTGCCACTCTGCTGCGAGAGAAGGAGCTGTGGCGACAAAATGGCATCCCGCCGCTAAGTTCCATTTACTTTGGCGGTGGCACTCCTTCGCTGCTCTCTGCACAACAGATTAGAACTATTGTGAATAGCTTGGAACTGCTTCCAGGAGCAGAGATTACCATGGAGCTGAATCCCATCCAGGTCACCAAGTCTTTTGCTAGTGAACTGGCAGATACTCCCGTAAACAGACTGTCTTTAGGAGTGCAATCCATGTTGGATGATGATCTGCTCTACCTCGGTCGCAGGCATCGAGCCGCAGACATCCCCCAAAAACTACAAATCCTGCGGGATGCCGGATTCACCAATATCTCTGCGGATTTCATCTACGGTCTGCCCAATAGCCATAACAAGAAAGTGTGTGAAAGCTTGAGCCGCCTGCTGGACATACCCTTTGAGCACATCTCCTGCTACCTGCTGGAATTGGCAGAGGACTGTCCCCTGGCAGCCGATATTCCCCTCCTGCCCGATGACGATGAAAGCAACCGTCAATATCAGCTAATCCGGGATTTGCTTGAGGAACACGGCTTTATCCAATATGAGATTTCGAACTTTGCCCTGCCCGGCCGGGAATCCCGCCACAATCTGCTATACTGGGAATCTCGGGAATGCCTCGCCTGGGGAGCATCTGCTTCCGGATATTACAAGGGCAGACGCTATCAGAATCCCGCCGATCTCAAGCTCTACAGCCAATATATCGCTTCAGGCAGAACCGGCGGCGATACCGATGAATCTGCCCAGGAAGAGAGCGACTATATAATGATGCGGTTGCGCCTCGTAAAAGGCTTGGATTATGCCGAATACCAAGCCCGCTTTGGCAAATGCTTTACAAAAGGCCGGGAACATGGAATCAGAAAACTGGAAG
Source organism: Candidatus Cloacimonadota bacterium (assembly GCA_023228285.1). GTDB lineage: Bacteria > Cloacimonadota > Cloacimonadia > Cloacimonadales > Cloacimonadaceae > UBA5456. Next base: position 20,982 of record JALOBM010000001.1, on the reverse strand, counting down.
AACTGGGATTTATCCATCTGGATGCTTCCGGATTACGCTTGCTGCCCGATGCGTTCTTCATCTCAAACGCCGTTATAACGGAGCTTCTATGACACTTGCCGAGTTTCTCTCCCTGATGCGTAGCACTCTAGAGGGCACTACCTTTGAAGGAAAATGCTATATCGTGGGCGGAGTGGTGAGAGATCATCTTTTGGGCAGGCAGGATTTTGATGACTTCGACCTGGTGGTGGAGATGCCTTATGGCGGATTGAAGCTGGGAGCTTACCTCAGTCATCGCTGGCATCCCGATTATTATGAAACCTTTCCCAAGTTTGGCACTGCCAAGATGGAAACAATGGGGACTAAACTGGATTTTGTCCAGACCCGTAAGGAAGTGTATCGCCCTGGACGCCGATATCCCAGGATCACTTTCAGCTCTATCCGGGATGATGTCTACCGGCGTGATTTTTGCATCAATGCACTCTATCTAGAGCTTTTTTCTTCGGAGATATCCGATCCCTGCGGCAGAGGCAGGCAAGACCTGGAACAAGGCATGATCAATAGCATTCGGGAGCCGGATAAAGTGTTTGCGGAAGACCTCCTGCGCATCATCCGAGCCCTGCGTTTCTCCGCTGTTCTGGGCTTTGAGATCGGAGCTGAGAGCAAGACTGCCATGCGTAAATACGCCCAGCAAACAAGTAGGCTGAGCGCACGTGCCATCCAAAGAGAAGTCGGTAAAATCGTGGCTGCGGGCAAATTGGAACAAGCAAAGGCATTATTTCATGAATTTGGCCTGGAACTGCCAGATTTTCCCCCTGAGCCCATTGGTGGATGAATCATCTGTTTACTGATACCGCTAAAAGTCCCTTCAATAGAGCTAAAAACAGATTTTACTTGACACTATCCATGCTTACGCAGGAAAATGGCAAAAACCATTGGTATATTGGTTGCCAAAATTGATAGATAGGAGATTAGTTCGACTGATGCATTATCCAATAAAAGCACTTAGAATAGCTGTTCTTCTGCTATCACTGTCCTTATTGGTACAAGCTTTATGCGCTGAAATTCTGATCCCGATGGATAGCAGACAGAGCAACCACCTCAAGGCTTATGGCGTGGCCTTTGAAGCCTTAAAGGAGCAGATGACCGTGAAATGGCTACTGAACTACCGTGGCGGCAGTTTCCTACTCCAAAGCGCTCCGGAAATCATCGCTATCTGCAACATCCGCGGGGTGCGTTTTGAAAGCATCTCTTCTGCTGAAGTAGCCGCTATCTATCAAGAGATTCAGGAAGCCAACATGGAAGCCGTAACTCTGGAGAAAGAGCCCAAAATAGCAGTGTATATTCCCCCCAACACTCTACCTTGGGACGATGCGGTGAGCATGGCCCTGGAATATGCTGAGATCGATTATGACCGGCTTTGGGACGACGAGGTTCTCAGCGGTAAATTGGCTGATTACGATTGGCTGCATCTGCATCACGAGGATTTCACCGGACAATATGGCAAGTTCTATAGCTCCTATCGCCACACGGAGTGGTATCAGACCGATGTGCGTGTAAACGAAGCAATGGCAGCCAAACACGGATATCGTAAGGTATGGCAGTTGAAGCACGACATCGCCATGAAAATAAGGGAATTTGTGACCTCAGGTGGTTTTCTTTTTGCCATGTGCGGAGCGGTAGATACCATCGACATCGCATTGGCCGCCAGAGGGATAGACGTGGTGGATGTGCTTATCGACGGCGACGGCATCGAGGCAGATTACCTGGATCGTTTGGATTATGAGCGCTGCTTTGCCTTTGAAGGCTTCAAGTTGAAAACAAGCCCCTTTGAGTATGAGTTTTCCGACATCGATGCCAGCGACTACAGCAAGCTACGTGGCGCTGAAGGCGACTATTTTCAGCTCTTCGATTTCTCTGCCAAATACGATCCCGTGCCCACCATGCTCACTCAAAATCACAGCAACATCATCGACGGCTTTATGGGTCAGACCACCTCTTTCTTCCGTGATAAAGTGAAGAAAAACGTAATAATTCTGGCTGAAGTACCGCAGCAAAACGATGTAAAGTACATTCACGGCAATCTGGGAAAAGGCACTTTCACCTTTTATGGCGGTCATGATCCCGAAGACTATCAGCACATGGTAGGGGATCCAGAGACCATACTGGATCTGCACAAGAACTCTCCGGGATACCGGTTGATCCTGAACAACATACTCTTCCCGGCAGCAGAGAAGAAAAAACTGAAAACATAAAGAAGGCGGCTCTGTGGCAAAGTTTTATCAGCACTTACGCAGCACACGCATTAAAACCGGCGTCTGGACCGTGATAATCTTATTGATCCTGCTGTTTGGCTATTTATGGCTTTCAAACCGAATCACCATGAAGAAGCAACAGGTACTGCAGGTAGTATTTACGGATGTGATGGGATTGGAAACCGGAGATAAAATAATGTTCCGCGGGATGGAAGCAGGCAGAGTGAAGAGTGTGCAATTGCACAAGGACGGCATCTTGGTAAGCGGCAAGATCGACAGGGATATCCGCATCCCTGCCGGCAGCCGGTTTTACATCGAAGACAGTCTGATGGGCAGCAAAAGCATGAATATTATGCCGGTGAACTCCGATAAATACTTGGATCTGGCATACCAACAACGTGGTGAAAAATCCATCAGCCTGATGTCCATGATTACCCAAGCAGGGCATATGCTGAGTAAACTGGATAAGATCATGGCAGACATAGATTCCGATGGCGGACTGCTGGATCTGGGACAATCCCTTGTCCGCAATGCCGACGGTACCGTGAGAAGTGCCAAACACAGCATTGAAGAGCTGAAAACAGAGCTTTCCGGAGTAATCGGCAAAGTGGACAGCCTCACCTGGCAGGCAAACAGACTGGTATCCGAAAGCAGTGAACCTCTGCAAAACACTCTGGCCATGGCCCCGGAAACCATGGGTAAAGTAAACAGCACTCTGGATAGTCTGCGCGTGCTTTCTGCAAATCTGAACCGTCAGGCAAAAGCGTTATCCGAGGGCAGTGGCAGTGCCGGTAAACTGCTAAGCGAAGATGATCTTTATAACAAACTGATGCAATCCATCCAGAGTTTGGATGAACTGATCGGTGACATCAAGAAGAATCCCCGTAAATACATCAAATTCTCATTGTTTTAGGAATTATATGAAAAAGCCACTTTTTGTGTTGATCCTCCTTTCGTGGGTTCTGCTGCAGGCAGTGAACTTCGGTCAGAACAAGGTTAATGCCGTCCCGCAGGATTGGGCTGTGCTGAAAACCATGCACTTCGACATCTATTTTCCCAAGAATGAGGATGATTTCGGCAAGACTGCAGCTTTGATGGCGGAAGATATCTATTATTACCTGAAAGCGGATCTGAAGTATCCGGTATTAACCAGAATCCCCATAGTGTTTTACAGCACAAAGAGCGATTTTCAAGTTACAAACATCATCTATCCCCTGCTAACCGAAGGTGTGGGCGGATTCACAGAAAGCCTCAGAAACCGCGTGGTGGTGCCTTTTGACGGCAGCTACAGCAATCTGGAAGAACTACTGGCACACGAGCTGACCCATGCCTATATAAACGCTCTGGACAAACGGATTACAAACACACTGGATTCTCTGAGACCCAGCTCTTTCCCATTCTGGTTTTCTGAGGGATTGCCGGAGTTTCTCTCCATCGGCGGCGAGGATGAATACAACAACATGTTCATCCTGGATATGGTGGTAAACGACAATCTTCCCCGTTTGGATAATATCGATGGCTATCTTGCCTACCGCCTCGGAGAAAGCTTTATCACATATATAGCAGATACTTACGGCAGAGAAAAGGTAAGTGAATACTTCTACTCGCTAAGGACCATGAACGACACGGAAGAGGCCACCAAACGTGTATTCGGTGTCAAGTTTGCGGACTTGCAATCGCGCTGGAAGTTTCAATTGAAGCGTGATTACTATCCTTTGATAACCAAGCACAAGATCCCTGTGGAAGAGTATGAAAAGCGCACCAAGAGCAAGGAAGAAGGCTCTTACTTCAATTTCTCTCCGCGTTTCAGCCCCGATGGCAGCCGCTACGCTTATTTCTCCGATGCCGGTGCCAGATACAGCATTTGGGTGGCAGGAACCCACGGATTCGCCAGTCCACGCAAATTGATAACCGGTGAACGCAACGGTAAGATGGAAGAATTTTACTATATGCGCACAAATCTCAGCTGGTTCCCGGACGGCAAACATCTGGCCTTCAATACCAAAACTGCGAGTGGTGACCGCATTCACATCCTGGATGCAGATAATGGCAAGATCACCAGCACGATAGAGATCCCCGAACTGCGCGCGATCTTTGAACTGGATGTAGCTCCGGATGGGCAAAGTATTGTACTCAGCGGCCAGCACAATATGCAGACCGATATCTTTGTCTATAACATCAAAAGCAAGCAATTGCGCCGGCTTACGAACGACAGTTTTTTCGATACTCAGCCCCGCTTCAGCCCGGATGGCAGCAAAGTAGTCTTCAGCTCTCAGCGGGATGAGATACCAGAGTCCCGCCGCTACGGCTTTTTCGCCAACTACAGCTCCGATATCTTTGAATACCACTTGGACAACGATCAACTGCTCCAGATCACCAGCCTGCCCTTCAACTGCAGTCAACCCTTTTACAGCGACGGAGGAAACAAACTGGTCTTTGTTTCCGCTCGCAACGACATCACAAATCTGGAAATAATCGATCTAAATACCATGCAAATTGCAACACTTAGCAATGTGCTTTCCGGAGTCTATGGTGCGGATATCTCCGCCGACGGAAATTACATGCTGATGTCAAACTACTTTAATGGTGCCTGGGATATCTATTTTGAGAGCGGATTGCCGGAGGACCTCGAATACTCGGACTTTCCAGCGCCAAAGCTCTATGATAAAGATCATGACTTGCTGGACCGCATAGATTTTAATGAACTGGACAAATACGGCCTGCGGGACAAAGTAAAGATCCCCCGCAATTCCAAACCACACCAGAATACAGACTCCCGGCGTCCCTTTATAAGCGGATACGAGCCCGTGATTCCGGATAGTAGCCTGATCTCCACAAATTTCTCTTGGGATGAGCGTCCTGAAGAAACTCATAGCAATCCCCCAGAAATCAAGAACTACAGACCCAAATTCGCTTTGGATACCTTTTGGGGCGGAGTGGCATACAGTTCCAGCTATGGCGCTTTCGGCAATGTGGAATTGGGTCTTAGCGATCTGATGGGCGATCATGGTATCGGCATCAGTATCGGGATTGCCGATAAACTGGAGAATACCAATCTCGTACTTTCATACCTGTATCTGAAACAGAGATTGGATTATGGCATAGGAGTTTACAACCTCTACGACGAGGCCTACTACCGTTACATCATGCCCCAGGGAGATCAATACTATCGCTTGCGTCAAAGACAAACCGGTATATACACTCTGCTGCGCTATCCCTTCAGCCGCTTTTCCCGCATCGAACTGGAAAACATGCTGTTCGAATATGATACACACTGGGACAAACTCATCAGCCTGGACATCTCCGGTGAAGACTGGGAAAACGATGTGGACAAAGCCAATACCCTCGCTTATGCACCTGGAATAAACCTGGTTTACGACAACGCACTGTATGGTGCCACCGGGCCGCTATTGGGCTTCAAAGGTATCTACAGCATCAGCAAGAGCTTTGCCCAGAAAGATATCAATTACTTCACAAACTATGTGGATCTGCGTAGCTACACTCTCTTTAGCCGCAGATACTCACTTGCTTTGCGCTTAAATGCTGGTATCAGCACCGGCGACGATCCTGATTATTTTACTCTGGGCGGATACTATGGCGTACGTGCGCTGGATTACAATCTGGCAGACCGCAAAAAGGCATTGGCCACCGTGGAATTACGCTTCCCGCTTGTTGATTATCTGGCCATGGCATTTCCCTTGCCCATCACTTTGGGCAATATCCGCGGTTCCGCCTATGTAGATACTGGTGCGGTGTGGGATAAAGACAAGCATTTCCGGGGAGTCATCGACGGCAAACTGGAAGACATCAAGCTTGGTTACGGTTTTGGCCCCAGATTCAATCTCGGATATTTTGTACTGAAGATGGATGTTGCTTGGCTTACGGATTTCTCCCACATCAGCAAGCCTCAGATCTACCTCAGCCTTTCGGAAGACTTTTAAGAATTCATATAGATTAAGGAGACATAATGAAAATCGATGTTTGCCGTAAGATCCCGGAATATATCGAAACCCTGATAATAATTCATGAAGAAAACGCGAAGATATCGGAGCTGGAACTGTTGGATGTAGATACAATTGAAGCCATAGAAAACTTCGTTGATACCGAGGACTATCATTTCGAAAGCTCGTCCATCCGCAGTTTTAACCGGATGATCGGCAAAAAGCCGCAAAACGTGATTGTGGCCGGAGCAGGAGACAAGACGAAGCTGGATGCATCCATTCTAAGGAAGATCTTCTCGCTTTGCTGGTGCGAAGCAAACCGCATGAAAGCCGATCAAGTGTACCTGATGTTTGGCTTTGAACCCACACTGCCGGAGATGACTCTGGGGCATGTCCTGGCTGAAACCGCCATCCTGAACGCATACAGGTTCCACAAATATCTCAGCGAACATAAAAACTACGAGATCGAAAGCATCCACCTCATCTTTTTTGCCAAAACCAACCGACACTTAAATAGCGGAATTCTGGAAGGCAGAATCTACGCCGAAACTACAAATCTCGCCCGTGATCTGGTGAACGAACCCCCCAATGTAATGAACCCGGAAAGCCTTGCCGACTATGCTAAAAAAGCTGCTCTGCAATATGGCTTCCCCATCGATATCTACTCCATGGACAAGCTGAGACGCCTGAAAATGGACGCCCTGCTCTCTGTGGGCAAAGGCTCTAAAACCGAACCCAAACTGATCCTGATGCGATACAACGGCAATCCGGACAAAAAGCATCACACCGTAGCCCTGGTAGGTAAAGGCCTCACCTTCGATTCCGGCGGATACAGCCTGAAACCGGGACCCAGCATGGTCAGCATGAAAAGCGATATGAGCGGTGCAGCGGCAGTGATAGGTACCTTGGCGGCCATCGCTACCCTGAAACTGAAAGTGAACGTTTTGGGCGTGATCGGCGCTGCGGAAAACATGATCGGCTCAAACGCCTATCGTCCAGGTGACATCATTACCTCTATGGCAGGCAAAACCATTGAAGTACACAATACCGATGCCGAAGGCAGATTGACCCTTATCGACGCCATCCATTATGCTCTGGAGAAAGAAAAGGTGGATTGTGTTCTAGATATCGCTACCCTCACCGGAGCAGCGGTAGCTGCATTGGGAAAGGACTTTTCCGCTGTATTGAGCAACGATGATGCCTGGTATGAAATGCTATCCAAAGCCTCCGAAGCTTGCGGGGAGAAAATCTGGCGCATGCCTCTGCATGAAGATTATAAAGAGCTGCTCAAATCCGACGTTGCAGACCTCAAAAACATCGGCGGACCTCTGGCAGGATGCATCACAGCAGCCCTCTTTATCCAGGAATTTGTTCAGAATAAACCATGGATCCACATAGACATCGCCGGCACCGCCACAAGAGACAAAGCAGCCGGTGGAGAGATTGCCGGAGCTACCGGTGTGGGCGTGCGTTTACTCACAAACCTTATCAGGAATATGGAGTAATCCTATTCTCATTTAGCTTTTCCGGATTCTGCGATAGATCCCGGATGAGCTTTTTCAAGGAGAAATTATGAAAAAAGCAGCCTATTTCCTAATCCTCTTGCTATTTATCCTGGGTGCCTGCAAAGCTCCCATCGATCAAAAAAAGACAGAGACCAAGCCTTTGATCCTTACATCCATCTATCCCTACGAATTGCTGCTAAAGCAAATGGTGGGTGATGCTGTCGAAGTGAGAAGCATGATCCCGCCCAATGCCTCGGTGCATTCCTTCAGCCCTCAGCCTTCTCATCTGAAAGACCTTCACAAAGCTGAACTGATCGTGATCAACGGCATGGGACTGGAAGAGATGATGAAACAAAGCCTGGACAAAGCTTCCGATAAACTGCTCGACTGTTCTTTATTACTCAGCGATTTGATCGCCTTGGATTCTCTGCAGCAAGTGCGTGAACAACTGATGCATCAACACAACCACGACGGGGAGCATCACCATGATCATCTGGCTACAGACCCTCATCTCTGGACATCACCGCAGATGATGATGAAGCTCAGTACAAAGCTAAAAACAGAGCTTTGTTCCCGCTTCACCGATTTTGTGCCGCTAATCAATCACAATTACGATGAAATCTTCCGCGAACTGAGCGCAGCTGATGAACTGATCAGAACCGAGCGCAAAACATACAACGAGCCTGCCTTGATTACATATCACAATAGCTTCCATTACTTCTGCCGCGATTACGATATCCGGTATCTGGGCTGGGTGCAAAGCTCACCGGGCAAAGAACCCTCTCCTCGCGAACTGCTTGAACTGGGCACAAAGATCCGCAACCACGGTGTGCGCCGCATATTTGTGGAGCCCCAACAGGATCCCAAATCCGCAGAAGTTTTAGCCAAAGAATACAAGCTGCAGATCGGCACGCTGGATCCCATCGGTAGCACTTTCGAGGCTACCACCATCACAGAACTGATCCTGAAAAATTGGGATGCCATGAAACAGGCATTCTGATGAGCCATCCTATAGTATCCAAGAGCTATACATGATCCAAGTAAGCGACCTGCAGTTCAGCCTCGGCGGCAAAAGCATTCTGGAAGACATCAATCTCCAAATCCCGGATGGAGTATTCGCCGCCATCATCGGCCCCAACGGAGCCGGAAAATCCACCCTCATCAAACTGATTCTAGGCTTGTTGGATATCCAGGAAGGCAGCATCAGCATAGACGGTATCCCCAGAGATAACTGGCTGAAAAACAATGGCTTCGGCTATCTACCTCAACGCGAAGAATACGACCGCAGCTTTCCCGCTACCGCTCTGGACATCTCTCTGATGGGCATTGCTGGAACCTTGGGATGGGGCAGGAGATGCGGCAAAGAACACAAGCAAAAAGCAATGGATGCCATGCGGCAATGCGGCATCGATACAAAAGCCTCTTCCCGGATCGGAAGCCTCAGCGGAGGCGAATTCCAACGTGTATTACTATCCCGCGCAATACTTTCCGATAGTAAGTACCTCATCCTGGACGAACCTGAAGCCGGTATAGACCGCAGTGGCGTAAGCAGTTTTTTTGAACTGCTGAAAAAGCTAAATGATAGCGGCAAGACCGTGATAACCATCTCTCACGACCTGCATACGCTCAGCGAATATTGCAACTACCTGATCTGCCTGAATCACCGTCTGCACTACCACAATCACTCTGAACTGGTGAATGCGGAAATCATCCACAAAACCTTTGGCGACACTGTGCGCCTGATAGAAAAGGACTATTGATGCCGGGATTTCTCTTGAATGCGCTCTTCGGAGCTTTACTGAGCGGTATATCCCTTGCGGTCTTTGCTCCCTATGTTACACTGCGCCGTATCTCATATCTGGGAGAAGCATTATCCCACATAGCTTTTGCCGGCATTGCCATCGCCATCATCACCGGCATAAACCTCAGTCTGGGAGCCTTGATCTTTGTGTGTGCCGTTGCTCTGGGAATCTCTTGGTTGTCAAAACAGCATAAGATCCAGGAAGCCAATACCATCACCATCTTTCTTTCCCTCTCCATGGCCTTGGGTATCATTCTGATCTCTCTTTCCCGAAATTATACCTTCGACCTCTCCAGCTACCTCTTTGGGAATGTTCTGCTCATATCCGGCAATGAACTGTGGGCGCTGGGCATCCTGAATATTCTGAATATCGCTTTTGTGATGTTCTTTTACAAAGAATTGTTTTACCTTAGCTACAATGCGGAAATGTCTGGTGTGTTTCGCATCCGCACGGATGCTGTGGACAAAGTGTTTTATCTGCTATTGGCGGCAAATATCGTCTTCAACTTAAAAAGTGCCGGCATCATCCTAGTAACCGCACAATTGATCCTGCCCGCCGTGATCGCCTTCAATTTGGTACAAAGACTGCACACAGCCATCATCACTGCTGTGATTGTAGCCATTATCTCCGCTCTCGGAGGTTTTGCCTTGTCCTTTGCTTTAAATCTTCCCACCGGCGCCACGATAGTTGTATGTCAAGCACTATTATATGCCGCCAGCTTTATTATCAGAAGGAGAAGAACCTAAGTCATGCCCAAAAAATACATCATTATTATAGCCTGCGTGGTATCCCTGCTCTTTGTAAGCGTAGTCTGGCAAGTGGCGGAAACCAAGATATACAGTATGGCGGAACAGCTGGCAGCCACAATCTTCGGTAGACCCTTCAATCAATTGACGGTACGGGATGAACAGAACATCCCAATGCAGCTCTACAATGACGGCGAAAAGCACTACAATGCCCTCTTCATCGCCAGTGAAGCCCTGGACGAAAATGACCGTCGCCTGCTGGGAGAAGGTTCCGAACACTTTGTCACCCTTACGGATAAACTCCTGGATATGGTATCTATTCGCGATTCCATCCCTTATCTATACTACGATTTCGATTATCCAAAGTACAATCAGAAGGCTCCCTGGGCATCCGCACTCACCCAGTCCGTAGGTATGAACGCCCTGGCAAACCGCGCTGGCATGGACCGGAATCTGGAAGTACTTGGCATCGCTGAAAACATGTTGCGCAGCCTGGATCCGGATGTTGCGGATCTTTCCATAGCGCTTTCCGATAGCAGCATTTGGTTTATGGAATACCCAGCGGAAACACCCTACTTTTCACTCAGCGGGATGATGAGTACTCTATTGCATTTGCACAAATATCAAGAACTTACCAAGAATCCTCTGGCTCAGGAGCTCTTTGATAAAGGCTTTTGTGCCCTTACTGCCAAACTACCGGAATTTGATTATCATGGCTATTCTTACTACAATCTGGACGGAACCAAAGCCGGAAGAATGTATCACCAGCGTCATATAATGCTCCTGGGCAAGTTATTAGAGATCAGACAGGACAAAGTTCTACGCTACTATCGCGACCGCTGGCAACATGCGGATAGCCTGCCCATAATCTGGCAAATGCTGCTAAACCCCCGTCCCCGGCGCATTGCAGCTTTCGTCCTCAGTTTTCTGGCATTGACCGCCCTACTGTATCTCCTTTTAGCCTGGACCCAAAAAAGCGGGAAAAGCGATCCGGAACATAGCTGAGCTTGGCTTGCCTTAACCCTTCCAGTCCGATGTCCTGCTCGCGGTTTATCCATTTATAGCGGTTTTCCAGATAGCGCGCCGTCTCCCATGTTATCACCTGAGCCGATCCCTTTTTCTCGGGATCAAATTTCTCAAAATGCACAGTAACCATATCCTGGGTCTGAGGACTGAAGATGGAATAGGCGACGATCTTGTTGTGCAGGCAAATGATGATCCCCTCCACTGGCAGATTGTGCCAAGCTTCCAGTGTGTTTTCGATCGCCTTGATCTCCGTCATCAGATATATGCCTTCGGCACTGCGTTCCCGGCGCCATTTATGTGTGAAACTCAGGATGTATTTCAAGCGGTCTTCCGTCATTTTCAACACTTTATATTCTGGATATGCACGCCTGAATTGAGAGATGAGGTTCTTCTTTTTCGCCAGTTTTTTACCGCTAAGGTGAACCATATTTTCCACACTGTAAACATAGTCCGCCCAATCCCTATCTTCATATATCTCAAACACATCATGCACTTCCGGATACTGCTCGAAATATTCGTGGGGAAACAAAATGATCTGCGATTCCGGAAAGTAGGGACGAAACATCAAAACAAGCTCTTTGAGCTCTGCCGGATTCAGATAAGGCCCCACCGGAAAGAGGATATACTGGTATTTTGGATTCACAATCACCAGGCGATCTTTGTAAATCAGGTAGTGGTTGTTGTAGATCTTGCCCCATACCATTAGATTTGTAATGGTATAATCACAATGTTCCCGCGGATATTTGGTAAGGTAGTCCCTCAGAATCAACGTATTGGTGATGTCCAGAGCTTTTAGCCCCGGCATAGTAAGGTCTGGAGTCATATATTAATCTTCCGAATACAGAAAGGGAGTGTAGGATTTCATCACATTGAAACCCAGTTTGCCGTAAAAGGCTTCATAGCCAGGCTCGCTGATCAATCCTATCCATTGCAGTTTATGCTCTTTCAGATAGCGCAACAATTCGCGGATGATGCCCTTGCCAATGCCCTTGCCCCGCTCTGCTTCCCACACCGTCACATCCTGGATATAAGCATCGCTCAATCCGTCGGATATAGCTCGCCCCATGCCGATGATTTCCTCTCCGCGCTTGGCTATTACGAAGCAGAAACTATTGGCGATGATGCCCTTCACGGTCTCGATGTATTGAGGATTTTCGTCCGTTTGCCACCATCCTGCTGCACGGTACAATTCCAAGATTCGGGCTGCATCTGTCTCTTTTACAATACGATAGGAGATGTCTTCCATATTCCTTTTCCAGTTTTGTCTTTTACATACATAATACGCCTTTTGTGTGATTTTGGCAATTACTATTTTGGGAATTCAGCTTGTTTTTCGCCGCCGTTAACAGCTTAATGACACTGGTCTGAACCCTGTTTTCTCCTGCGGATATTGGCTGTGACTGCTGTGCTGAGGGAAGGACATTCATCTGGATTTGGACGACTGGTATTCCGCTTTGCTTACACTCGTGCTGAAGCAGATATCATCGGGTTATCATCGGGTGAGCACTGTTTGATAACGGCTTGATATCAGCTTCGGTAAGGCTTGATCTATACAGGAGGAATGGGAAGAGTTCTTAGTTTAATAGTTCTGCAGTGCTGCGGTTGGTGGTGCTGCGCACCTGTTGAATGCTCCACTTCGTTTCGCTGTCCCCGTAGAGGCGGACGCCGTTCCGCCTACATCAAAGCTTCACTGTTCCCTGAGAATTCGACATATCGCCACCCCCCCCTCAAGAAAATCTGCGCAATCTGCCCCATTTATCTGCGTAGATCCACATGATCGTCTCTCCGCTGTAAATTCAGACGAGGAAATCGGCAATGTTTTCTCTTGACACTATTTAGGCTGCTAAAATCATGACATTCTGTAATAAAATCGTAAAGGAGAATCGATGAAGACCCTCACTCCAAGCCCAAGCGACATCACGCAAGCGTGGTATGTTGTAGATGCTACGGGGCTGCCTCTTGGTCGGTTATCCACAAAGATTGCCACCTATTTACGTGGTAAAAACAAACCGTATTTTGCACCGAACCTTGATTGCGGAGATTACGTAGTAGTAATCAATGCTGAAAAAGTTCGCGTAACCGGCCTCAAGGCCATGCAGAAGGTTTACAAATCTTTTAGTGGATATCCCAGTGGACTGAAAGAGATCCCGTATGCCAGAATATTGGAAGAGCATCCTGAGCGTATTATCGAACATGCCGTAAGAGGCATGATGCCGAAGAATACTCTGGGACGCGCTATGATGAAAAAACTGAAAGTTTACACAGGCAGCGAGCATCCTCATGCCGCTCAGAAGCCGGTGGAACTTAGCCTGTAAGGAGATTAATAAGGTATGCAAAACTTTGATTCCGTAGGAAGAAGAAAAGTCGCCACCGCCAGGGTTCGTTTGACACCCGGTACCGGCAAGCGCATCATCAACAAAGTGCACATGAAGAAATATCTGCAACGCGAAACCTTGGAAATGGTTGTGGAGCAGCCTCTGCTGACCGTTGGAATGTCCGAGAATTTCGACGTGTACGTAAATGTAACCGGTGGTGGTCTCAGCGGCCAGGCCGGAGCCATACGTCATGGCATTTCCCGCGCTCTTTGTGAATACGATGAAAACTTGAGACCTGCACTCAAAGCCCACGGATTCCTGACTCGCGACCCCCGTATGGTGGAGCGGAAGAAATCCGGACGTCCGAAAGCCAGAAAGAAATTCCAGTTCTCAAAACGTTAATACATCCGGGGTTTGGGGAACAAATTCCCTTATTGGAACAATGACGATATTTGGAATAGCGAATCTTTCACAGACACTTGGCACTAAAGCCAAAATTAACCACCAAAGCGAGTTGCAAGGCGGTGAGGGGATAGCCCCTCTGAATTGCGTATATCCTTTGGCGGAGCACTTAACCGTAGATTAGGAGAAAATTAAATGTCCGTTGTATCTATGAAACAACTGTTGGAAGCCGGTGTTCACTTTGGCCACCAGACTTTCAAGTGGAATCCCAAGATGAAAAAGTACATTTTCATCAAACGCAATGGGATCCACATCATCGACCTCAAACAGACAGTCGATGCCATCAACGAAGCCTATCAGTTCATGAAAGAAGTGGCGAGCCGGCAGGAATATATCCTCTTTGTGGGAACCAAAAAGCAGGCTCAAAGCTCCATTCGCGAAGCTGCAGAAAAGGCAGGAGTTTTTTACGTAAATCAACGCTGGTATGGCGGTATGCTCACCAATATGTCCACCATCCGCCAGAGCATTGAAAAGATGAAATACTTCGAGGAAATAGAAGCTGACGGTACCCTCAACAGCTACACCAAGCTCGAAGCTCAGAAAATGAAACGTATGCACGACAAGATCGAGTTTTCCCTGGGCGGAATCCGCGATATGGACGCCAAACCGGGAGCGATCTTTGTAGTGGACACCGAGCATGAAGACATTGCAATCCACGAAGCACGCATATTGGGTATACCCATCATCGCCATGGTGGATACAAATTGCGATCCCGATCTGGTGGATTATGTAATCCCTTCAAACGACGACGCCACCCGTGCCATAGCTTTGATCGCCGACATCATGGCCAATGCCGTATTGGAAGGCCGCGGAGCCGCTACTGAAGGCCAAGATATCTCTGAAGTGATAGCCGAAGAAGAAGTAGAAGCCCCCGAAACTCAAAGCGAAGGACAAGAAGAACTGGTAGCCGAAATGGCTGCCTCAGAACAATAAGGAAATCCTTGCGTGCCGGTGATTTCCGGCACGCTTCATCTCATCTCATTTATCTTAAGGAGTAATAAAATGGCAGAGATTACCGCAACCATGGTAAAAGAATTGCGCGAGAGAACCGGAGTAGGCATGATGGAGTGCCGTAAAGCTCTGGTGGAAACAGGTGGCAATATGGATGACGCCATCAAATATCTGCGCGAGCGCGGAATATCCAAAGCCGAGGCCAAAAGCCTGCGCGAGACCAAAGAAGGAATCATCTACTCGTACATCCATTTCAACAACAAGATTGGTGTATTGATCGAGCTGAATTGCGAATCCGACTTTGTGGCCAGAACCGACGAATTCAAAGCTTTGGCAGAAGAGATCGCCATGCAGATCGCTGCCACCAATCCATTGGCTATCACCGCTGATGCTATCCCTGCAGACATTATCGAACGCGAGAAAGAAATCGCCAAAAATAAAGCCATCAACGAAGGTAAGAAACCTGAATTCATGGACAAAATCATCGAAGGCAATATTCGTAAGTATTGTAGCGAACACGCTTTGATGGAACAAGGACTGATCAGCGACGAGAAGAGAACAGTGAAAGACCTGTTGACCGACGCTGTGGCCAAAACCGGCGAAAACATCCAATTAGCCCGCTTTGTTCGTTTCTCCCTGGGCGAGTAAAAAGCCTTAAACCAAGGATGAACAGCGCTTTCAAACCCGAAAAAATCAACCGGCTGATGCTGAAGCTCAGCGGAGAAATCCTGGCCGGACCCGCCGGTTTCGGCTTCGATAACAAAGTGTGCGACAAGCTGACAGACGAATTGATCGAGATCAAAAACGAAGGATACGGGATTGCAGTTGTATTGGGCGGTGGAAACATCTTCCGAGGCGGTAGCTGGAAAGGCGAAAGCCTGAACCGGGTTACTCTGGACAACATCGGTATGCTCGCCACCATCCAAAACGCCCTCTTTCTCTGCGAAATATTGCAGGCAAAAGGCTGTGCCGCTGAAGTCTTCTCCAGCTTTGTATTGGACAAGATTGCCAGGCATTACAGCGCCGCAAAAGTGCAGGAAGCTCTCGCCAAAGGCAAAATCTGCTTTGTGGCCGGAGGTACCGGAAATCCGTATTTTACTACCGATACTGCCGCCGTTCTGCGCTCTATCGAACTGAAACTGGATATCGTAATGAAAGCTACCAAAGTGGATGGTCTTTACAGCGCAGATCCCATGAAAGATCCCGGAGCGAAGTTTATCCGCGAGGCTACTTTCCAAACCTGTCTGGAGAAGCGTCTCGGAGTAATGGATCTCACTGCCTTCTCCCTGGCCGCAGACAACAATATGCCCATCAAGATATTCAACATAACCAAAACGGGAAACCTGAAAGCTGCTCTCCAGGATGCCGACACCGGCACTTATATCCATCCCTAAGAGCGAGGTACACAATGCAAGAACTCAAAAACAACTCTACGGAAAAAATGCAGAAATCCTTTGATTCGCTGTTACACCAGTATACTAAAGTGCGTACCGGAAGGGCAAGTGCGTCCATCCTGGATGACATCCGGATAAACTATTATGGACAGCCCACTCCCGTGAAACAGCTCTGCAACATCTCCATTCCCGAGCCCCGCACCATCGTAGTGCAGCCCTGGGATAAAACCACTCTGGCAGACATCGAAAAAGCCATCCTGGGCGCCAATATCGGCATTACCCCAGAGAATGACGGCAATGTGATCCGCTTGCCCTTCCAGCCACTCACCGAGGAAAAACGCAAAGATATCGTGAAAAACCTGAAGAAAATCAGCGAGGAAACCCGCGTGGCAATCCGTAATATCCGTCGTGACGCCAATGATCAGGCCAAAAAAATGAAGAAAGACAGCGAGATCAGCGAAGACGACGAAAAGAAACTCCTCAAAGAAGTACAGGATATCACCGACGAGTGGATCAAAAAGATCGACGAAGTGGAAAAAGCCAAAGAAAAAGAAATAATGGAAGTGTAAGGCACTCCATTGCGATATATAGAACCGGTTTCCCCTGGGAAGCCGGTTTTTATGTGAAATTAATGGAATTCTTTAGTGCAACTGAGTAGTACGCCGACCACAGTCCCTTCTCGTCGGGTAAAACAGGAAATTATCCGCAAGACCTTCCGCTACTCTGTGCGGGAAGGTATCTTTGCACAGGTGTATGGCAATCTGGCGCAGATCGGCAGCTCATTTATCACCAAACTGATGGTGATGCTGGGTGCCACACCGCTACAATACAGCCTGCTTTCAGCCTTGGGACAACTCTCGGCGATCTGGCAGCCTTTGGGAGTGGCATTTTCCCACCATACCTCCCAAAGGAAGTGGCCCTGCGTGTGGATAACCGCTGTGGGACGTTTTCTTACGCTCTTTTTGGGACTGGCCTTGCTCTTCAAAGACCAACAGCAGGGAATATGGTTTATGCTGGCACTACTCTTTTTCAGTGCCGGGTTTCAGGCAGTGGGCGCCAATATCTGGATTGCCTGGATCAGCGACCTCATCCCCCTCAGGATCCGGGGACGCTTCTTTTCCACCCGCAATCAGATCCTCCTGATTATTGGCTTGATCTTCAGCTATCTGATATCCTACCATGTGGATCTCTTTGAACACAGTTCCAAAGCCATGCGCTACAAGATCATGCTGGGGCTGGATGCCTTCTTTGTGCCCCAGAATCAAGCCATCTTCTTGGCCTTTGTATATATCTTTGCCTCCATCATCGGCATCATCGGACTCTTCTTTTTGAGCCGGCAACCGGAGCGTAAACGGCTGCATCACAATGCAAAAAGCCTGCGCGAGATATTCCGTGAACCTTTTATGGACAAAGACTTCCGTTTGCTGCTTGTTTTTGGCTCGCTATGGATGTTTGCTACTGGAGTTGGCAGTCCCTTCTGGGGGCCTTTCATGCTGAAGAACCTGCAGATGGGCCTGTTTCAAGTGCAGATGTATAACACTCTACACATGGGCTCTTCGCTATTGGCATTCAGCTTTTGGGGCAGATTCATCGATCGCTTCGGCAATAAAACCGCAATGAAGATTTGCGTGTGTCTGGGCGGTTTGAACCCCGTATTCTGGCTCTTTATGAGTGCACAGAACTACTCCCTGCTCTGGCTTGAAGGTGTGTTAAGCGGATTTATGTGGGCTGGAACCGGGATTGTGACCACAAACTTTGTGCTCTCCATTGCCCCAAAACGGCGGGAGCAAGCTTATAGCGGCATCTATGCGGCAGTTACAGGTATCTTTATGATGAGTTCAACCCTGGCCAGCGGTGTCTTCTACCCCAATAGCCTGGATCTCGGTTTTCGCACTCTGGATCCGGAACAAGTGGTATTCGGAGTGGGTGCGCTCCTGCGCTGGGCAGCCATCATCCCTCTGATGCTGGTGCGCGAACATCGGAGCGTGCCTCTACGAGAAGCGCTTGCTTTCACTTTCAGCCGATTGATTGGCTGGCGTTTGAGGGTAGGTAAACGGGATTGAGAAAACGCTGCAGTTTATCTGAGCATTTATTGACTTTCGCATTCAGGATCGATATTCAATGCATCTTAAGGGCTTTTAGTATAGCATTTATGCAGGGCTTCAGGATATGCATCCTTGCAATGCAGGCTTTCCACCACGATGCTATGGTAGTTATCGTTAGTCTTCTACCTTGCACGTTCCATCTGCGAAGCCAAAACACTTGACACACACAGCCTTATTGCATAAATGGCAAAAACATATGATGGAGGTCTCGTTGATGCGCAGACTCTTTGCCCTGCTGCTCTTCTTTCCGCTCTTTCTGAGCGCCAATGAAGCGGAACAACGCTATTTGACAGACTATCTGCGGGTAATTGGTGATCTCAACGGAGCAGAGACCGTCTTCCATTATTCCGGTACTGTATATAGTATTGTGCCAGATCAGAAGAGCATGGAGCTCTTTGATTTTGAGGGTTTTAGCATCGCCAGAATTGACAGCAGCGAGGCCGGCTACCGTCTGATGGGAAAAGAGGTGGGGCTATTTTTGGATCATCGCACTTCAGAGGTACTAAAGAACTGGAGAAATCCCTTCACGCAAGCAACGGTCCCCGTAATCCACATCTGGAACGATCCCGTAAACCAACGCTTTGAATACGATGCCAAGACTATCCCCTATATCCGGCAGTTTCTGCCTTCCACAGTGATCGAAGAAAGCATCGTATATCACTCGGAGCTCTTTCCCTTCTATCCGCACGTACTCTCCCGCAAACTCTTTGGAGATCATGTTCAGAGCGACTACTTTCAATCTGCCGAGTTGCGCGAGTATCGGGCAAAACTGGCTGATCTGGAAAATGTTCAAGCCAGTTCTGTGCCTGCTGAGATATCCTTTACCTGGATATGCCCCTGGTTACCCTTCATGAGGATGGGAGACCGCGAAGGACAGATGCTCTTTGTGCTGAGAGGCAGAAAGCTGGAGCATGGCTATAGTGATCTGCCACAACACATCCGTGACACCGTAAAGAGTATTAACCCGGACTTTGCACATAGCCCACGGGAATATCTGGAACCAGACATGAATCCTTGGATCTATTTTAGAGATCTTCAGCAAAACACCGTGGAAACTCCCTGATGTATCAACCAATAACACTTATAGCATATAGCTCTATAGAGAGGTAGATTTGTTTATCGATTATGCAAAAATCCGCATCAAAGCGGGTAATGGCGGAGATGGCGCAGTAAGCTTCCGGCGCGAGAAGTTTGTCCCCAAAGGCGGCCCCGACGGCGGTGATGGCGGTCGTGGAGGCAGCATCATTGTAAGGGGGGACACGAACGTGAATACCCTGTTGGATTATCGCTTTACTAAAACCTTCAAAGCCCCAAACGGCATTCCCGGTGCCGGAGGGCGCAAAACCGGACCCAGCGGGGAAGACTTGATCCTGCCTATGCCTCTAGGCACGGAGATATTCCAGATTTTGGAAAATGGCAAGAAGATCAAACTGGCCGATGTTACAGAAGCCGAAGAGCTTGTAGTGCTGGCAAAAGGGGGGCGCGGAGGTAAGGGAAACAGCAATTTTGCCACGCCCACAAATCAAGCGCCACGCCACGCCACACCGGGTAAACACACCGAAGAAATTGAACTGGAATTAGTACTGAAACTAATGGCCGATGTGGGACTGGTGGGCTTTCCCAATGCCGGTAAATCCACTCTGCTCTCTGTGCTTTCCGCCGCTCGTCCCAAAATCGCTGATTATGAATTTACCACTTTGGAACCAATGCTGGGAGTAGTGAAAGTCTCTGATTATCGGCACTTTGTAATGGCAGACATCCCTGGCATCATCGAAGGCGCTCACATGGGTAAGGGCTTGGGACATCAGTTCCTGCGCCACATTCAACGTACCAGCATACTGCTCTATCTCATCGATATCAACAGTGAAGACCCCGTGGAAGCCTATCGCTCTCTGAAAGCGGAACTGTATCTCTACGATAGCTTTATGGAGAAAAAGCCCTTTACGATACTCCTCAGCAAGATCGATACCATCCCCGAAGCGGAACGAATTGCCAGAATCGCAGAAGTAAGCGAGCTGTTCCGACAGATCACTTCACACAAAGTACTGGCCGTCTCCAGCGTGGGCAATATCGGCTTGGAAGCGCTGAAATACCATCTTTATAAACAGATACAGGATTCACTGTGACACAGGAACAATATCAGAGCTGGCTATGCCTGAAAACCGCTCCGAAACTTAGCTTCCGGCAGTGCCTGGAACTACTGAATCATTACCCCGAACCCACAGAATTTGTTGGGCACAAAGATCATCCCCTGTATCATAGCGGCCTGGTCGATGCTGAAAGTTCGGTATATCTGCAAGCTGGAGCTCTGCCCGCAAACTTCACTCAGATTCAAAAGCTGATGCAGCATTACAACATCCGGGCTTTGAACATTCACGAATATCCCGCCCGTCTGCGTGACATCTATGCGGCGCCTTTGATCCTATATTACCGCGGCAATCCGGATTGCTTGCAAAGAGAGAAGAATTTGGGTGTAGTGGGAACCCGACATCCCACGGCTT
>JALOBM010000154.1 GCA_023228285.1 Candidatus Cloacimonadota bacterium | reverse complement strand
TTTAATGATTGAAAAATGGCCTCTGGCGAAGAAGCAAGCCTCCTTTGCAGTATCGTCAAAGCAAAACCTACTGTATTTTTACGTTCATTATTCAGTTGGTCCGCGCGGTTAAATTCTTCCTGTACATAATTCGTTACTGATTCGTATAGTTTTGCTTCGGCCGGCGACAAATCATAATTAACAGTATATGCAATACGTTCGGGGAACAATGGCGTACCATCGAATTTGAGGAGTTCTTCCTTAACAAGACGGCGCATGACATCAGATACATCCACGGCCTGAGTCCCGCTTCTGGTCACTCCTTCAAATCGATCCTGATCAATAAGTGACATGAATAGCTGGAAATCTTCCTCTTTCCCGTTGTGCGGCGTAGCAGTCAACAAAAGGAAATGTCTGGATATGGACGACAACAGCCTTCCAAGCTGGAAACGCTTTGTGTATTTCACTTCGCCGCCCCAGACAGTTGCAGACATTTTATGCGCTTCGTCACAGACGATCAGATCCCAATCTGTAACTTTAAGTTTGTCTTGTATTTCTTCGTTCCTGGACAGTTTATCCAGACGGACAATACAAAGATGCATTTCCGAAAATATATTTCCTGTCACTGCAGATTCTATACGATCATTAGTAAGTATCTCAAAGCGCAGGTTAAACTTTCTGTATAATTCATCTTGCCATTGTTCTGCCAAGTTGCCCGGCGAAACTATCATGCAGCGTTTGAGATCACCGCGTATCAGCAATTCCTTCAGAAAAAGACCTGTCATTATCGTTTTTCCCGCTCCTGGGTCATCTGCAAGGATGTATCGAAGTGGAAGACGAGGCAGCATTTCTTTGTAAACCGCCGATATCTGATGTGGCAGTGCCTCAATGGTTGAAGAGTGAAGCGCGAGGTAAGGGTCGAATAAATGTGCAAGGTCAATACGGTATGCTTCGGATGCTAACCTCAATAAATCAGCGTCTGCATCGAAACTCCATGGCAAACCGCCGTCAGCAACAGTGATCCTCTCTTCGTCTTCCCTGTACAAAAGCTGGCTCGCAAGTTGACCGCGAGCGTCTTTGAATGTTATCTCCAAGACTGCGTTTCCATACCATTTAACAGCAACTATGCATACCGGAGCATTGCCTGCAATACCAATGACACTTGCCCCAACAGTTATCTCTTCAAGTCGAGCCATACTCTCAATCCTCACTTTTCCATAAAAAATCAGCTTTCTCCGACTTGTTCATGCTCGTATGGAATGATTCCCCTGATGTCAGACACATCGGAATCTATGGTTTTGGAAATCTTCACGGAGTTGTTTGTGTTTACGTTCTTGAACTTGGATAATTTTGCAAGCAAATACAAACTAATCTAGTCGATCGCACGTAATTTATGTTTCTTCATGTCTTTATCGATTAACAGTTCCATAGGATTTTGTAACTGATTTGGTCAAGCAAGTTTCTTATGACTATTTAGTGGCCGTGTACCGCAACATACCCTCTGTGAATAAGCGCTTTATGGTGTCTAGAAATTTCCAATTGAATTTCTTCTTACTGGCATACCTTTTTGTTTAACTATTTCTTCATTGATATATTCAATATTGAACTAATAGATGGGTATAAAAGCCATCAAAATAAAGGCTAGAATATCAACTAAGGAATCGTCTTTAATGTATTATCGTTCAGCCACCATTATTTTACTACCGCTTCTAAATGATACCACGTTTGTACTATATACTGACTTTGGATATTAGTTTGAAAGACAAGGTGATCAGGGGTGGAAATCTGTTTACAAAGGACGTTGGCCATGCCAAATGCGGATAAAAGAGTATCTGTAATAAAGACTAAATGCTTTACTGCACGCGCTTTTTGCCTGATTTAATTATGGCCCAAGCTGTATAATGTCTTCCGACACGTTATTATTTTGCTTGAAGGAGAAAGCCATGAAGATACTACTGGGCGGCACACAGGACATTGGAAAACGAAAAGAACAGCAGGACTCGTTCTTTATTTCAGCTCCCGGGTTTGGTCACACAGAGCAAACTGACTGGAGTCTTCTTGTTGTTTGTGACGGTATTGGAGGAGCGAGTTTTGGGAAAGAGGCTGCTCAGATCGCATGTGAGACGATTAAAGACTTCTTACTGTTTAAAACCGAAATCTCAGATGTTCCAGAGGCTCTTCTTCAGGCTGCACATTATACAAATAACGAAGTAGTTTCTTTTATGGTTAGAAAAGGTGTAAGAACTGTCGGCGGAACCACACTTATTGTTGCACTTATAAAAAACGACATGCTCTACTGGATATCGATTGGAGACAGTCACATTTACCTCTTTTCTGATACAGGGCTGAAACAGTTAAATGAAGATCACATCTACGCCAAAACCCTCGATGCGGCCGTGGAACGAGGGGATATTGAGAAAACAGTTGCCGAGAATCATCCTAGGAGAGATTCTATAACCAGCTTCATTGGAATCTGGGAGCTTAAGGAGATTTCTACCGGGAAAACCAGACTGTTGCCCGGAACTTCCCTTATCCTCTGCACTGATGGCCTTTATAAGACGCTGAGTGAGGATGAGATCATCGATGCTTATGACTCCGATCCACAAAAGTGGGCAGAGAGCCTGATACTTAAGACCCTTCAAAAAGATAGAAAATATCAGGATAATGTGACAGTTACAATAGCCACAGTTGTTTAACGGTAGCATATAATAAAAAAAGCGAGGGTGGGGCATACTCCCACCCTCTAAGTAAGTATATAAATATTGTCACTGAGCACCTTGCATAAGCCAGTCATCAAGCTCATCCGTCCTGTAAAAAACCTTTCCTCCTCTGCGATAATAAGGAGGCGGAGTTTCTGTACCCCTTTTAGTGATTATTTTTCCCAAGCGACGCCATCCCCTTAATGTCCACACGCTTAATGACAGATGCTCCGCTGCGTTTTTTTCATCAAGCCATATTACTTTATTTCCGTTTTCGTCTTTTTTCCGGGTCATGATTATTCCTCCAATCGTCTCCAAGAGCCATTCAGTACTTTTCAACATCTAGTATACGAAAACGAATATCGCTAAACAATAAAATAACTATAGAAAAGCAAGCTTTTCATACAAAATACGTATTTTTGCTGAGGCTGTTTTTGTGAAGTTATGATTTTTGGAGTGTCGGTATGAATGTGAGGTGAGTAAAATATGAGTAAAATAAAAAACGGCCCGTAGGTGAAAACCTACGAACCGTTGATATCTCTGGAGCGGAAGACGGGATTCGGACCCGCGACCCCAACCTTGGCAAGGTTGTGCTCTACCACTGAGCTACTTCCG
>JALOBM010000153.1 GCA_023228285.1 Candidatus Cloacimonadota bacterium | reverse complement strand
GTGAGAGGGATGATGCCTGGATTTGATCATCCAGCATCACCCTACTCGATTTTTGATCTTCAAACTGAGACTGATGGACTGCCATTTGCAGAAACGGTGATCAGAATCTTGCCCCAAAATCCCATTTGCAGTTTTCAGTGATCAGATTTGCAGTTTTCAGTGATCACTTATTGGAGAGTCACCCTTTTAAGTATACAGGTAGAACCCTTGAAAATAGTGAGTAGGAGAATGATGAAGAAATACTAAGAATTAGGTAGATAGTTTATCCAGCACTGGTGATATAAGCGGATGAGCTCTCCAGAATAAAGGTCAACAGGTTGTTAAAGGAGAATATGGATACGTAAAAGCGCAAAAAAAGATAAAAGGATAGAGAGGAAAGAGTCGCGCATATTATCTTGACTGATAGCTGTGACTCTGCAAATTGGCGTTAGAAGTATAGCATTGTATGAAACGCATATTTATTACGGCTTTATTCTTTGTTGTGTCCACTGTTGCAGCTTGGGCCAGAAACGAAGATCCCATCTCCAATGGCATCAATAATGTCATTAACAGAGATCTGGTGTCCGATGTTCAGGACAGCATGCAGGAGAATCGTTTCTTGAAACGGGTGTATCCCCTCATCTTCAGGTCAAGCGGTCGGGATTCCGATGTACCTGAATTGGATAGCGATTTCTCCGAATGGGAAGGAAAACAAATCATAGATCTGAACATCATACAGCAGGATGTGTTTGAGATAAGCGCACGTAGCGAAAAGATCCCTCTGTATAATGATGTCTTGCGCTTTGCTAACATGGTACAACCCAAGACCCGCATGAACATCCTGAAGAGTAATCTCTTTGTAAGCGAGGGAGACAGTTTGAATCCTGATCTCCTGGTTGCCAATCTGCAGTATCTGTATGATTTGGGTCTGTTTTCGGAGTTGACCTTTTTCCTCAGTGATAGAGGAGATAATGCTACCGGGATTGACCTGGTGGTGAGAGAGAAGTTCTTTTTATTGCTAAGTTCCAAGTTGATGGACAGTAACAAACTGCAATTGAAACTGCTTGACCGGAATTTCCTGGGTTTAGGTCATTCAATGAAGCACAGCTGGTATATTGATCCCAAAAAGAGGGAGTCCCTGGGCTGGGAATCCACATATACATATCCCAATATGTTTTCACGCTTCATTCAAGGAGACCTGAACTATTTGACCTTGCCGGGGCAGAAATCATTTAGCTTGGCATTCCAGCGCGATTTTTTATATCCCCTTTATGCTGATTTTGGCGGAGTTGATTTTTGTTCTGCTCAAAGCTCTCCTCCTCATGATAGTATCAGAGTGAAAAAACAAGAATATGGCGCATGGTATGCCCATGCTTTTTCCAATCTTGAGTATCCGCAGTATCTGTATTCTGCCATAAGTATGGAATCAACAAAGCACCAGGAGCATCCAGATGGGCTAAGCTGGCAGGATTCCTTTTTTGCTTTGGGCGCTCTGGGTTATGCCAGCTCGGAATATCGTAATATTCAAGGTCTGGGCTCGTTTCTGGACAGCGATTACTTGCCTAAAGGGCACTTATTACAATTATTGTACGGGTATGAATTCGGCAAGATGAAGCAGCGGCCATTTTTGGGCATTCACAGCGCATTTTCCGCTTATCGCAGGCCAGGACATTACCTTTATGCCAAAATGGCGTGGGACAGCTTTTTTGACGGCGCAGAAGCGGAACAGAGCTTCATTGCTATAGAACCGCTATATATCTCACCTCCCAAGATAATCGGCAACCTGGAGGCGCGTAGCTTGATAAGAAGTAGGATTGTAAAATCATATAAGACTTTACCCATCCAAACTATCACACTCTCTGAAGACATATTTTTCAGGGAGGGAGAAGATTTACAGGGAACTGATCTCTTGAGTGTCAGCATCGAAGAAGACTTCAATACGTCGTACCGAGTATTAGGGTTTCAAATCTCCTACTTTGCCTATATCGATATGGCTGTAATGGATGGTTGTCCTGGTTCAAAGAATAGGGAACACCTCTATGAGCAAGGTTTGGGGCTTCGATTCAGAAATCCTAGCTTGATATGGGATTTTATAGAGTTTAGGGGCGGTCTGAAGTATATCAATGCGGATAAACCATCATTCAATGTATCCTTGAGCTTGAAACCAACTCGTATACTTGAGGATTTCAGGGGAAAGAGACCGAAACCCTATATGCACTAAATGTAGATTGATGGCTTTCTCTCCTCTCAGTCATGTCTATCAGAGAGCAGGAACCTTGATTTAGTCTGGTAAAACAGTGGTAAAATGGGAAAATGCTAAAAAAGGTTTGACAAAAAAAGAAAGCTTAAAAGAGTGAGAACAAAGAAGAATTTCTAGGGAGAAGATAATGTCTGAAACAGCAAAAAATACACAGCCCGATGCAACTAAGGATTTGCAAGTAGCTGACAAGTATAAGGTTAGTTTAGTAGAGTTGATTATGATCCTGCTTTTAGTGGGATTGGTCTTTGTGTTTTTCTTTGGCATGCGCCAGCTAAAAATCGACAAAGCCGCAGAAGCTCTGGCTCAAGAGAAATTCGAAAAAGTAGTCCCGATTATGAAAACTGCAATTGATGCAGCTGAAGCATTTAAACTGCAAGATGAATTTGGTGACTATCCTTTTGATTTCGGTCTGTTGAACCTTAGCGATACCGATAGCTATAAGATAAAATCTGACGAGAATGGTGTGATGTATATTGATGCTACGGATTTCACCATCAATTACGATACCGAACAGTACAGCTTTATTGCTACCAGTACCGAATCATTTGGCAAAGCCGGCGTAAAAGTAATCTATATCTTATCCGAAGCTGCATATCAGGTGGAGGATCCTGCTCCGGAACGTAAACCTACAATACGGGACGAATGGTTGCCTCAGGACTAATTCCTTAATACCATATAGTTATATTATACGGTTCCTGCGGGAACCGTTTTTTGTGCGTCGAAAAAAATAATCCGAATAATGCACTGGAGTAACAAGACATATATGCTATCTATCTCTGTTAAAATATGTTAAGGGGTGGCAAGGACTTCAGGCAATGTATAGTATCTACCCCCGATATTGAAGTCCATTTGATCATATAACATATAGGTTTACAATAAGATACATAAGGTCCACTGAACTCCATCGCATTATCCGAGTTGAGGGAGATGTATCGAATATGTGGGCTTTCAGTAAAACTTCATCAACTGGGATGAATGGCGATCAGTGGATTCTGAGGTAGAAGAGCATAGTATCGTAGCCATCAATATGGAATACCAACATATCCATAAGAGC
>JALOBM010000152.1 GCA_023228285.1 Candidatus Cloacimonadota bacterium | reverse complement strand
TTATCAGGATCTTAGATCGTCTTGGCCCCAAACGAATTTTGGTGGTATCCTCTTCGCCGCAGATTCGGTATCCTGATTGTTACGGTATTGATATGGCGAAGCTTGGAGATTTCATTGCGTTCCGGGCTGCGATTGAATTATTGAAAGATCGGGGGATGGATCAGGTGATTCGGAAGGTGTATGAAGCTTGTTTAGACGATCGGGCTCGTCCGAAAGAGGAGATCATCAATCATGTAAAGGAGATCTATCGTCCATTCAGTGATCAGGAAATTTCGGAGCAGATTGCCCGGATGATGCATACCCCGGAGATCCGGGCAGAAATTCGGGTTTTATACCAAACGGTGGATGATTTGCATCGAGCATGTCCGAACGATTTAGGCGACTGGTACTTCACCGGCAATTATCCCACTCCAGGCGGCAATAAAGTTGCCAATCAATCATTTATCAATTATTTCGAAGGTCGGGATGAGCGGGGATACTAGTCCTTTTTGTTGTTGTTCTCTCCCTTTTTGAGTTTTCGGGCCAGGTTGATTCCCTCGCGGAAGAGTTGTGGGTATCGAATTCGGATATGACGAAGATGTAATGGCCTGATGCGCAGCATATCGCGAATATAAGATACGAAGTGTCGACGGATTTTGTCTTCGTAGATATCCGAGATAGTGATTAGAATGCCGGTTTCCTCCACCATGCCAAACTCATCGTTAATTGCGGTGCCGAAGGTTTTCATAGTCGGAGAGATGCTCATATAGGAGTTGATCAAGGGAGGGATACGGAGGCCGAGAGCGCGAATCTCTTTTGACAGGATTTTGTAATCTTCCTCGTAGGAGTGGCCCGTGAAGATTGGTGCGTAGGGTTCCAGTTCCGCAGGAGTGATCAGTGGTTTAAGCGGGGTAATCAGATTGTCGGGGTCGGGGAAATACTTATTCAGAAAATAGAGGATTAAGTTCCGGCCTTTTGGGTCGTAGTCGGTGTACATGGTCACTTTGCCGAGGTAGTACCGGGCGTTGTTATAAACCAGGCAGAGAGCGCCAAGCCCGTCCCACAGGTTATCGAGGGCGAACATTCCTTTTCGCATCAGCCGTGTTGATTGATAGAGGGGCTGCACGAATGACCTTCCTAGTTCGATGGTGTAAGGCATATATTCCTTCAGGAACCGGGGACTGAATTTGAACAGATGAGAGGTAGCCAGGTAGGTTGAGGCGCTATCGGTGGAGTCGATTCCGTCACACAGAAAGAATCGATAGCCACCGAGTATCTCTTCCTCTTTCGGGTCCCATACAATAAGCTGATGATAAGGCTTATCGGAGATATCATAGTGATCGATATCTACCTCTTCGCCGGTTCCTCCACCGGCTTCACGGAATGAGATCTCTCTTAGCCGTCCGATCTCTTGCATCAGGTTAGGGCACTCGTGGGCGGTGAACGAGAAAATCTGGTTGTGTCCGAAATTCGTGTCTCTCAGATACCGCTCGGGGGTTAATTCCCTGATCAGCTCGGCTCGTTTAACAGGTGGTATGATCGATTTCATATTTTCGGGCTAGTTCAGAAATCCTTTAGGACGTTAAATCTTCACCCATCCGGTACACGATTCTTTTTACATATTCTGCCCATTGTTCCGGGTTTTTCGAGTGGTCGAAAGATTGCCACGGGATGGGTTTCCCGAATCGGATGGTTAGCGTTAAACCCTTCTGTTTGAACATTTCGTCGGGTAGATAGAGCATTTCGATATTGGAGCGAATGCGGAGAAATTTCCTGATGTTCGCTAGGCGGTAGAAGAAGTTTGAAACCCGGCCGCTGATGAAAACTGGGATAACATCTCGTTGGTGGAGGACTGCTTTCTTGACGAAAGTTCCTTTCCAGTCGACGTCTTCGATTTTTCCTTTGTGTCTCCGGCTAACCAGCCCGGATGCAAAAAAGATGACAGGAGCTTCGCTGTCGAACACCCGTTGCATTTCGGCCACATACTCTTTTACGTTGCCGCCATGTTTATTAACTCCGACCATAAACGATCTGAGTTGTTTGATGTTCATGAGGAGGTCGTTAGAGATGCTTCGGACTCCTGGGTGGATTTTTTCGGCGATTGTTTTAAGGAGGCAGAGGCCGTCGATTCCTCCTAGGGGGTGGTTGGAGGCGAAGATCAGTCGGGTGTTATCCGTGATATTTTCCATTCCCTCTAGTATCGAATTGATTTCCAGTTCATTGAGGGCTGCGTTCAGGAATTCGATGCCTTCGGTATTTCCGTTACGTTTCAAGAAGTCATTGATTTCATCTTGATGAACGATTCGTTTCAGGTAGCGGATAATGAATGGTGGAAGCCGTTTTGCCAGCTTGGCATTTTTTGATGCAAACGCCTGTTTTACATCGATTAACTGAATCTCAGCTGTATCCGTTTCGGTACTCATAATGATTTTCACGTTGGACTTTCAAAGGTATGAAAAAACCACGAACAGCAGGTAGGGCGAACGCAAGGCCTTAGGCTAGCTGAAAAGTTATGAACATATCAAAATTTTTTAGTGGGAATTATTGTCAAATTTTGGGAAGATGTGTTACTTTTACCCAAAATGTTGATTGAGGATGTCAAGATTCAGAGGTGATCATTATTGCAAGATTGATTCGAAAGGACGGATCTTGTTTCCGGCAAAGCTGAAAAGGCAGATGCCGCCGGAGGCTAAGGAGGTCTTTATCGGGAAGTTGAGCACTTTTGAGAACAGTCTGATCCTTTATCCTGAGAATATCTGGAGCCATCTGGTAGAGAGGACGCTTAGGCGTTTGAATCCCTACAATGCCCAGCACGACCAATTCCGTCGAAATTTTTTCCGTGATGTGATTGAGCTCGAATTTGATTCGGCAGGAAGGATTTTACTTCCCAGGCGTTTTCTCGAATTCCTGCATTTAGATCCGGGAACTGGTGGAGAGGTTGTCTTGGCGGGGCAGGGAGATTGGGTGGAGCTGATGTCGAAGGAGCGCTATTTGGAAACCGAGCTGAACCGTGAAGAGAAGCGAATCCTATCTGAGGATGTAATGGGAACATTTACGTGGGATGATTAGCCGTCATGATTTCAAACGGATATCATACGCCCGTACTGCTTGAGGAGAGTGTTGAGGGGTTGTCAGTCAGGCCTGATGGGACTTACGTGGACCTGACATACGGTGGGGGAGGGCATTCCCGGGAGATTCTGAAGCAGTTGACTAGTGGTACTCTGATCGCTTTTGATCAGGACCCTGCCGTTAAACCCCATCTGATCAGTGACAGGCGCTTTGTTTTTGTACAACACAACTACCGGTATTTGAAAAATTATCTTGACTATATGGGTATTTCAGCGGTGG
>JALOBM010000151.1 GCA_023228285.1 Candidatus Cloacimonadota bacterium | reverse complement strand
ATCAATTTAACAAAAGGTGATTTTTGATCAAGGAACATAAGTTCATATTCAGGAAAACCTGAGGTACAAAGACCAGGGAGGTTTCCTATGTCAAGCATCGGGTGATATCTCTTGGTAAGCCATGTAAAAGATGCGTCAATCGTGCCGGCACGGACTTCTTCAATCGAATCTTCGTAAGTCCCCAGCTGTCCGGAAGGGAATACCTTGAAATCTATCTCGCCCTTTGTTTTCTCTTTTATCATTGCAGTCAGTTCGACCAGGGCTTCAGTTGTATAGCTGTCTTCCGGGTAAGGGGCATAAAACTTTAACTGTCTCTTTGCTGCATAAGCTACATCGGTGTTGATCGTGATAAATACAAAGACTGCAATAATTAAAATAAGAAATCCTGCCATTTTTTTTGTGCTAACCATAATAAAAACCTCCTTGATAGTTTGATGAATAATAAACCAAAAACTTTTTAAAGATTCCATGGCACGCAAGAATACAATTTTCTAGCATCACCCCTAATTATGATAAAAATAAAATTTGATACCAGCAATGGTATCATAAAGAAATTATTTTTTCAAATGGAATTTACATAAATTATTTACTCAAATATTTAGTGCTTTGCTTTGTATTTGCTGGTAATATTTTTTAAACGACAGAGAATGTCTATTGGCTTAGGTTTTTCTGAAA
Organism: Candidatus Cloacimonadota bacterium; assembly: GCA_023228285.1. Taxonomy (GTDB): domain Bacteria; phylum Cloacimonadota; class Cloacimonadia; order Cloacimonadales; family Cloacimonadaceae; genus UBA5456. The sequence goes on along the minus strand of JALOBM010000151.1, from coordinate 2,657 downwards.
AGATTTTACTGTCAGGTCGATAAAGGCCTTCATGGCCGGGGATATCCATTTATTGCGATGATGAAAGATTTGACACCAGAATTTCTTGTTGCAGCTTTTTACATCGAGGATTGAAAGTTTTTCTTTTGAGAGGCTTTCCTGAAAAATATAGTTCGGTAAGAAACTAATGCCGAGCCCTCTTTGAACAAGTTCCATAAGTATCATAGTGTTATCGATCTCTATAGTAGGTGAAATTAAAGCGTCTTCGTTTGCAGCCATTTCTTCAAGTTCCTGTCTGTAAATACTGTCCCGCTCAGTTAGAAGCAATGGCTGAGCAAGGATTTCTGCAAGTCTGATCTTTTTTTGTCCGGCGAGTTTGTTCTCAGGATGAGCGACAAACGACAGCTATATAGTCGGGCATATGCAATGCAGCAGTCTCTGTCTGCAATTTTCCTGCCGAATCCGATCGCAATATCTAATGCGTTCTGTTTGATCATCTGCAGCAGGTCAGTTGTGTGAGATGTTTTGATGTCCAGTTTGACCTTTGGAAACCTACTGTGATACTCGGCTATCAGTTTTGCTGAATAAGGATTTATCAAGGATTCAATGCTTCCTACCCGTAGAGTGCCGCTGACTTCATCCTTGCTTATGCCGAGGTGGAGCATCTGTTCCTCAATTTTTTTCATTTCCTTTGCTTCAGAGAGAAATTGTTTTCCAAGGTTGGTTAAAATTACTTTTTTCCCAATGCGTTCAAAAAGCTGGAAACCTAACTTCTTCTCCAGTTGTTGGATCTGGATAGTTACGGTTGATTGGGAATAGTTGAGATACTCTGCTGTGCGAGAAAAATTTTCCAGCTCAGTAAGTTTTATAAAAGTTTCAATATTGCGTAGCTCCATATTTATCACCTATTAAAATTATTCATTGTTATGATTAAATTCATTAATTTTACAAATATAATAATATCCTTTAGACTCTCAGAAAGCAAGATATATTACCATTTTTTCAAAAAAATAAAATCAATTAACACAAATTACAGGAGGCGTATCAGAAATGGCAGGACAGGAAGTAAAGACACTATTGCTGTCACAGAAGGATCTTATCGAGGCGGGCGTAATGGACATGCCCCATTGCGTTGACGTAATCGAAGGCGTATTCAGCCTCATAGGCAAAGGCGACTACCTCATGGGCGGACCCCTTGAGAACGAACATGGCCAGATGATCTACTTCCCGAAGGAAGAGAGATTCCCCGGCATGCCTGTAACAGGACCCGACAGACGCTTCATGGCGATGATCGCTTACCTTGGCGGCAAATACAAGATCTGCGGAGAGAAATGGTATGGTTCAAACGCTGAGAACACAAAGCGCGGGCTTCCCCGGTCAGTTCTCACCACCATCCTCAACGACGCAGACACAGGCATTCCCTTCACCATCATGAGCGGCAACCTCATCTCTGCAATGCGTACAGGAGCAGTCCCCGGTGTTGCAGCGCGCCATCTGGCACGCAAGGGCGCTGAAACAGTCGGCATCATCGGCGGCGGTGTTATTAACAGGGCTTGTCTCTATGCGATCAAGGTCGGTGTTCCTACGATCAAATCAGCCGTTCTCTATGATATCAACGTTGAAAAAGGCAAGGCATGGGCAGAGCAGGAAGGCAAGAAGCACGGGATCAAAATTACTGTAACAGACAAGATCGAAGAAGCAGTTCGCCAGGCAGACGTCATTACCATAGCCACCTCGGGCGACTCCTTCCCGCGCATTGAGACCGAATGGCTCAAGCCGGGCGTCCTTGTTACCTTCACCGGAGATGCCGACATGGATCCTGAGGCATTCTCAAACAACACAGTCATCGCAGACAACTGGAAGATGCACGAAGCATTCTTCGTAGACGGCAAAGAGCATCCGGAAGGACTTGATGCAGTCGGAGTCGTGGCACCAACATTCCACCTCCTCAAAGCAATCGAGGCAGGCAAATACGACCAGAAGAAGATCCGCAACCTCGGTCCTATCGTGAACGGAGAAGAGCCCGGACGCAAGAGCGACGACGAGATCATCATGTTTGTGACAGGCGGCATGCCCTTGCATGACCTCGCATGGGGCAAGACGCTCTATGACCAGGCAGTCGCAAAGGGACTCGGAACTGAGTACTGCTTCTTTGATGAAGCGTACTGGAGATAGGAAATATTAAATTTAAGGTCTGAGGGGAGATAAAACATGAAGGAAAAATTGTTTGAACAAATCGCGGAAGCTGTAATAGATGGAGCTACATCCCAGGTCGTTTCACTGGTCAATGAAGCCGTTTCAAAAGAAATACCGGTCGGTGAGATCCTCAATGATGCTCTCATTGCCGGAATGAACGAAGTTGGAGCACTTTTCAAAGACGGAGAGATGTTTGTACCAGAAGTCCTTGTTTCTGCAAAGGCCCTCCAGGCAGGCATAGATATTATCAGGCCTGCCCTTGTAGAAGCAGGGGTAAAGGCTGCAGGAAGGATCGTAACAGTCACCGTTGAAGGCGACCTTCACGATATAGGTATCAAGCTCGTGGGAATGATGCTTGAAGGGGCTGGCTTTGAAGTTATCAACATCGGAGTGGATAAACCTGCCAAAGAGATAATTGAAAAGGTAAAGGAGCTTAAGCCCAACATCCTCGGCATGTCAGCAATGCTCACTACTACCATGGC
>JALOBM010000150.1 GCA_023228285.1 Candidatus Cloacimonadota bacterium | reverse complement strand
CCTCTTTTATGATAAGTACAACAACCACCGGATCCATGCTTCCATCGCCAACTTGTCGCCAAGATTGTTCTGGCACCTGTGGGAGAATGGAAAAATCTCCCGGATTGTACTGAAAAACAAAAAGGTCCGATTTAAATTGACCGTACCCTACCAACACCTATCGGGGAAAATGAACCTGAGGGAAGTTCCTTGCTTAACTTCATCTGAGTTCGATGCTCGGATGAAGTTACAAAAAGAAGTGTCCGGGCCCGAAGCACTCCAACAACCATCGGTTCAAAAATCACCTTCAGTTGTTCCTTGCTGAAACAAGGTTATGGAAACTTTTACTACTTTTAAAACTGAAATGAAAATTGTCCGAATAATAGGGGGCTAGACCACTATCTCTTCTCCTTGAAGAATTAATCCTAGAGAAATAATATCTTCATAAACTGATAATGTACTAGGATTTCTTTCAACAAGATCCTTTAATTCCCTATTTTGTTTTACTAGTTGCTTTTTTTTATATGTAATAAATAGAGTGGTTAAAATAGCGAAAAATATTGCAACTAATAAAATAAACTTTTCATTTTTTTTCATACTACTCGATTTGATTATCTGGAGTTGTTGACTTGCAATTAGAAGCTTGACTACATTTCTTCGGCGTACAAATTAAACCATTTGGATTATCAATACAAGACTCAATTGGGCACTCTAAAAAATCCACACCCCTAAGAACATAACATCCACCTTCCTGAATTGTATTCGCATGTGTATTAGTATGCATTATATCAGGTTTGCAACAAATAAGTTGTTCAGCGGTAACCTCATTTGGCAACAACAACATATTTAACAATGAGAAGCCACATAATAATACAACCACTGAAATTGAAATTACAGTTAAACCGTTTTTTTTATTAAATGAATATCCTTAATCATGTACCCAACGTAAATAGGTTACGTTGTAGGCTCTTAGCTTTGATTCAAAATTTTGAATATGAAGCTTATAGAGTTTATCGAAAAGTTCCCTGATGAACAATCCTGCAGGGATGCATTTAGAGAGTATCGCCTCAAGGTGGGCGTAAAGTGCAGAAAATGTGGAAACACAGAACACTATTGGATGAAAACGGTTGAACAGTTTCAATGCAAGCAGTGCCGAACCCGGACAACTCTGAGGAGTGGAACAGTGATGCAGGATTCCAATCTTTCGTTCCGGATTTGGTTTGTGGTGATGCATTTGATGACTTCCACCAAGAAAGGCTTTTCTGCCAAGGAAATCCAGCGTCAATTGGGGCACAAAAGATACGAGCCCATTTGGTATATGATGCAAAAGATTCGAACAGCCATGGGTGCCAGGGATGAGCAATATGTTCTTACCGGAGCAACAGAATTGGATGAAGGTTTCTTTACCACTGTGGATTCCGAAAATCGGGGGAAATGCAGTCATCAACTGAAACGAGGCCGGGGAAGTGAAAGACAAACACCTGTCATGGTTATGGCTGAGTCGAGTCGATCGAAGAAAAGGAAAAAGGGCAGACCTGCTTATTCGTGCAGGTTTTTCAAAATGGAAGCCATGCCGGATCTTACTTCCAATACGGTTGTAACCATTGCCCAGGAGAGTCTTGATCCGGGTTGCAGAGTTAAAACCGATAACTTTAGCAGCTACAGCAAGTTGAACAGGGTTATCAAGAAGCATATAGCGAAGACGATCAAACCTAAAGATGCCGGGAAGGAACTTCCATGGGTTCATATCAGTATCAGTAACGCGAAACGAAACTTTCTGAACAACTTTCATCATATTGATGACTCCTATTTGCAGAATTACCTGGATGAGTTTACCTACAAGCTCAACCGGAGATTTCTGAGCGATCGATTATTTGAGAGATTGCTAATTGCCTGTATTGCATTTAGTTGGATCCTTTGATGCATGAAAACGGATATTCATTTTTTATTAATTATTTTCATTGTGTTTTAATTTAACAATTCTTACTATTGGATTATCATCTAAGGTTAATTTCTCGGAAATTGAACTCCATGATTCATGTGAGCTACCCATAACTTTAAAGAACCAGCTAATATTATCTTGTTTAAAATTTATAAATTCACTTGGCTCAATCCAGTCTATTGCATAAACTCCTGAAACATTTACATAATTTGGCCAGAAAGGTATAAAGCCATTGTAACGGCCCCCTAGCACTTCGGACATGATTACTAATAAAAATGTGTAATTATGTCTATGGAAAAACGCAAATTCACCAAGCAGGAGAAGCTTCAGATCCTCGAGGAAGCCGCCCAGCATGGAGTTCAGGCTACTTTAGACAAGCATGGGCTCTATCCGACAACCTACTATTCCTGGAAAAAGAAGTTTGAAACCATGGGAGAAGCCGGGTTCCGGCATGGCATGACACCGGAACACCTGAAAGAGATCAAACGACTGGAAAAGGAGAATGAGCAGCTCAAGTTATTACTGGCGGAAAAGGAATTGGAGGGCCGGCTCAAGGACGAGCTGCTAAAAAAGAAGTATGCCTGGGCGAGAAACGGGAAATAGCCGGCCGGTACATCAGTTTGGGACTGAAACGGGACCCTGTCCTTACGGTAGCCGGAATCAGTCACCATCAGTATTACTACCAACCAAACGGCAAGCGCCCAGGCAGAATGCCAACAGAAACAGTGGTACAAGAGATTGAAGATGTTAAAGTTGAGGTCCCTAATCAGGCTGTGGTCGAAGAGATAAAGGCGATCCAGTCCGATCCGGATACCGACTATGGATACCGGAAAATGTACTTCGCCCTGATGATGCTGGGGTACTACCTGAACCACAAGAAAGTGTACCGATTGATGAAAGAGAGCGGGTTACTAAAAGAACGGCACAGACGAGCAGAAAAGACTTTTGCCAGGTACCGGGTCGTCATCCCGGAGGGTCCCCTGGAGGTTTTAGAAATGGATATCAAGATGGTGTGGGTCGTTAGGGAAAGACAACATGGATATATTCTGACCGTTATCGACACGTTTACCCGGGCTATATTGTACCGGGGATTGGGCTTAACTATGAAGACAGCTCAAGTCCAAAGAGCCTGGGAATACGTGATCTTGAATTATTTGCAGCCCGCCGACCTGCTGCGAAAAAAGATCCATATCGAGATCCGTAACGATAATGCTCCCCAGTTTTCCTCCAAGGTAATCCGCCAATTTTTTGAGCAGAATTATCTGAATCAGGTGTTTACGCATCCCTACACCCCTCAGGAAAACGGCCACATTGAAAGCTTTCACAGCATTCTCACAAAAGCCATTGGGAACCAAGTTTTCTGGGACCTGCCGGAACTGGAAACATTCCTGAACCTCTTTTATGATAAGTACAACAACCACCGGATCCATGCTTCCATCGCCAACTTGTCGCCAAGATTGTTCTGGCACCTGTGGGAGAATGGAAAAATCTCCCGGATTGTACTGAAAAACAAAAAGGTTCGATTTAAATTGACCGTACCCTACCAAC
>JALOBM010000149.1 GCA_023228285.1 Candidatus Cloacimonadota bacterium | reverse complement strand
CCCTGTTGAACCTGATGTAAATAAGACTATCCCCGCATGTTTTCTGCACAATAATTCATTAATAAGATTAGATTGACATACGCTTTTATCACAGTTTTCATATGTAGCATTATTATCAGCAATTGTAACTATATGCTGTACTTGTGCAATATCAATTATGTCTTTCTTAATCGGTGTATTATGGATCGTTGGAATTACGATGCAGTTTCTTTTTAACAAAGCAAATAACATACCAATACTATCAACAGAGTAGTTAGCCTCAAGCATTACAACAGATGGATCAATTATTCTGCTGTCTAGAAATTTGCTCGCTTTTTCAATTGAGATCAATAGTTCTTTATAAGAATATGTTGTATCTTTATATACAATTGCATCTTTGTCACCATGCCGTTCAAATTTATCAAGTATGCATTCTAATGCAGAAAGCATTGTTAACATACTCCTCCAAGATAAATTACTTGCCCGGTCACAAATCTGCTTTCCGGCATTAAATAAAAATCAATTACGTTGCTTACGTCCTCAAAAGTACCATATTCTCTTATTGCTTGCCTCGACAGAAGCGAATCCATTTTAGCCTGAGGAACGCCTCTGATCAGGTCTGTTTTTATTGGTGTAGGGCCAACCGCATTAACTGTTATTCCTAAGTCTGCAAATTCTCTTGCCAATATTTGAGTAAGAGTGACTACTGCTGCTTTTGATGCAGCATATAATGCTTCTCCTTCTAGTTTTAATGGAGTAGCGACTGTCGCAAAATTAACGATCCGCCCGTACTTGTTTTTTTGCATTAGTTTCGCTGCCTCTCTGCAGAAAAGAAATGTCCCTACAACATTTGTGTTAAGTACGCTATGAACACTGCTTAGGGGCGTGAGGATCGTATGATTCATCGAGGCTATCCCGGCGTTGTTGATCAGGTTGTCAAGTCTTCCATATTCTTTTCTTATGCCGGAAAATATTTGAAGAACAGCTTTTTCATCTGAGACATCTGCTTCATAATGTTTGTAACCTTGGATCGTCCAATCAGGAACTTCACGGCTGCATCCAACAACGAGATGTCCCCGCGTTATATAGTGTTCAACAAGGTATTTCCCTATCCCCTTCCTTGTACCCGTGATCAGAGTAATTTGAGGATCCATCATATTAGTTTTCCTCAGCTAATAGCTCAGAAATATATTCAGAAAGGGTCTGAACTGTCCTAAATGGGCTTGAACTCCTGGAGAAAGCTTTTTCACTGGCAAGTGTGACTGTTTTGCCATATTTTTCATCTATCAGTCTTTCAACAGTTACGATAAGACTTACAAGACCCATAGAATCCAATTTAGATTTGCTTCCGAAAAGCTGTGTACTGTCACTTTTTTCAATTGGTTCATCCAATGTTTCGTTGAGTTCGTCAATTGCTTCGTATATCAAAGGCAACATATTATGCATAAAAAATTTCTCCTTCTAGATATTTCCCCAATTGTTTGGAAGTTTAGTTATTACTTTTGCTGGATTACCGGCAGCTAAAACACAATCAGGAATATCATTTTTTACTACGCTGCCGGCAGCTATAATACTCCCTCTCCCAATTGTTACATTTGGTAATAAAATAACTCCAACTCCAATTGATACATTATCGCCCAGGGTGGGGCCCATGCATTCTTCATTGTAACCAAATTTACCAAAAAAATTATCATTTGCCATAAAAACCCCTGTGCTTATGAACACGCTGTTGCCAATTTTTGTCCTGCCTGTTACGTGTGATCCGTCCATTATGCGTACATTATTTCCAATTTCTGTTTCAGAGTTTACCGTAACATTTCTGCTTATGATCACGTTTTTACCGATTTTGACATCTGTAAAAATTGAAACATTATCCCCCAAAAGGCAGTTATCTCCAATGACTACGTTTGAATATACTGTAACATGTGAACATAGTCTTGAAGATTCTCCAATCACAGTTTTTGTTAAATTTAAATCAAGATTCTTGCAAATATTCGAAGTAGGTGTTGGAAGCTTTCCAATTACATTGTGTTCACCAATTACTACGTTGTCGCCAATAACAACGTTTTCATAAATTATTGCATAGTCGAGTATCTTTGCACTAGACGAGATGTTTTTTGAGTAAATAGAATTAATCATTTAATAACCTCTCGTATTATCAAAATTTGTTTGTAACATCGATAATATAATCAATATTTTCCTGCTTCATCCCGTTGAATAATGGCAAACTTAAAATGGTATCTGCTTCTTTCTCCGTTATAGGAAAACTGCCGCGTTGATAACCGAGCCCGGCATATGCTTCAGCCAGATGAGGAGGAACAGGATAGTGTATCTGGGTGGATATTCCCAAAGTCTTCAAGTGTTCGGCCAACTGATCTCTTTTCTCTGTCTGGACAACGAAAAGATGCCAAACATGCCTGGCTTTTGGAGAGATCTTAGGTAATTGGATAAGATGGTTGCTGATACCATTCAAGTATTTCTGAGCAATAATGTTTCGTTCAATTGTTATTTCTTCAAGATGAGATAGTTTTATTCTTAATAACGCAGCCTGTATTTCATCAAGCCGCGAGTTTACACCCTGAACTTCATTGTAATATTTTTCTTTACTGCCATAGTTACGGTACATTCTTATCTTTTCTGCCAGTTTGCAGTCGTTAGTTGCAATAGCTCCGGCATCGCCAAATGCCCCTAAATTTTTAGTCGGGAAGAAACTAAAGCAGGATATTTTACCGAAAGTGCCGGTCATTCTGCCGTTAAATGTTGCACCATGGCTTTGTGCACAGTCTTCAACCACCGGAATTCCATGCCGGCCTGCAATTTCCATTATCTCATCCATACGGCATGGCTGCCCGTAGAGATGGACTGCAAGTATGGCTTTTGTCTTATCGGTTATTGCACTTTCTATTTTTTCAGGATCAATGTTGTGGTATATGTCCGGTTCAACAAAAACAGGAGCAGCTCCGTTCTGTGTGATCCCCAGTACTGTAGCTATGTAAGTGTTTGCAGGAACTATCACTTCATCACCCTGACCGATCCCTATAGCTTTTAATGCAAGGATCAGGGCATCCAATCCTGAATTTAGACCGACGCAGTGATCAAGTCCCAGCCATTTTGCAAATTCAGATTCAAATGCCTCGACCTCCTTGCCAAGGACATACCAACCTGAATCCAATACCCGTGTCGCAGCTTGAATATATTCATCGCGGTACTTTTCAAATCCATATTTTAAAGAATTGAAAGGGATTTCTACATCCATCTTATTTGCACTCCTTACTTACCCACGCCACAAATTCATCATAGTCGCGTATATAGTCATTTGAGTCATAATGTTGTGAAGCCAGAACAAGCATAACACTGTCAGATCTAAGCCATTTCATTGTACGCCACATTGACGGGCCGACATACAGTCCTTCGGATGGATCATTCAATACAATATTTTCGATTTTCCCCTTTCCGTTGTGCACGGTTACTTCAATTTTACCATAAACACAAATAAG
>JALOBM010000148.1 GCA_023228285.1 Candidatus Cloacimonadota bacterium | reverse complement strand
TCGTATAAACCGCCAATGCCTTCAATTATGCTTAATTTTGCCAATAAGAACCACCTCCCCGCAATATCGTGCTACTATTTGTAATATTTCACACAGTTATTATATCATCTCTCTGTCATAATAAATCGATATATATCTGCGAAGAGTAGATCCAGTCAGATCGATCTCATAATGCGTTACCATGAGAGGATCAAACTGGATCAGCTGCATTTTATTCCTGTATTTTAATACTGCATGCTGTTCTGAAAGAATTTTGATTAAAAATTTCATACATCCTTTTTAACCGCCCTGTTTGCAGTATTCAATGATTTAGACACTTTATCGGATTTATTCCCTGTTACCCGGTCTATCAAAGCTATACATTTCAACGTTTGTTCAAAGACCGTTGTAAGTACTTCCTCGTTTTCCTTCATTTCATCTTTTATCTGTCTGTATAATGTATTCTCACTCATGATCAAATTACCATTGTTTCAGCTTACTGTTTGCGGGTCTCAAGAAAGAGGATGCCGCTGCCAAGAGCTATCATGCCGACACCTGCCCACATCGGAATATTAACCTTCTTTTTTTCTTCTACTGATATTTGAAGCGGACCGATTTTCGCGGACTCAGTATCCTTTGTGTATGTGAATCCGTTGTTTGCCAATGAAAATATTCCGCCCAATATCAGAACAATTGCTGCAATTTTTATAAAACTCATTTGTAGATCTCTCCTTTCGATCATGCGGCCTGCCGTAAGCCACTATGACCTGCTGCTTTCAATACTGAGACAGATATTTCGTATTTCCTTTTACATTGCTTACATTGTTGAGAGTAATTGGGCACTGATCCAAAGTTTTCCTATAGGACTCGTCGTCCCTGAATTAAACGGATCAATAGCACGACCACTGCTATTACAAACAGAATGTGTATAAAACCACCCATTGTGTTTGATGTTACAATTCCCAAAAGCCACAAAATTAACATTATTATTGCTACTGTGCTTAGCATTTAAATTCACCCCTTACTATCTTGATGTTTTGCCCGAAGGCAAAACATCACAACTTCTGCAAGATCCATTTAGTCTGTTGACTTGAGTGACAGTTTGTTAAGTGCAGCCAGTAACGGTTTAACAGAATTGCTGGTGGCACGTTTCTTCAGGATAGTTCTGGAATTATATTTTGAACCCCAGAAGGAAGTATTTGCCGCTTCGTCCGTGCTCATTACAGAACCTCCGAGAGATAGCCCCGCAAAGAGTCCCTTGCTGATCGAATAGCTGTATATGGAAGCTTTTAGGTTAATATCAGTACCTGCTCCTGCACTTCGTCCAACAGGTCCGGCGGCAATATCAACATTGGCGCCAAGTTTGACGGTATCTCCATAAAAATGCTTCATACCTGCTTCGTTTGTAATGACCAGCAACAGAGCTGTCGACTGGACTCCGATCTGGAGTCCATAAGATGCTCCTGTAATATTCATGAAACTAGGTCCGTACCAACGGTTAGTAGCAGGATTATGCCTAAGGACAAGACCCTCTCCGTATGAACCTCCTACACCTATTGCAGCCTTGTAAAAATTAGGAATAATTACCACTCCGTAAGACTTTTTTACAAGGTACGCCATTGTCTCGACATCTTCCTGAGCAGATATTTCCTGAAGGGAATTTGTAGATGATGTGATCCGTTCTTGGGGCGTCAATGCAAAAGCTGCCGAAGGAACTGAAATCATGGCGGCTACAATTAACACCGCTATTGAACTTAAAAATGTGTTTTTCATAGTGTTGTTCTCCTTTTAATGTTTCTCAATTTTTAATGTCAACTTAATTTACTGCAGACTTCTATGTGTATCAGATCTCAAGATAAACAAATCAGTTTTGCTCAATTGAATTGGCTAAAATATTTCTTTGCTTTATGACTTAAGAATAAATTGGCCAAATCAAAAGCAATCAAATATTACAATTTCAAAAATTTGTATCGGTCTTAATCGAATGGCCGATACAAATCGAACTGCAACTAACTAAATAAATTTGTATGAGCTATTTCCTTACTGGGCCCATCTCGCGCTGACAGCAGTGAAAGAACCGCTGGCTGATACGTCTAGCCTTTCCCAACGACCAAATATTCGGCTCATCCAGTCAATATGCCCCGTGAATCGGAGTGATCCGTCTGTTGACGTAAACTGCAAGGTACCGTCAGGCTGGCAAGTACCCCTATACTCAAGATATACGTCTCGCTCAGTAGATCTTCCGCTACCTGTGATAATCCCGTCAGGCTGGATATTCAAGGCAAACCATCCATAATCAAACTCGCCTAAAAATGTCCCGTTGTAGTCTCCTGCATTTTTAGTGTCAGCCTGCGCTACCGCAGAGAACATACAAACAGTCAGTAAAACAACGCAGGTAATTGCGACCATTATTCCTGATCTTTTATTAATTACCATAATTATTCCTCCATTCATAAAGGGGACAAAAACTCCCTCTGTTTCTCAAAAAGCGTACTAACCCAGAAAAAAGGTTAATTGAAAGTAAGCGCACTGATAACGCAATAAACAGAATTTAGTGAATATTATTTTTTTGCGTATCAATTTTGTTTTTGGAAGTATCATTTTAATTCGATCATGTGTTCTGATTTCAAAAAAACAATTTCTACAATATACAAAATTATTTTCTAAGTTCAGATAACTAAATTAAATTACCATATTTCCCAAAATTGCATTTTCTCCTCTGTGTGTATTATACCACATTTCCGAAAATTCTGAATCTTATTTATATTATATTAAATTTAATTAATTTTGTGTTATAATATAAACATTAGTTAGCTACGCTTTTAAAGGTCGGCTGAATGAAAGGTTAGGTGGATAAATCATGAACGAAGATATTCTCAAAGGAAAATGGCACGAGATCCAGGGAGATGTCAAAAAGACATGGGGAAAACTTACTGATGATGATGTGATGGTGATCAACGGAGAGAGTGAAAAACTTCTTGGTTTCCTTCAGACAAAGTATGGCTACGAAAAAGATAAGGCTCAAAAAGAGTACGACGATTTTATCAACAGACACAAGTAGCATATCTTTGATCGTATGATGATGCAGATATTAAATGATACCCAGTCTGCAGAAAAAATCCCGGGCATGATAAAACTCGCCCGGGATTTTTTTATGATCATATGTAAATCTTTTTCATTAGCCATCCTCATACTTGCAGACGGTCATTCTGCAATTTTTATATAAAACTATCTTATAATTTTCATAGCAATCTTTAAAACATTGGATCGGGAGGTGAATTTTATGCCGGTAATCAAAGTAGAATGCGCAGCCATGAATGTTGAGACAAAAGAGAAACTGATCAAGTCTTTGACGCAGACTGCCAGCAGCATTATGGGAATTCCTGAAGCAGCTTACATAGTACTTCTTAACGAAATGAGCAAAGACAATATCGGAGTTGGCGGAGAGATGCTTTCAAAGAAACAGCGCTAACAAATTCTTTCTTCAAAAAAAAAAAAAAATTAGACTAAATTT
>JALOBM010000147.1 GCA_023228285.1 Candidatus Cloacimonadota bacterium | reverse complement strand
TATCAGATCGTGAAAGTGAGCTACACCATAAAGCTAGAGAACTTTATGAAGAGCGTTTGAGATTTGGTGTAGCAAGAGAACAAGCACGCAAAGATTTACCACTCAGTACTTATACTGAGGCATATTGGAAGATCGATGGGCATAATCTTCTCCATTTCTTAGAATTGCGAATGGAGAAACATGCGCAGCTTGAAATCAGAACATATGCGAATGCTATTGCAGAACTGATTAAGCCGTACATCCCATTAACTTGGGAAGCATTTGAAGATTACTGTCTAAACAGCATGACACTTAGCGGTATTGAGCAGCAGATGATACGAGAAATAGTGTCAGCACATGTCCATAAGAATGAGATTAACTTAGAAGAATGTGAGCTTCTCAACAAACGAGAAAAAACCGAATTTATCGAGAAACTAAGCAGGCTGGGCTGGTAGTTGTTTTCCAACTTCCTGCCTACCAAAACAGGTAATCACATAATAATTGTAATCTTCATCAGCATCGTCTAGAGCGATCACTTCTGGCGGTAGTGTGTTTGCTTCTGACCAGTCAATATGAATTGCTGATGCTTCCCGCCATTTCATCAACAATGCACGTTCTCTACCTGGCATAAGCCGTAGTATATATCCATCGCACATTTTTTGCAATATTTCATGCTGTTGTGTCGTTAGACTCAAAGAATCACCTTTTTAGCGATGTATGCGAATCGGGATTGTGTAGACCGGAATCCGGTAATAGTTGATATACGGATAGTACGGACGTGCTGGCGCGTAGTAGTGATTACTGTAACTACGACTGTAGTATCGATAGTACGAATAGCTTCTCTGTGATCTGGCCTTTTCTTCTTTTTGTTTCTTCTCTTGCGCTAATATATAAGACTTCACAGTAACAGCAATTCGTGTCGGAGTCATTGCGTCGAGTTTCTTCTCCCATACAGCAATTCTCTTTTCATCGAACCGTAAATCTACGGTCAAGTGAGCCAACAACCACTCCTTTTGCTGTTGCGTCGTCATCTTATCGATGTTATTAGCACTAGGCGAACTAACATGTGCTAATGTCATAGCTGCGACGATAACTAACATATTCATATGTCGTCCTTTCCAATTAGCATAAACTGCTCGTGCAGCTTTAACATCTTTTCATAGAACAAATTCGCACCGTCGCGATCGGAAAGCATTATGGAATCTACGATGTTTTGCAGTTCATTTGTCATACACGCATATAGATTTTCCATCCTCTTCAATCTATCCGCTGCTTTCATCAATTTTGCGGACGATTTCCTGAGCCTAATGCTCATCATCACAATCGATACAGTCATCAATATATTGATGGTCACTACTATCGTGTTGAGTATCATTTCTATCCTTAGAGATTGATGATCCGATCCCCTTCAATCATAGGCGATGGTGTCGGAGTGGGGCCTTCTCCGCCAAATGTGCCGAGGCTGACTCGCACATCATTGAGGATTTTTGGTAAATCGAGATTGTTGCCACGATTGCCGCTATCAGCATTCTCGATAGCTTTGAGAATATCATTCTCACGCACAATCCCAAGTTGATAACCACGCAAAACAGCCATCATCATTACGAGATTTTGATGACAAACATCCTTAAACAATAACCAGATATTCGATCCGTGAATACCAAGCGAATCAAGATAAAGAAGCACACCAAGGCCACCCATACCTTGGGGGTCGATTTCTTCGCCTTGCTTCAAAATACTCACACACACATTCAATGCCCCAGGATTACCCTTTGACATTTTGACGACGGCAGATTCCATCGTATCGGAAAGAGTCAAGAGTTCTTTCTTGGCGTTGTCGGGACTGGTATTGGACCAAACTGTGCTACCCATCGTTATCTCCAAAAAGGTTGTTTAAATTCTAGAAAATTATAGCGTCAAGAAATATCTTATTTAATTAAATACGTCAAAAATATGATATGAAACTACAACAATTATCAGAAGACGGTGTTACCAAGGAGAGAAAACAGACCTCTATGCCAAAGACCATAGTTTGGCAAACTGATCGGCACCAGGGGAAGAAGTGTAATGCCGCCAAATCAGTCGGTCCAGAGACAAAACCCTACCGATGGGGGACTGGAAAGCCGATGTCGGGCGACGGTTATAAAGAGGCCATTCTGAAACCTGGTCGCTAGCAAATATAGGTTATGGATGTTATCGACAACAAAATACGTGATCTATTAATAGACGGACAAAAACGACGCGAAATTGCATCTGCACTCGGAATCAGTATGAGTTCTGTGTCTGCTAGAATAAACCGAAACATAAAGAAAATACCACGACATCGCGTCATTAAAAATAACCCTTCACCGTTATTGCCATTAGTCTGGGATAATAAGGAATGGTTCGTCGAACATTATATTACTAAACATATTGGTATTGGCCGCATAGCTTACATGATCGGAAGAGCAAACGGAACTGTCGTGAAAAGATTGTTGAGATATGGAATACAAATCAATAAGAATAATGTATCTAATACTGCCATTAGACCATCATTATCTTGGGTAGAGAAATATTATTTGACAGAAAAATGGTCTGTAACAAAATGCGCAACAAAATTGAATATTTCACAAAATAGCTTTTCACAAGCATTAATTGAACTCGGCATAGTGCAACGAAACGTCGGTGAACAACTCAAAGAGTTATGGTGTGCGATGCCAGAAGACAAAAAACAATATATGAGAAAGGTCTCTAAGCTTGCCTGGAATAGCGAAAAACGAAGTGCAGCCTCAGCAAGAACTTCAAAACTAATACAAAATGGTAAGTGCCATTCTTTGCATATCTTATATGATAATGTCCGTTTCAGATCGAGCTGGGAATATGAACTAGCAAAAGCATTTGATGTAGCTAAATTGCGTTGGAAATATGAATCGATCACAATTCCATACAAGTATGACGGTTGCGATTTCAATTTTGTTGTAGATTTCTTAGTAAATGATAATATTTTAATTGAATGTAAAAGTCCACATCTTATTAAACGACATCGAGAACAAAAGAAAATAGAAGCTCTAAGGGAATATTGTGATGATAAAAATATGCAGTGTTTCATTATCACAGCACTTTGTCAGATACCATGCGTAATCTCAGGCTTGCTCTCATAATCAATCCATTCAATCTCTTTATGAGGTTCGTTGCCAAAATAATAATAACCAACCTTTAGCTTACCATCTGCAGTCTTCATGATAGCAGCGAGTGCACAGCCCTCACATATAAAACCAGATTGATAATAGTCTGGTTTTAATGCTTCAAAAATCTTGAAAACATCGATGTCAGCCGGAGTGCCAGGACCAAATAGTTCAGCAGCACAATGATTGCAAAAATCAGCCATATTAGATTTTATAAATTCTATGTTTAACTAATTGAATTTTAATGTCGTCTGGTAATGGTTCTGAGCTTACAATCTCAAGCCAGACACCACAATCTGGGCATATGACTTGACTGATTTCTTTCTGACTTTTCTTTGTGTGCCTATGAATGTTGAGATCACTCATCTCATCAGTCGTAGCTCGATATGGA
>JALOBM010000146.1 GCA_023228285.1 Candidatus Cloacimonadota bacterium | reverse complement strand
CCTACGACCACAGAAACGTGGCACGTATGGTGTCTAAAAGCATGCGCGCGTCCCATTGAAACGGGACGGAAGCGCTTCATGTAGCTTCCCTGATCCGCCTTTACTTCTTTTACTACGAGCTTGTCCATATCAAGGCCGAAATTGTGCTCTGCATTTGCTATCGCACTCTTAAGGACTTTTTCAGTTACACGTGCCCCTTTGTTCGGGGTGTACTTAAGTACCAGCAGCGCATCAGAAGCTTTTTTGCCTCTGATGAGAGCTAATACTTGACGTACTTTGGTCGCTGAGATACGGACCTGCTGGGCTGTTGCCTTAACTTCCATGACCCTGCCCCTCCTACTTCTTGACTTTCGTGGAGCGTTCCTGTCCGGCGTGACCGCCGAACTTACGGGTCGGTGCAAATTCGCCGAGCTTATGACCAATCATATTGTCGCTGATGTAAACAGGGATATGAATGCGGCCGTTGTGTACTGCAATAGTATGTCCGACCATTTCAGGGGTTACGCTTGAACGGCGTGACCAGCTCTTAATTACAAGCTTTTTCCCTGATTCGTTCATGTCCTCTACCCTACGGATGAGTTTCGCATCCACATAGGGTCCTTTTTTAAGTGAACGAGCCATCTCTGTATTCCCTCCTACAAACCCGGGTTACTTCTTCCGACGGCGGACTATGAACTTGTCCGAAGGCTTACGCTTACGTGTGCGGTAGCCCTTTGCCGGAGTACCCCATGGGGATACCGGATGCTTGTGTGACTTGCTCTTGCCTTCTCCGCCGCCCATAGGATGATCTACTGGGTTCATGATCATTCCGCGAACATGCGGACGAATTCCAAGCCAACGAGTTCTTCCGGCTTTACCGTAAACTACATTTTCATGTTCTTCATTTCCGACCTGTCCAACTGTAGCCATGCATTCAAGAAGGATAAGTCTCAGTTCCCCGCTTGGCATACGCACAAATGCATATTTGCCCTCTTTAGCCATGAGCTGCGCAGATACTCCTGCTGAGCGTACAAGTACTCCGCCGCGGCCAGGCTCAAGTTCTACGTTGTGTACTACTGTACCAACGGGGATATCCTTAAGCTTAAGAGCATTGCCGGGGCGAATGTCGGAATCCTTACCTGCAACGACGCTGTCTCCAACATTAAGACCCACGGGAGCAATAATATAACGTTTTTCTCCGTCAAGATAAGAGATCAGTGCAATACGGGCGGAACGGTTGGGATCGTACTCGATAGAGACGACTTTTCCGGGAACTCCCAGTTTGTCTCTTTTAAAATCGATGATACGATACTTGATCCTTCCGTGGCCGCCGCGATGGCGCATTGTAATACGGCCATTGTTATTGCGTCCCGCTTTCTCACTTAACGATACAACCAGACTCCGCTCCGGCTTTGCCTTTGTTATCTCAGAATAATCAGGCGTTGCCATGTGGCGGCGGCTGGGTGTAGTGGGACGGAATTTCTTGATACCCATCTCTGGTTAACCCCTTTCTGCCTAGGCGCTTGCGCCCTCGAAAAATGCGATCTTTTCACCTTTTGCAAGTGTAATTATCGCTTTCTTCCAGGAACGTGAACGACCCAAAAAGGCACCCATCCGCTTCGGTTTAGAACGGACCTGGATCGTATTTACTCTTACAACTTTTACTTTGAAAACTTCCTCGACAGCTTTGCGGATCTCGATCTTGTTCGCTTTGGGAAGCACTTCAAACGTGTACTGTCCAAGTTCCATCATCCGGCTTGTTTTTTCTGTGATTATCGGGCGGACAATAATATCATGTGCTACTGCGTTCATTAACCGAACACCTCCTCGAGCTTTTTGACAGCCTCAGGAGTCGCAATCAGCTGATCATGGTTAAGAAGGTCATAAACGTTGATGCTGTCAACATGCATTACTTCCGCTCCAGGAATGTTTGCAGCAGATTTGACAACTGCCATGTTCGTCTCATGAAGAACAAAAAGCGGCTTCTTTCCACTGTCGATAGCCGTAAGGAAATCAAGCATTACCTTTGTCTTCGGTGCCTGTACATCAAAGCGCTCAAGAATAAGCATATTCTCTTCCTGGACCTTTAGGGTCAAGGCGCTGCACAGAGCAAGACGACGGACCTTCTTGTTTACCTTCTGATGGTAGTCTCTCGGGTGCGGACCGTGAGCAACTCCACCGCCGACCCAAATGGGCGAGCGTGAACTGCCTGCACGGGCACGACCTGTATGTTTCTGTCTCCAGGGCTTTTTACCGCCGCCGCGGACATCTCCGCGATCTTTTGTGTTATGAGTTCCAACACGGCAGTTAGCCAGATGCGCAACTACTACCTGATGCATAGCCGGCACATGGACAGGGGCACCGAAGACGGCATCTGAGAGTTCAAAATCTCCGATTACCTCGCCTTTGAAATTTACTTCTTTTACTACAGGCATAGTCTTCTGCCTCCCTACTTACGCTGTTTTACGGATCATAATGAGACTGTCGCGAGCTCCGGGAACAGAACCTTTGATCAATATCAGGTTGTTCTCTTCGTCCACTGCAAAAACCTTTAGGTTTTTCGTGGTTACTCGCTCACTTCCCATGTGACCCGCCATCCTCCGGCCTTTTACTACACGACCGGGATAACTGCTGCATCCAATAGAACCGGGGTGACGGTGGGTAACAGAAGCACCATGGCTTGCTGGTCCTCCACCAAATCCATGACGTTTCATTACGCCTGCGGTTCCCTTACCTTTGCTGATGCCAGTGACATCAACAATTTCGCCATTCTGGAACAGAGAAACGGTGATCTCCTGTCCCACCTGGTAGTCCGACGTATTTTCTACGCGGAACTCCCTCAGCCAGCGCTTCGGTGCTGTTCCCTGTTTCTGGAAGTAACCCTTCATCGGCCTATTGACCTTAACGGGCTTGATTTCTCCGAAACCGAGCTGCACTGCGCTGTAACTGTTCTTTTCAGGTGTCCGGATTCCAACGATGGAGCAAGGTCCTGCCTCGATAACTGTTACCGGCACTGCCTTGCCTTCTTCGTCGAAGACCTGGGTCATCCCTACCTTACGGCCCAGAATCCCCATGCTCATTTGCGTTTCACTCCTTTCAGATCAAACCTCTACAGCTTGATCTGTATATCAACACCGGAAGGCAGATTAAGCTCCATGAGAGCTTCCATCGTCTTCTGTGTCGGGTCGACTATATCTATCAGACGCTTGTGTGTCCTGATCTCAAACTGTTCGCGTGCGTCCTTGTCAACGTGAGGGGACATCAGTATATCGAACTTTTTGATCTCTGTCGGAAGAGGTACCGGCCCGGACACTCTTGCACCAGTACGCTCTGCAGTCTCCGCGATTTGTGTAGCAGAGGCGTCGAGAACGCGATGGTCAAAGGCTTTTAATTTAATACGAATTTTTTTTGCCAAAATATTCCCCTCCTGGGGCTGCTTTATTCTATTATCTCAGTAACGACGCCGGCGCCCACTGTGCGGCCGCCTTCGCGTACTGCGAAGCGCAGTCCGGGCTGCATTGCGATCGGTACGATGAGGTTTACTTCAAATGTGCTGTTGTCTCCG
>JALOBM010000050.1 GCA_023228285.1 Candidatus Cloacimonadota bacterium | reverse complement strand
TGATGATCTCTTCATATCTCCTAAACTGGCGATCAATTGGCTCATGAATCAACACCAGTGGAGCATTCTTACGCTTAGTTAACGTTCTGGGTATCCGAACCATGCCACGCTTTGATGTTTCCTGGTTCTGGTTCTGGGTTCTGGATTCTGGATTTTCATATTTGTTTGGGTTTTAGCTTATCAGTGTTTTATCAATCCATCTATTACTATTTATCAATGTTTATCCATGTTTTGTCATTGATTAAGAGATCTCTGAGCCTCGCCTATTGCTGGGTCACCCTAGTAGTCTCCCACTAAGAGATAGTAAAATTCCACTAATCTGTTGACAAGATATCGCAAACAACTAGTTTGGTAAAAAAATAAATATAGTACTATTTGGAGGTATTATGTCCTACCGCGTACTCGCGATTAATCCCGGCTCTACTTCTACGAAAATAGCCGTTTACGACGATCATCATCCAGTATTTGAGAAGACTTTAAGGCACGATCCAGCAGAGCTGGACAAGTTTGGCGGTATCATTGAACAATACGACTTTCGTAAAGGATTGGTGATGGAAGCTATGGCAGAAAACAATGTAGATGCCAAAAGCTTGCATGCCGTAGTCGGTAGAGGTGGATTGGTGCGCCCGGTTAGTGGTGGTGCGATAAAAATCGGGAAAAGCCTGTTGCGCGATCTGCAGGATCCAGCTCTTTGGGGCCGTATTCATGCATCCAATCTGGGTGCTTTTATTGCCAATGCAATCTCGGAAGAACTTGGTATTCCGGGATTCATCGTAGATCCTGTGGTAGTGGATGAATTTGACGATATCGCAAGAATATCCGGTGTTCCGGAAATCGAGCGTAAAAGCCTCTTGCATGCTCTGAACATCCGCTACATCGCTCGTCTGATGGCCAAAGAACTGGGCAAAGACATCAGTAGTGTGAACCTCATCGGAGTTCATATGGGCGGAGGCATCTCAATCGCGGCCATCAAATCCGGCAGAGTGGTAGATGTCAATAATGCACTTTTGGGAATGGGACCCTTCTCCCCTCAGCGCGCTGGAGCGTTACCTATAGGTGATTTACTGGATTTGGCGTACAGTGGTAAATACACGAAAAAAGAATTGACCACATACCTTACCAAAACGGCCGGATTGATGGCTTATCTGGGCACCGACAGCGGTATCGAAGTAAACAAACGCATCATGGAAGGCGATGAAAAAGCAAAATTCATCCTTCAAGCTATGTGCTATCAGGTATCGAAGGAGATAGGCGCTTGTTCAACTGTGCTTTCCGGAAAAGTGGACGGAATATTCCTCTCCGGAGGTTTGGTTTACAATGATCTCATTGTAAACGAGATCAAATCCCGCTGCAGCTTCATAGCAGATATTCACCTCTATCCTGGTGAAAAAGAGATGGAAGCACTTTGCCAGGGCGGCATCCGGGTTCTCAATGGCCAGGAAGAAGCCATGGACTATGCATATTAAAACCTCGATCAATAGCAATTACTTGGGGTATCCGGCACATTCTGCCGGATTTCCCGTTTTATACATACAACTTTAGCTTTTAATATGAAGAAAATTTCCCTACTTTTATTTCTGCTCATGCTTGTCCCGGCTCTATTTGCTGAGGATTGGACGGTATTGATCTACATGGGTGCGGATAACGATCTCTCTGGACAGGCCATAGAGAACTTACAAGCAATGGAAGCAGTGGAACAACCACATAATCTGAACCTGATCGTACAGCTTGATTTACCTGGAAGCGGTGCAAAACGACATAAAATCGAGCACAATCCCGAAGCAGGATTCAATTCCCGCATTGTGCAGAGCTTGGGTAATGTGGACAGCGGTGATCCTGAAGTGCTGAGAGATTTCGTCTCCTGGGGCTTTAAGCACTATCCTGCTTCACGCAGAATGCTGATTATATGGTCTCACGCGGATAGCTGGTATAAACAAAGTAAATACATCTCCCCTGATGAAGAAAGCGGAAACGCCATCGGAGTAGCAAATGGCGAACTGAGCGCTGCATTGTCTGGAACGCCCAGCCTGGATATCCTACTATTTGACGCTTGCAGCATGCAAAGCATAGAAATTGGATATGAACTAAGACACTTTGCAGATTACATTGTCGGCTCGGCAGATTTGGTGCCAGTAAACGGCTTTCCCTATCAGACAATGATCCCGCTCTTTTCCCAAGAACCCCGGGCTGTGGCAGCTCAGATTCCGGATTTGTATCTGGAATCCTATCTGCCCGGTTCGCAGAATAATCCCTCAAACTACTTTCTAAACATAAGCTGTTCGGTAATAGATACTTCTGTTTTGGGTAGCTACTACAACCTGCTATCAGATTACTGGCGCAATCTCTATCCCCATGCAGCGCAACTCATGAAGATACGCGATAGCTTATACGAAATGAATAGCG
Source organism: Candidatus Cloacimonadota bacterium (assembly GCA_023228285.1). Taxonomy (GTDB): domain Bacteria; phylum Cloacimonadota; class Cloacimonadia; order Cloacimonadales; family Cloacimonadaceae; genus UBA5456. Next base: position 13,109 of record JALOBM010000050.1, on the reverse strand, counting down.
GATACGCAGATGTGGATGTGAAACAGATGCTTTCCCGAATCATCGAAAACGGGATCCTGCCGGAAATGAGTGCCGAAGTATGGGAGTTTTACGAGCAATTAGTCCCGTACAATGTCTTTTCTACTACTTACTACCAGCAAAATTTGGGTGCTTTGGCGATCTGGTTTCCTGATGTCCGCTACAATCTGAATATCGCCTGGTCAACCTATATGAAACTCGCATTTGCCCAAAGCTCGTGGCTAAGCTTGGTGAATGCTGCTTTGGGGAATGATCAGGATGCGCCTTCAGCCCCAAAGCTGATTCGTCAGTATCAATACCACGGCCGCTTGCATCTCGCTATTGAAGCTCCGGCAGATGTGGACTCTTTGTGTTACCACATACAGGGCGATCATGCGGATTTCTGGCTCTACTCCCAAATCTATGCCCAGGAAATCCACGTAGACTTCGAGATCGGCAGTTCAGGAAACTGCGGAGTCTATGCTGTTGATCAGTCCGGAAATACCTCAGTTGCCCTTAGTATAGACTACCAGTACGAGACACCCAAAGAGAGCCTAGTAGTGCGCCCCAATCCCGTGTCCACGAACTCTCCCGCCTTTCTGGATTGGTACCTTGCAGTGGACTCAATTGCAGAATCCAAGATTTATGTGTATAATCTTAAAGGTCAGAGAATTCTGTCTTTCGACCATGATCCAAGTGCAAAATCATCAGGTATCATCTTGCTACAGGATATCCCCGGTTTTGATTCGCTGATCCGCGGAGTGTACATAGTAGAGTATAGTGCTACAGGCAAGCGCTTGCGGGTCAAGTTCTCTATCTTATAAAAAGACAGGCCGTTATGACAATGTGGATAACTTGTGGATAAGTGCTTAGCGAGTTTTAGGCGAGAAGATCATGTGTACATGTAACAACAACTTAGATCATCATACTTATCCACCAATGGATGTGGATAAGTGTGTAGATAACTGATTAACAAGGAGCTATCCAGTGCCCAAAAATGAAAGAATTTCCAAGGCATATATTGCGGAATTAGCCAAGCTGAAACAAAAGAAATATCGCCTGGGAAAAGAGCTGATGGTGGTTGAAGGACAAAGACTCATAGATCAGTTAGAAGCCTTTGGAATAGAGCCTCTGGAGCTGTTTATTTGCTCCCCTGAGCTTGAGAAGAAGCAAAACATCCGTACTTGGGTATGCAGTGCTGATGAGATGAAGCGTTTCTGCGAGAGCGAGCATCCGGCGGGCATAGCCGGTTTATATCCCTTGCCAAATCCGGGTGTAAAGAGTTTCAAGCGAGCCTTGTATCTGGATCGAGTGTCTGATCCCGGTAATCTGGGCACCATATTTCGCACAGCTGCAGCATTAGGCATGGATGCCATCTTCCTCTCCGAAGACAGTTGTGAACTGGCTAATCCCAAGGTGGTACGTGCTTCCCTGGGGGCAGTGTATGCTATCCCTTGGGAGATATTGGACTACGAAGCATTGCTTGCTTTGGAGGCTAAGAAAGTGGTATTGGACATGGATGCTGATACAGCATTGGAAGACCACCGTCCCTCCCTTGACCCGGAGATTTACATCCTGGGCAGTGAAGCTCACGGAGTTAACAAAGTACTGATGGCAAGAGCAGATTCGAGCCTCAAGATCAGGATGCATGGAAGCATGGAATCTCTGAATCTTGCCATCAGCACTGCTATCTTATGTTATCATCTGTCCTTGTATACGGACTAATGTTTCAGTTTCTGGATAGTCTCCTGGCAGAGTTGAACGCTATAATCCGGGCTCTCACTCTCCACATACACTCTGATGATAGGTTCGGTACCGGATTTACGGATGTGAATCCAATGCTTGTCTCTAGTGCCTTTGATGCCATCCTGAGTATCAATCTCGTAACCCTGTAGCATATGTGGAACTTTTGCCATGGCTGCATCCATTTCCGAGGCAGCAAGCTCAAGTTTGTCTTTGGCAAAGTAGTATTTGGGCAGTTCTTGCACCAATTCGGATACCGATTTACCGCTTTCTGCCAACAAGCCCAGAATCAAAGCCATACCTGCAGGTGCGTCGCGGGTGTAGTGAACTTCTGGGCAGATGATACCGCCATTCCCTTCTCCACCAATCGGGGAGGAAAGCTCTTGCATCTTTTTACCAACGTTCACCTCACCCACCTTTGTGCGATGAACCTTCACCCCATATCTGCGAGCAATGTCGTCACTAAGCATTGAAGTAGAGAGATTTACTACGATATCACCGCGTTTCTTCGGCATAACATAGCATTGTGCCAGCACAACACTCAATTCTTCTCCGATGCACTTTCCTTGTTCATCTACGATCGAGAGCCGGTCAACATCCGGATCGGTGGCAAAACCAATGTCTGCCCCATGCATTTTTACTGCTTCTTCCAGCTGGCCAAGGTTTTGATTCAATGGTTCTGCCGGATGAGCGAAGACGCCGGTGGGGTCAGTATTGATGCCGACTACAGTGCATCCCAAAGCCTCTAGTAGCAATGGGGAGATCAGACCTCCGGCACCGTTCACGGAATCCAGAACTACCTTGATCTTTCGTTTCTGGATAGCATCTACATCCAAATATGGAATGTTCAGTACTTTATCTATGTGCCTCTGGATTGCTTTATCATCGTAGTTCAACCGGCCTACGGTCTGCCAATCAGCCCAGAGAACAGGTTTATGGACATCTGCCAGGAATTTGGCGGCTTTATCAGGAGCAAGGAACAGACCATCCCGATCCACGAACTTCATCGCATTCCACTGAGGAGGATTGTGAGAGGCAGTGATTGCGATTCCACCGATAGCATCGCTCTCTTCAACCGCCAGTAAAACCGTAGGAGTGGAGACCACACCCAGATCTGTAACGTCCAGACCAATACTATTGACCGTGGATACGATATTGTGCATCATGGCATTTCCGGTGGTACGGCTGTCTCTTCCAATGATGATTCTGCCTTTTCCGTATGCTTGTTTCTGTATTGCGGCAAAGCTCGCCACGTATTGTTGCACGACAGGTGGAGTGAGAGTGTCACCATAGATACCCCGAACCCCGCTCACACTAGTCATTAGTTTGCTCATGATTTCTCCTTTAGAAGCAAAGGATGCGGAAAACCGTCAAAGGCCATCCGCATCTGATATATGACGGCATTACAGCCAGTAGATTCAGTTGTTACAAGCCAAATTCTGCGCGACGGTCTTCTATCTTGGCTTCTTCCCGCATCTGCTGATACCAGCGGGAGAAAGCGAGGTTTTCCAGCTTCTCGCGAATCTCTTTTTGTTTGTCAGTATCTTTCTCAAAAGCAGCAATATCTGGTTTGGTGCGGCTTTCAGCCTTTATAATGTAACTTCCCTTGGGATCGTGAATTACTGGACTGAGATCGCCCTCATTCAGTTTCAGAGCTTCATCGGCAAACATATCTGAGATACCGATGCCAGGAGCGCTGTTGCCGCGTTTGAAATTGGTCACATCAAACACTTTCCAACCTTCTGCTTCAGCCTTGTCAAAATACTGGTCAGCTGTGTATTTAGCGGCAAATTCATCAGCTTTTTGTCTGGCTTTTGCCAGCTTCTGCTGCTTTTCAAGCTCATAGCGAATGCGGGGGCGAACCTTCTCAAATTCTTCATAGTAGGTTTTTGCTTTTTCAGTAATCTTTCCAACGATCATGCGACCTTGTTGATCTCTGATAACTTCACTTACTTTGCCTTTTTTGGCTTTTGCCATCCAGGAGATCAACTGAGGAAGCTGACCGATTCCAGAGATATACTGTGCATCAGGAGCCACCCAATCGCTGTCTTGGGGTTCCATATCCAGAGCTTTTGCCACTTCATCAATCTTCTTCTTTTTCAGCATTTCCTGAGCTTTCTGAGCTTTCTCAGCAATCTCGATCTTGGTGGTCTCACTAGCTTCAATCTTCACCAAAATATGTCTGGCTTCCACTTGAGGGTTTGCTGGATCAGTGCTTACAATGCGGTCAACACGAATAATATGCCAACCAAAATCGCTCTTGACGGGATCAGAGATGTCACCTTCTTTCAAGCTAAAAGCGGCTGCTTCAAATTCGGGAACCATTTGTCCCTTGCCAAATACTCCCAAAGATCCGCCATTCTGTCCCGATCCGGGATCGTCTGAATAATCGATGGCCAATTGGGCAAAATCTTCCCCGGCTCTGGCTCTGGCAGCCAGCTGATCCGCACTCTTCTTTGCTTCAGCGATATCTTCATCAGATGGCTTTTCTTCAAACACAAAGAACTGCATCTTGGTTGCTGGACCCTTTTTGTATTCTTCTTCTTTTTTCTCGTCATAATACTTCTGAATATCTTCATCGGACACCTGAACGTCTTTGATGGTATTGTAATCGAAGAATATCATCTTGCCACGCACAATGTCGTTCTCTTTAATGTATTCGGCCTTTAAGCTGTCCAAGGTAATCCCGGCATCTGCCATAATCTTTTCTTGCAGGCGTTTACGAGGCAGATAGCTTTTATAATAGTCTTCCAAGACCAAGAACAAATTGGGATCATTTTTAAGAGCGGCAATGTATTTGCCTGTATCGAATCTGCCATCTGTTTGTAAAGCGGGATTCTGCATGAGCTCCTCAGGAGGATTATTCTGCATCTCAGTAAGGATTTCGTCGTCTTTGACCTTTATCTTATGCTTTTTGATTTGCTTGTCCCAGAGGATTCCATCCACCAATTCCTGCCAAGCCTGATTCTCCAGGTTCTTCCGGGTTGCATCATCAATGGGTTGATTGGGGTTGCTTTCGCTATGTCTGGTATACATTTCCTGAATCTTGTTTTGATACATCTCAAAACTGATCTTTGTACCAGCCACTTTGCCCACATATGGCTTTGGTGTGAAAACCTCCACAACACCAACGGCTCCCATCCCCAGGATGAAGATGATGGCCACAAAATAGATGATGACTTTCTGTTTCTTTCTCAAGTCTTCGAGCATTATATCCTCCACAATGGATCGTAATATTCTTTAAAGAGCCACTTTTCTGGCAATGGCAAATTACACAAGTGTTTTTTTGTTATTTCCCGATATTCAGTTTACATAAGGAAAAGTAAATATTGGTTAACATCATGTCCTACAGACGGATGCGTGTACTCTGATGGCAGCTAAGCCATTTTCTGCTTGACAAAAACAAAGCTCTTGGAACTGTGATCAAATATAAACGCTCAGTTTTGGGGCATTAGCTCAGCTGGGAGAGCGCATGACTGGCAGTCATGAGGTCAGCGGTTCGATCCCGCTATGCTCCACCAAATATTAGGCGACCTTGGGAAAGCTTGAGGTCGCTTTTTTCGTGTCCAGTGCAGATTCCTACACATGCAATCTATCTAAGCAGTCTTTACATATGCAGCCTTCTCATAGACCAGAGGCAGACGTTCCGGACTACAAGCCAGTATCATAGACCTTAGACTGCTATTTTTTCCTTGACCGCAATCGCCCATATTTAATCTGGCATTTGAAATGGGATATCCATCATCACAATCGGATAACTATAAATACAGAGGTAATAGAGTGAGTAGAGTAGAACTCATCGACAAGATCACAAAGCAAGCATTAAGAGCACGACAAGCGATATTGCACATGACCACACTTTCAGGCAGCGGCCATCCCGGTGGCTCTATGTCCAGCATAGACATGCTGTTATGTATATACAACACCATGCGTCACAATCCTGAATACCCTGGGTGGGAGGAACGCGATCGCATGGTTGTGTCCATTGGGCACATATCTCCGGCAGTTTACAGCACTTTGGGCATCATGGGATACTTCCCACTTGATGACGCAATACACCAGTTTCGCAAGTTTGGCAGCATCTTTGAAGGGCACATAGAGCGTGATGTACCCGGTGTGGAGTGGAGTACTGGAAACTTGGGTCAAGGTCTTTCTGCGGCTGCTGGTTTTGCCATAGGTTCCAAGATCAAGAATCTGGGCAGCCATGTTTATGTGCTAATGGGAGACGGAGAACAGCAAAAGGGGCAATTAAGCGAAGCAAGGCGTTTTGCCTCCAAGTTCAAGCTGGATAACCTCACGGCGATAGTGGACTACAATCAATTGCAGATATCCGGTTCCATCCACGAGGTGATGCCACAGAACATCCGCAAGAATTGGGAATCCGACGGTTGGCAGGTGATGGAAGTAAACGGTCATGATATCGCTCAGATTCTTCAGACTCTGGACACCGCACGTAATGCCGGAAGCCCCGTGATGATCCTTGCTCACACTATAATGGGCAAAGGCGTAAGCTTCATGGAAAACAACGCCAAATACCATGGCTCCACACTATCCAAAGAACAATGTGCCCAGGCACTTACCGAACTCGGTGTAGCCAATGAAATCAGCAAGTACCAACAGATGCGGGACACGTATGAGCCAAAGGAAAGCAAAGCCAAGGTAGATTTTCATCCGGAATACAAATTAAAACCCGGAAAACCAGTGTTATACAGCTCGGATAGCGATTGCCGCAGCGCTTGGGGCAAAGCCATCGCTGACCTGGGAATCCTGAATAAAGACAATGAATCTCCTATAGTAATAGTCGATTGCGATCTTGCTGGCAGTGTGAAGACTGGCGAATTCCGTGATACCCTGCCAGGACGCTTTCTACAGACTGGCATTATGGAGCATCATGCAGCTGTACTCAGCGGAGCTCTTTCCACTATGGGCATCCAGTGTTTCTGGTCCGATTTTGGTGTGTTTGGCATTGATGAAACCTACAATATGCAACGTTTGAACGATATCAATCACACTAATCTGAAAACCGTGGTTACTCATGTCGGGATTGATGTAGGCGCAGATGGCAAGACACATCAGTGTGTAGACTATATCTCTCTTGCCCGCAATCTCTTTGATACCAGGATAATATGTCCGGCAGATGCCAATCAAACTGACCGCGTGATCCGTTGGCTGATTGACAAACCCGGAAACTATATAGTGACGATGGGACGTTCCAAGCTGCCCATTCTGAAAGATCAGGATGGAGAAGTGTATTACAACACGGATTATTGCTTCGAATATGGCAAAGCTGATGTATTGCGGATCGGAGACAGAGGCAGTGTATTTGTGTGTGGCACTCCCACAGCACGTGCTTTGAAGGCCGTAGATGTATTGCGGGAAGAAGGGCTGTTTGTGGAACTGATAGTGGTATCCTGCCCTCTGGATATCCCGGCAAAGCTTATCACAGAAGCAGCACGAAAAGGGCCGATCATCAGCGTTGAAGACCATAGCATCCATGGTGGTTTGGCCAGCACAATAGCTAGAGTGATGATCGAAACAGGTGTGAGGAGCACACTAATCCCCATTGGAGTAGATTCATATCCCTGTTCCGGTGAGTCTGAGGAGTTGTATAAAGCTTATGGGCTGGATAGCGTTTCTTTGATTGGAAGAATACGGAAAGCCCTTAACTAAAATTGATTCAAAAATTGGATACAAGCATCTATGAATCGAGATTTTGTAAGACCCGCCGCCCTCCTCTTGATGGCGGCGTTTTTTACTGGAGTATTGGCAAAGCTCCTACCTGCCTATAGCAACGACATCTTCCCCATCCGCAAGATGAGTTGGTTTGAAGCGCTATTCGATAAACAGGCTCCCGTAGATAGCCTGACCATGCATCACAAAACCCCGGAGCATGCGTCCAAGGAGTTGCGCCCCTTCATTCAAAAAATGAGATCAATGAGCCCCATAACAGGGCAAAGTCCCTTGTTTGATTCCTCTCTATTGGGCAAGAGAGAAAAGCATATACGCATAGCTTATTATAGCGATTCTATTATCGAAGGCGACTTGCTTACTGCGCCCCTCCGCTATAAATTGCAGAGCGTATATGGCGGACAGGGTGTAGGGATGATGCCGATTACATCCATCGTATCCGGATTCCGGCAAACCATCCAACACAAGTTTTCTAGAAATTGGGAAAGCATCTCCTTTATGAATCTGGACAAGAATGATGTTTCTCTAGGCATTACCGGTTATACTTTTATCCCTCGTCCCTATTATGTTGCCAGCAAAACGATCAGCCCTGTGGCTACCGATACTCTGTTCAGTGCAGACAGTCTCCGCGCAGACAGTCTGGCTACCAAAGAGACGGAAGAACCACGGACAGAGATCACCCGATTCTATGTAGATTACGATCCCTGGGTGGAATACAAGGGAGCAGGAAATGCCGGCGGCTCCCCTGTATTCACCCGAATCAAGCTTTTTTACAGCCATGCCTCAGAGAGTTCTGTAGTAAAGGTAAGCTACAACTCAGGTCCATATGAACATAAGACTCTGGAGAGCGGAGATGAGCTTCATGCCCTGGATATCAGTCCCGATAGCCCGATCACTACCCTGAAGCTAGAGTTTTCTGCTCATGATCCCATCCACCTCTACGGTGTATCCTTTGACGAAGATAAAGGTGTGTATGTAGATAACTTCCCCATCCGGGGCTATTCGGGATTATACTTTCAGCGCATTCACGAAAACACTCTCTCAGCCTTTCAAAGGTATCTGGATTACGACCTGGTAGTGATGCAATATGGCGGGAATATCTCGAATCCCAAAAATACCAATTATGAGAATTACAAACTTGCCATGACCCGCACGATCCGCCATCTGCAGAAAGCGCTGAAAGATGTACCGATATTAGTTGTAAGTGTTCATGATCGCAGCATCAAAGACCATGGAGTGTACAAGACCTCTCCCGATATTCCGTTATTGGTAAAAGCTCAAGGTGATGTAGCCCTGGATACCGGTTGTGCCTTCTGGAATCTCTATGAAGCTATGGGGGGATACAACTCCATGCTAGGCTATGTACACCAAAATCCTCCCCTGGCCGGAAAGGACTTTACTCATTTTACCAGACGTGGAGCAGATAAAATCGCAGAACTTCTGATAGATTTTTTGAGGAAAGAGAATTGAGAAAGAAAGAAGCATTCCTGATGGTGCTGATGCTCTTCGGATCTTTGTTTTTACTCAGTTTTGCCAAATCCGGCGTGGAACACGAACCCGATATCTTTAGTGAAGAGGAATACCCGGAAGACCTCGATACTCTGGAAGAATTCATCCAAAGCTATTACTTACTTTTAGATAGCGATACCTACCTGAAAAGCTACAAGTTTATCGATCCCGCAAAGAATGTGTTGGAGAACGATCAAGGCGCTCTGGAACCTTTTTATATGAAGCTGCTGCAATTGCGCAACGGACTCCGCGATCAGGTTACGATATTTCAGATTGGTGATTCCCATATGCAAAGCGGGTATTTTAGCGGAACGGCACGCAGTGCTCTGCAAAAGTATTTTGGAAATGCCGGACGGGGCTTGATCTTTCCCTACAGGCTATCCGGGACAAATCAGCCTGATGATTATCAGATAAGCTCCAAAAACAGCTTTCGCCGCATCGATAATCCCCGCAGCCTTAGCGGATATACTCTCGCCAATCAGGCTGAATCTGAACTGAAGATAAAGACCAATTCATTCTTCAAGATAGAATGCACTTTCGATCAAGCAAAGCTATATGCCAACAAAGATGCCAGAATGGTTTTAGAAAACCAAGTGAATACCATTAGCCTGGATCGAAGTGAGCTTGAGGGATACTCCATTCATCATCTTCTATTTCAAGGTTTGGAAAATTCTGCCGACATCCACTTACCGCAGGATATGAGCGAACTGTATGGCATCAGCCTGGAGCGGGACGAAGCAGGCCTGTTGTATCACTCTATGGGAGTGAATGGCGCAGGTTTTTACACATTGGTAGATCAGGATATGATGTTTGAGCAGATACCGCTATTGAAACCTGATCTGATCCTGATTTCCCTGGGTACAAACGACGCCCAGGGGAAATTTCGTGCTGAAGTGTTTCGAAAGAATCTTTTAAGCTTTATGACCAGGCTGGAAGAGAGTAATCTAGATACTCCTATCCTGTTTACTCTGCCGCCTGATTCACGCAAAGCTGGCAAGACAAACCGGGACATCGTGAATGTGGCCGACATTATCCGCGCCTATGCTGAAGAGCATGGACACGCATTTTGGGATCTGTATGAGGTGATGGGTGGAGCTGGCAGCATTGTGAAATGGCGCTCAAACTCAATGGCGGCGAAGGACCATCTTCATTTTACTCCAAAGGGGTATATGCTGCAGGGACACCTCTTTTACCAAGCGCTGATAAAGGGTTACAAGACTTTTTCCGAGACGAGGAACAACTAGTGCAACACATTCTAAATCAGGTTCTTAGCACCATGAATTACGATCCACAGAATCCGCTGTTGTTCAACAGTACCTTCTTCCTCTTCTTTTTCATTGTAGTAATACTGTTTTATCCCCTATTGGCAAATCGGTATCAGACCAGAACATGGTATCTGCTAATAGCCTCACTATATTTTTACTTCAAGACTTCCGGTCTCTTCGTATGTCTTTTGCTGATCACTGCCGCTGTGAATTTTTACCTGGGTCATGCAATATACAAAAGCAAGAAACAAGCTTCAAAGAGAGCATGGCTGATGTGCAGCCTGATCTGGAATCTGGGTACTCTGGGTTATTATAAATATACGAATTTCATAATTGAGACCATAAACCAGATCTCCGGTGGCAGCTTACCTGCCATGGACATCTTTCTGCCGGTCGGGATCAGTTTCTTTACTTTCCAGACCTGGAGCTACACACTCGACGTCTATTTTGGCAAGCTGAAACCTATCCATAGCTTCAAAGACTTCGCCTTTTTTGTATCCTTCTTCCCCCAACTGGTAGCAGGCCCAATCGTACGCGCCAGCTACTTTATCCCTCAGATCAACCGGGAGATACATCTTGATAAGGATACAATATCAAGAGCTTTGGTGCTGATCTTTGCCGGTTTACTGAAGAAAGGGATTATTGCCGACTATCTATCGGTAAATTTCGTGGATAGGGTTTTCGACAATCCCATGCTCTTTTCGGGCATGGAGAATCTCTTTGGCGTTTATGCCTACGCCCTGCAGATTTACTGCGATTTCAGCGGTTATTCCGACATCGCCATCGGCTTGGCAGCTCTATTGGGTTTTGATCTTCCTATAAACTTCAACAGTCCCTACAAAGCGCATAGTATTACGGATTTCTGGCGGAGATGGCATATCTCACTTTCCTCCTGGTTGAGAGATTATCTCTACATACCTTTGGGTGGCAATCGCAAAGGAAAAATCCGCCAGCATATGAATCTGATGACAACAATGCTTCTGGGCGGATTGTGGCACGGTGCCAGTTGGAACTTTGTGTTTTGGGGAGGTATGCACGGTGTAGCTCTGGTGCTGGACAAAGCCTGGATCAATACCAAACTGGCAAAAAACCGCGTCATCCAGATCTTCAGTACTATCATTACCTTCCATTTTGTCTGCTTCAGTTGGATATTCTTCCGCAGCAATAGCTTCGAGAATTCCCTCAACATTATCAAGCGCATCACTACATCCTTCAATGCTGCTCTATTCAGTCAGTGGATCAATGAGTACAGCGTGATTGCATTCCTGATTGTAATTGGCTTTTTGGCACACTGGCAACCAGATAGCTGGGAAAAACACTATCAGAGATTCCTCTACAAATTACCTTTGCCATTACAGTCTCTTTTGATGTCATTGGTAATATGGCTTCTCTTCCAAGCACGTAGTGCAGATATCCAACCCTTTATCTACTTCCAGTTTTAGGAGGATCAATGAATTATATTCTGCCTGCCCTACAACGATATGACTGGGGATCACATACTTTTATTCAAAACTTTCTGAAGATTCACGAAACAGGAGCTTTGGCTGAAGCCTGGTATTCAGCTCATCCCAAAGCACCCTCTTTGGCAGATAATAGATATTTGAATCATGCCATTTCGGAAAATCCCGTGTATTGGTTGGGCAAAGAGAAAACCGAACTACCTTTCCTATTGAAGATCCTCGCTGCCCGGGAAGCGCTCTCGATCCAGGTTCACCCCTCGAAACACCAGGCGGAGATCGGTTTTGAACGCGAAAACGCTTTGAAGATCCCTTTGGATGCCCCCAATCGCAACTATCGGGACAGAAATCACAAACCGGAGATGATACTTGCGCTCACGCCCTTCCATGCGCTCTGCGGTATTCGTGAATACCCGGAGATTGTGGAGATTTTTACTTACTTTGGCCTGAACAATCTTTTTGAAAGCTTCACAGACTTTGCCCAAGGACCAGATTCCGAAGGTTTTACTTTTCTGTACAGGGAAATCCTTCAACGCAAGCCTTTACCGGGATTGGCTGATCACCTGTGCAATCTGCCAAAGAAAGACAAATGGCAGGATGAACTAATCTGGAGTAAAAAGCTTCTACAGCTATATCCTCAGGATCCGTCGGTACTCTCCCCCATGTTTCTGAACCTGATCTGCCTGCAACCATTTGAAGCAATCTTCTTGGAGGCAGGCATCATTCACGCTTACCTGGAAGGAGCCGGGATCGAGATAATGGCATCCGGAGACAATGTACTAAGAGCAGGATTGAGTCCCAAACACATCGATGTAGAAGAGCTACTTGGAGTAATGCGGAACGAGCCATACAAAGCGCAGATAATAAGCTCTGGAGATTCATACGGAGATATTGTGCATTATCAAGTTCCTGTGGACGACTTTCTGCTTTCCCGCATCCGTCTGAATGGCGAGTTTTCCCTTCCACGGCAGAAAGGTGCGCGCATTGTTCTTGCCTTGGAAGGTGAATGCCAAATGATCTGCGAAGAAGAAATCCTGCATCTCAAGCAAGGTGATGCCGCGATAATCCCAGCAGCTCAACAGGATGTGGATTTGAAGGGCAAAGCAGATTTAGTGATGGCATGCTCTGCCCTGGCGTAGAACCCGCTCGTCATACTGCTGCCAGTAGTCCTCCGCTATCTACTCACGCTCATAACAAAAAGGAGTGCCGAAGTAGATATGATCCCGTTATCATCGAGTGAACACTGCATGATAACAGCTTTATATCAGCTTCAGCACTCATTATACAAAAGGGAACCGAATTTACGATTCCCTTGTTTTATGAACTTTTATCTGCTAATCTTTCCCAGTAGCCCATGTGATTGAGAGGCAGTAAAATAGCTTAAAATACTTCTTGACAAAAACACCTCGTATATTATTGTTGCTTTATGCTTTAGGCAAGGAATAACAAC
>JALOBM010000007.1 GCA_023228285.1 Candidatus Cloacimonadota bacterium | reverse complement strand
CTCTAAAAGGGTATCGCAAAGCTGGATAATGACATACGAACTATTTCTCGCTAGCGACACTCCATTTTCCAAGCACTTAGGTGTAGGAAAGATTAGTAAGTTAGGGGATGGCATAGACTTCAGGTAATGCATAGTTACCACTCCAGATATTGAAGTCCATTTGACCATATAACATATAGGTAATAAGATACATAAGGTCAAATGAACTTTATTATCCTAGTTAAATCTGCGTGATCGGCGGCTATTCCTCCTTCATACATCACATAGTGCCGAAGCAGATATCAAGGTGTTATAATGCAGTCGTCACCCGATGATAACCCGATGATATCAGGTTCATGTATAGATAATCCATAAGAGGAAAGAAGAATAATACATAGGTGTGGAACTGTACCGGTGTTTGCTGTAGCGCCGATAGTACTCTGTGCGAAAATAAGAGGCTGCAGATTCATCAATATCGAGCAGTTCCGGGATGGAGCGGGACATTACATTGCGATAGTTACCGGAGGGAGCAGCGCATCAAAAGGCTTCCTGCAACATCTCCTTGATTGCATTAGTGTCTTTTGTAAAGTTGTGTATTTGCTGGTTGTTGGCAAAGAAGATACGCCCCACGATGGGATCAAATTGCCGATTGATGTTGTTTAGAACTTCCTCAGTGGCTCCCTGAAAATCCAGATTTCTGCTGTAGGGTCGTCGGCTGGTCATGGCATCAACACTATCCGCAACACTCACAATTCGCGCCAAGGGATGGATATCATTGAGCTTGATGCCATAAGGATAGCCCTCGCCATTTGCCCATTCGTGATGCTGCAGGATGATTTTACCGACAGTCTCCGGAAAACCTATGGGGTCTATGATGCGGGCCCCAATAAGCGGATGCTGCTTTATTGCATTGTATTCGTTTTCGGTAAGACGGTGCTCTTTGCTCAGCACATTGCTAACGATCCCGATTTTACCCAAGTCGTGCAACAAGGCACCGATGCGCAACAGGATCAATTCTTTGGTTTCCAAACCCAGTAACTTGCCCATTCTCATGGACATGGCAGTCACGCGCTCGGAATGGCCTCTGGTATAGATGTCGTTCACCTCCATGGCGTTAATCATGGCATGGATCGTATTCAGGTAGCTTTTTTGCAGCTTGTTATTGGCATCAAAGAGCTCGATCGTGCGCTGAGTAACCAAGGACTCCAGGTGGTCTTTATATGCTTTATTCTGGATTCTCAGACGGTATGTCTCCAATGCCTTGTTCAGGGTCATCAGCAGTTCATCCATTTCAAAGGGTTTTTTCAGAAATTCATATACCCCATAATGGATGGCTTCCCTCATCATATCGGTGTCCGCATATCCTGTGATCAGGATCACCGGAAGCTCTGGATTTCCTTGCGATACTGCCTTCAAGATGTCCAAGCCGCTTATGACAGGCATGGCCACATCGCTGATAACCGTCTGATACTCGTTGTTCTTCAGCAAACTCAAGGCTTCAGAAGGATCCTCGCATACGTCAACCAACAAATTGTGACAGTTCTTCAAACCCATGCGGATACTATCCAGAATGGGCAGATCATCGTCGATGATCAAAACCCGGGCTTTTTCTTCAAGCATGTTTTCCTCTAAATAATGATATCTTTTTGAAAAGAGTATTCTTTGATGAGATCTTCAGAATTGTTTGCAGCTTTGTTTACCGCCGGACTCACACGGTGACACTGCAACTTGGGATCCTTAATCTCCGCCAGCAGCCCACTCAGTGCAATTATATCCTGAAGAGAGGGATCCAGCCAGGGATCAAAGGTGTCTGGCGACAGAATGAGCGGCATGCGTTGATGCAAGTGACGCATAAAGTTATTTGCGGCGGTAGTGATGATTCCCAGAGAAGGCACATAACTACCGTCGTCCCCTTCCCAAAGGTCGTAGATGGCGGCCATATATAGCAAACCTCCATCGGCCGGATAGATATAATGCGGGATTTTCCCGGGCGCTTGCCATTCGTAGAAACCATTGGCGGGAACTATGGCCCGGCGCCGGATGAAAGACGCTTTGAACGATGGTTTTTCATGGATACTCTCGCTACGGATATTGATCAGCGGGGTCTTGGGCAGGCTCTTCATCCAGGATGGTATCAGACCCCAGCGGAAGAATCCGTTGTAACGGAACTCTCCCTTGCTGACAATCGCCATCACCTGCTGTGTAGGAGCTACATTGTAAGATATCTCCAGCTGTTCAGAGCTGATGGTCGCTTTCAGTTCCTTTTGTATCTTCTGCAATTGATCATGTTTAAACACCTGCGCAAATCTACCGCACATTGGGATACTCCTAATTGTTGACAACATTATGAGGATTCGAATAATTGGCAAGAAGAAATTTCTCGTAAGATCCACATTCATCAAAGAATCACTGCTTTAGGGAGACACCATGCACAAAAAGGACATAGATGCGGTTATGAAGCGCTTGGAAGAGCATTTCAACAGCGTGAAGACACCTATCGTGGATTTGATCCAAGCCAAGACCAAAGATCCGTTTAGAGTACTGGTAGCTACGATCTTGAGTGCACGAACCAAGGATGAAACCACTGCTAAAGTGGTAGATGAGCTCTTCAAAAGAGTGACAACGGCAGATGACTTCGATACATTGAGCGCTGAAGAGCTGGACAAGATCATCTATCAAACCGGATTTCACAATGCCAAAACAAAGCACCTGAAAGAATTGCCCAAAGTACTGCGAGATGAGTTCGGCGGCAAAGTACCCAGCGAGATCGACAATCTCTTGCGGCTTCCCGGAGTGGGACGCAAGACTGCCAATCTGGTTCGGGCACTGGCGTTTTCCCTACCGGCGATCTGTGTGGACGTCCACGTGCATCGCATCTGCAACCGTTGGGGGTATATTCAAACCAAAACGCCCCTGGAATCCGAGATAGCGCTAAGGGCAAAGCTACCGGAAAAGCATTGGCTAAAGATCAATTCCTATGTAGTTGCCTTTGGCCAAAACCTCTGCAAACCCCGCAAACCAGCTTGTGACATATGTCCTATTTACAAGTATTGCAAAAGAGTAGGAGTATAGAATGAATAACGATGCTCCCTGCGTATTCTGCGAGATCCCGGTCTCCAAACACCTGCTATCCAATGAGTACTTCTACGTTATCCAAGATAAACATCCGGTTGCCCGGGGACACAGCCTGGTGATCTCCAAACGCCATGTATCGCAATACTTTGATCTGAATGAAGCAGAATCTCTTGCACTGCTGGAAACAGTAAAAGAGCTGAAGGAACTGCTGGAAAAAAGATACTCGCCCTCAGCCTACAATCTGATGATGAATTGCGGCCGAAAAGCGGGACAAACCGTGTTCCATTTCCATATGCATGTGATCCCCCGCTATTGATTTGTATCTAATTCGAAGCAAAAAGATACCCGGGTATGATGCCCGGGTTATATATATGTATTACTATTGTGTCTTACATGCCGAAAGTGCCGACCTGTTCGGGTACTATCAGTTCGGCTTCCGTGGCTTTCAAGACTTCTTCGACGCTGGTTCCTGCCGCCACTTCGCACAATACCAAACCACTGACTGTCACTTCAATCACCGCCATATCGGTGATGATGAGACTCACCTTGCCTTTAGCAGTAAGGGGCAGATTGCATTCTTTAAGGATCTTGGGGTTGCCGTGTTTGTCGCAATGCTCCATGGCAACGATAACTTTGCGGGCACCGGTAACCAAATCCATCGCACCACCCATACCAGGAACCATCTTGCCTGGGATCATCCAGTTTGCCAGGTTTCCCTGTTGATCCACCTGCAACGCACCCAGTACTGTAGCATCGATGTGTCCACCGCGAATGATAGCAAAGCTGAGTGCACTGTCAAAGAATGAAGCGCCTTTCAAAGCAGTAATGAAGCCGCCTCCGGCATTGATCATATCCGGATCCTCAGTGCCTTCTGCCGGGCTTGGACCAACGCCCAGCATCCCGTTTTCACTCTGGAATACGACATGAATCCCTTCCGGAATATAATCCACTGCCATGGTGGGCAGGCCAATACCAAGATTCACATAGTCACCGTCTTTAAATTCACGTGCAATCCTGCAACCGATCATCTGTCTCTTATCCATTAGCGACCTCCGTGCTCTTTACCAGATAGTTCACAAACACACCGGGGCAAGCTATCATTTCCGGATCCAGTTCACCTACTTCCACAATCTCATCCACTTCAGCGATGGTGATCTTTCCCGCCATCGCCATGATGGGATTGCTATTGCGGGCAGTTTTCCGGAAGATTAGGTTGCCCATCTTATCTGCTTTCCAAGCTTTTACGATGGCAACATCGACTTCGATAGCGTGCTCTAAAATGTAGTCCTTACCATTCAGATTGATAATCTGTTTGCCTTCTTCCACCACGGTTCCGACTCCGGTAGGAGTGAGGATGCCGCCCAAACCTGCTCCAGCAGCTCTTACACGTTCCATCAGAGTACCCTGAGGAACCAGCTCGATGTCGATCTTTCCAGCGTTCATCTGCGCCTGAATCTCTTTGTTTGTACCTAGATGCGATACCTGCGCACTCTTGATGAGGTTCGCCACGACCAGTTTGCCCACACCGCGATTCTCCCAGTCGGAGGCAATCACTATCATGTGCAAATCTGCAATCTTGCGCTCTACGATGGCATCAATAATGCCTTCAGGGGCGCCCACGGCCAAAAAGCCACCAATAGCCAAGCGTGTGCCGGGCTTGATCATCGCTGCAGCATCAGCTGCGGATATCATTTGTGCCATAATCTCTCCTATTATACACTATTCAATATGCGGTGACACATATTCCGCTACGCACAAAGTGTCAACCATTTTACTGTCTATGTGTACCTGTAAATGCCCTGTACTTCATTCCCCGCAGTTGTCGCCTCAAAAGCTTAACAGGATACAGGTATGATAGAAATAATGAAAACTTTCTTGACAATGTGAGAGAGTTCATAACAATGTGCGTAAGTGCCGATCATGGGAAAGTCATAGGATACGAATAAGTTGTTGATTCTTCGCATAGAATCCCGGGGTGTACATCATTTCTTTATGGCTAAATGGCACAAAAACGAATAGCGGGAAAATCGTTATCAAATAAAGGGATGAACTAATGAAAACGCCAAAGATGATGATGTCCTTGATGATGCTTCTGCTAGCAATCAACGGCATTTATGCCCAAAACAGCATGCCAATTATGCAGACCTTTAAAGGGCATTATGGGAATTCATGGTTTGGAGAGAGAATTACTGCCATGGACTATAACGCGGACGGGTATGATGATCTGATACTCTATTCACGCAAATATGGCACCAATCAGCTTAATGCCATTCTATTCTATTTTGGAAGTACCCAAATGGATTCAATACCAGATATCGTCCTGCAAAGCCAATATCCTGGTCAAGTCAATGCTAATGGGTTTTTTCTAAATGCCGGAGATGTAAATGGCGATGGGTTGGATGATTTTGTCACTGGTTTTGGAGCTACAATAAACGGCGAATTCAATAATTATCGATATCTTTATCTGGGTAGCGATACCTTTAACGTCAATGACCGAATTCTGATGTATCAAGTACCAAATAGTAATTCAGGAGGACAAATCTTTGCTGGCGCCTATGGCATTGGCGATATCAACGGGGATGGCTATGATGATATGGTTTACTGTAATGGAGATTCATGGTATAATAATAACAAGATTCGCCTGGGAGGCAACAATATCATGATGACGGAGGAGATTACCGTAGAAAGCTTTTCCGCTGCAAACCTCCTTAACCTTGGCTCTTGGCAGAAAGTAGCTTATGGTGATTTCAATGGAGATGGTTACAGCGATCTGGCGGGTAGTGACTGGCTGGCATTCACTTGGATCGGCCATGCGGGAATCTGGCTGGGAAAAGCGATTCCCAATGGGATGTATGATCTGCGGATATCCAGCCCTTCTACCTCACCCTTTCATCAGTTTGGCTGGCAACTGGCAGCAGGCAATTTCAACGGGGATGGATTCTGTGATTTGGCGGTATCCGCGCCACAATCCGATTCACCAAATCCTTGGTATAATGGATATGTGTATATCTTTGCCGGCAATGCGCAATTGACAGATATATCATATTCTCATATCTACAGACCCTCATTTGTAAAAAGGTTGAAACTGGATTTGTAAAAAGGTTGAAATCGATTTGCAAAAAGGTTGAAACTGGAGTCTCACAGAAAACAGCGATTTGCAACGAAAGTGATACTATTTGCAATTTCACTTGATACTCTATAGTGAGAACGCATACTTGTTTCCATCTAGGGCAATCCAGGCGGTATTTTACCTTGACAACTCAGATGAAGAATAATACTTGGATAATAATGGTATGTTTCTATTCTCGCAATGCTTGTAAGTTCATTTTCTTGCATCTCCGTTCAGATGCCCTTCTTCATGTAAGGATAGCAAGAGAATTACTTGAAAATAGACTTTTCTGGAATATTGGAGGTCTTATGAAACAGCTTTTACTGATACTAAGCCTTTTGGTTTGGTTTCCAGCTGCATATGCGCTCAGGGTTTCTGAAAAAGAAGCAATAGCCATCGGAAATACAGTATGGACTCATGTCTCTGCTCAGCATCCCAGCTTTGCCACCTGTCTTTCTTATCCCAATGAGCGGGATGCGGAGCAAGCAGATTTCTACATACTAAGCTATAGACCCCAAGGCTTCATCATGGTCTCTGCTGATGACAGAGTAACACCTATCCTGGCTTATTCTACCAGTAACAACATCTCCGAAACAGAGATCCCGGATCATATAGATTGGTTGCTGCGAGATTATGCGGAAGCCATCCGTGAGATTCGAAAAAACGTACAATTGACCAGCGATCCGGGCTGGGACGAACTACGCAGGGGCGACACGAGCAGATACAGCATCCAGCGTGAAGTAGCACCAATCCTTCAGACTACCTGGAATCAGGACTATCCTTACAATACCCTATGCCCTTCCGAGCCCTACGGTTCTGGAGGTCACGCTGTAGCAGGATGTGTAGCCACTTCCATGGCTCAGATAATGAAACGATGGTCTTATCCCGAAACCGGATTGGGATCACATAGCTATTACTCCCCGAATTATGGAGATCAGTTTGTAAACTTCAGCAATACTACTTTCGACTGGGACAGCATGCCAAATTCCATCGACTCCCCCAATGCCGCCATAAGCACTCTGATGTATTGCTGCGGAGTTGCGGTGGATACGCAATATGGACCAGATGGCAGCGGAGCCTATGTGGAGGACATACCCGCCGCTATGGTGAATTACTTCCGCTATCATCCCACCTGCTCCTATCACACAGCATCCTCATATACCCAATCTATATGGACAATAATGTTACGTCAGAACTTAGATGAGGGCTGTCCGGTGCTATATTATGGTTACGGGTCTTCAGGAGGCCATTCGTTCGTATTGGACGGATACCAAAACACAGACCATTTTCATATTAATTGGGGCTGGGGTGGTTTTTGGGACGGTTATTACTATCTTCACGGTCTGAATCCGGATACCCACGAATTCAACCAATGGCATGCCGCTGTGATGAACATCCGTCCCACAAACGCAGCGACTCTTACAGGTTATGTGAGATCTTCCGGCTCCCCTGTACAGGATGCATCAATAAACCTGGAAGGTAGTACCTTCAGTGCCGTCACAAACAGTTTGGGTTACTACCGCATCGTAGGAATACCTTATGGAAGCTACCGGGTAAGGGTATCCAAAAACGGATATGTAACACAGACCCAAAGTGTTGTATTTCAGAGCAATAGCTATATTAGCCTGGATTTTGAACTAGAGGAGATCAGTACCCTTGAACCTCCTGACAATCTGCAAGCAGAATTGATCGACAATAACGTGTATCTTAGCTGGGATTCACCTCAGGCTCAGGCATCCCTCGCCGACCAAGGGCAGAGTACTCGTGATCTGCTGGGATACAAAGTATACCGAAACAGTGTCCTGATAGCCACCATCCCCAATCCAACCACCTGTTCATACATAGATCCCAATCTCCCTGATGGTTTTTACAGCTACGATGTAACCGCCAGGTATGACTCGGGTGAATCTACGCCCGCCAGTGTAGCGCTACTTGTGAACTGGGTTGTAGCCCCTTTGGTCTTTGAAGATTCCTTCGAGACTTATGACAATTTCTGCACTCAGTTTCCACCCTGGACTCTTCTAGACAATGATCATCAGCCCACTTACGGCATACTGGATCACGAGTATCCCAATTATGGCACAGAGATAGCATACATGGTGTTCAATCCAGATGCAGCGGTTCCTCCCATTCCCAACATGGCGGCTCAGCAAGGCTCCAAATTTGCCGCTGCTTTTGCTGCTCTGGACACCGCAAACGACGATTGGCTGATAAGCCCAGCGCTGAATCTGGGTACGAACAGCCTCATCAAGTTTTATGCCAGGAGCGCTTCCGCCCTATATCGCCCAGAACGTTTCCGGGTGGGTATTAGCACCGATCCCGCTTTTGGGGAAGAATCTTTCGATTTCATCAGCGGACCGGGTTATGTGCTAGCTTCCACGCAATGGACTGAGTATTGTTACGATATTTCAGCTTATGATAATCAGCAAGCATGGATTGCCATCCGCTGCGTATCTGAAGATGCCTTGACATTCATGGTGGACGACTTTCGGATGTATTGCAATCCCGGTGCTCCCACTCTGATGTACCTGGAGCTTTACGCCGGTTGGAATCTGTGTTCGCTGAATATCAGCCCCACCTATTCTGAACTGCCCCGCATTTTGGGCAATCTGGCCTCCAACGTTTTACAGATAAAAGGTACAGAAGGTGTTTGGCAATCCGGTAATCCCTACTCCAGCCTGTCAAACCTTAGTGACGGCAGAGCCTACAATATCCTCCTGGCCGAAGATGACACCTGGATCGTAGGCGGAGAGCAGATTGCCCCCAACATCCCCATTCCTCTCAGTGAAGGCTGGAACCTTGCTGCATATTATCCCACCGGGCAGTTGGAGGTAGCAGACGCCATGCAAAGCATCGCCGCCCATTTGCAGCAGGTTAAGGGCAAAGACGGCATCTACATCCCTGCAAATCCATATTCCACTTTATCGCAAATGCAGCCCGGAAAAGGTTATTGGATAGAGGTGAACAGTCAGCAAAACCTAATATATCAGGGCTATGCAGAACAATCCCAAGCAAAGAATGACTGTAGTGTAATACCTGAAATCCGAGTGCTGCCATCCAGCATGACCATCATGGCGCGTTGCGATTGGGCAACTGCCGGAGACATCCTGATAGCAAAAGTAGGAGAGGATCTTCGCGGCGCTCAGACTTTGATCGATCCGGAAGGATTCCCCGCTGCTCTGCTTCAGGTCTTTTGCCAGGATAATGAAGCGATAGACCTGTATATAGAATCCAAAACCGGCGCATTGCTGCCCGTCGAAAACCGGATTACTGGTGCGGTAAACGCAGAACTCGGTAAGTACCCTGAGTTTTACGACCTTACCCAAAGCCCGGATCGGCCGGACAGCCCTGCTTACGACATTTGCCTGGTGAGCAGCTACCCAAATCCGTTCCAGAACGGTACTTTAATCCACCTGAACATCCTCAAAGACGACGCAAATCCCCAATTGGACATCTATAACATAAAGGGTCAAAAAGTCCGTAGTCTCCGAAGCATAAAAGCCAATACCGGGCCTCTGGACATATCCTGGGACGGATTGGATGACGCCGGCAGAAGGCTATCATCCGGAATCTATCTCTGCCGTTTAAGTAATGGTAATAGTACTCAGCTTATTAAGCTGATGCTGCTGAAGTAGGAGGATAAATGTTCAAGAGATATGTGTTTTGCCTGATCATCACGGTTTGTACCGCAATTCTGTTCGCCACAGATCCCTGGCCGCAACCTGTGGTATTGCCCGAAAGCATGAGCCTTTTGACCAAGCCTCATATCGACGGCAGTCCCGCTTCTTCAGGAGACCTTTTGGCGGCGTATGTACTGGTGAACGGTATGCCTCAGTTGCGCGGCAAGGGCGAGATCATACAGATCGGCG
The DNA here is from genome assembly GCA_023228285.1 of Candidatus Cloacimonadota bacterium. Taxonomy (GTDB): domain Bacteria; phylum Cloacimonadota; class Cloacimonadia; order Cloacimonadales; family Cloacimonadaceae; genus UBA5456. The sequence goes on along the minus strand of JALOBM010000007.1, from coordinate 49,609 downwards.
GTATATCCGGTTGTCTGCTCCAGATCTACACAGCTGTGGATGGCGAAGAGCTCCGTTTCATGATTTGGGATCAAAGTGACGAAAGTACATGCCATAGCGATCAAATGCTGTCATCCGTAGTAAATGGAACAGTGGGATCATACCCGGACGACTTTTACCTTCTCTATGCTCAATCCGGCACTCAAGCAGCAGATCCCTGGCCGCAACCGGTGGAAATGAACTCTGCAATGACGATTACCACGAAAGTATTTATCAACGATGTACCCACCAGTGCAAACGACATCCTGGCTGCGTTTGTGACGGTGGGTGAACAACCGATATTACGCGGAAAAGCGCCGATTGTGGAGACGGATGAAGGTCCCATCTGCACAGTGCAGGTTTATAGCGAAAGCGATGATGAAATCATATACTTCCGGGTCTGGGATTTCAGGGCTCAGATGATATATGAAGACGAAGTGCGGATTCGATCTGTAGTAAACGGACAGGCAGGCTTGTATCCGGATGATCTGATCCTGATCAATCCGGGAGGTACGCACTATGTTCCGCGTCCAGTATTTAGCCCGGAGCCGGGGGATTACCCCACAATGCTGTCGATATCCCTGTCTTGCCCCATAGTGGATTCATATGTATGCTACACTATGGATGGCAGCGAACCGGCTGAAGATTCTCCGGTTTATGACGAGTATGAGCCGATCATCATAGCACAACCCGATACCCTGAGCCTCCGGGCCCGCGCTTTCAAATCCGGATGGATTCATAGCGCGATATCTGAAGGTCTTTATACGGTGAGGGAAACTGTGGAGACTCCATACGCCTATCCTACCGGCGGCGATTATGAAGATGTTGTCCAGGTACGCTTGTTTTGCATCACACCTGAGGTATCGATCTATTACACTCTGGACGGATCTGATCCGGATACCCTTTCGACATTGTACTACTCTACTTTCGAGCTTACGCAGGATACAATCTTGAAGGCCAGAGCATACTACCCGAATTGGTTTCCCAGCTCCATCATGGAAGAGACATACTATATTAGCTCAGCAAATCCTCCAGAACTGGTAGAACCGATGGTTTCTGGCATCCAAACAGTGTACCCCAATCCATTTTCCCAGTCTATAAATGTTGCTGTAACTACAAAGCAAAGCCCGCAAGAATACCTTTTTCTGGTGTACAATTTAAAAGGGCAATGTGTGTACCGCACTGCAGGTATTAGCTCCGGCTCCTTTGATCTGAGCTGGGATGGTAAAGGATCCAGAGGGCAAAAGCTGCCTGCAGGAATCTATTTCCTGCGCTTTAACACAAAAGAGCATACATCCACCAAAAGAGTGGTCTTGTACTGACCGATCCCACTATCTGCTACGCTTGCCCTGTAGCTCAAGCTTTGCCGAAGTAGATATAAACCCGTTATGATCTAATGAACACTAGATGATAACCCGATGATATCTGCTTTATCACGGCTTGATGTATGGAGGTTGAATAGCACGCAGATGAGTTGCTTCGCACCTGTTGAATGGTGCACCAGCACCCTTCAACATCCAGTCCCGGTAGGGTCGCAAAATCCACCCTTAAAACCCCATGAGGGGTGACATTTGATATCTGCACATTGACACCTCAGGAGATATGCAATAACGGGAACGTGCCGTAGGCACGAGCTACGATCGCAATACCATCAACTGCAAAACCGCTGCACTATAGCAACTGTAAACCCTTCTGAAGCGACCTCCGGCCGTTTCCGGTGCGAGACGTATCGAACCCTCAGTAGCATCGAAATGCTACGATACGGAGTCAGGAGCTGCCATTTCCAATCCCTGCTTGACAAAAAGAGGGCATTTCATTGAGTTGAGCAAATTAATAGAATCTTATATACTTATCATCTTTATCAATATAGAAACATCAGAGGAATCATGCAAGAAATCATCATCGATGGCAATAGTCTAAACCTGGAAGCGGTTGCGCAAGTAGCGCTTGAGCATGCGCCGATCCGCCTTTCTGAAGAGAGCATTGCCAAGGTAAAACGTTGCCGTGAATATGTGGAAAGTATCATCGCCAAAGGCGATATAGTATATGGTCTTACAACCGGTTTTGGCAAGTTCAGCACTGTATGCATAGAGAAGGAAAACATTGCAGAGCTGCAAGTTAACCTCATCCGAAGCCATGCCGTAAGCGTAGGCGAACCTTATAATGAACCCATTACCCGTGCCATCATGCTATTGCGTATTGCAGTATTGGCAAAAGGTCATTCAGGCATTCGCATCGAAACCTTACAAACACTTGTGCAGATGCTGAATTCCGGCATCCACCCCGTGATCCCAATGCGCGGATCGGTAGGAGCAAGCGGTGATCTGTCACCCCTGTCCCACCTCGCTTTGGTGCTAATCGGTGAAGGCGAAGCGAAATATAAGGGTGAAAAGATGAGCGGTGCGGAAGCAATGCAAAAAGCCGGAATCCAGACGGTGAAGCTGGAAGCTAAAGAAGGTTTGGCCTTGAACAACGGCACTCAGGTGATGGCTGCTATCGGTGTGCTGAGTTTGATCCAGGCCGAAAACCTCTGCAAACAGGCAGATATCCTGGCTGCAATGAGTATCGACGGACTGTTGGGAACTCCCAATGCCATGAATCCTCTGGTACACGCCCTGCGTCCGCATCCGGGACAGTTGGCCTCAGCGCGGAACATCCACAAGCTTTTGGAAAACAGTCCCTTGCGCAAGAGTCACAGAAATTGTCCCAATGTTCAGGATGCCTATTCATTGAGATGTACACCTCAAGTGCATGGTGCGGTACGGGACGCTTTGACTTATGTGCGCGGTGTGTTGGAGATCGAGATCAATTCTGCCACAGACAATCCTTTGATCTTCCCTGAAGAAAAGCAGGTGATTTCCGGGGGGAACTTCCACGGAGAGCCGCTTGCAATCGCCCTGGACAGTATGGCCATCGCCATCAGTGAACTGGCAAACATCAGTGAACGGCGCATGGAACAAATGCTGAATCCCGCCTTATCACGTGGGTTACCGCCGTTTTTGGCACATCGTCCTGGATTGGATTCCGGATACATGATCATCCAACTTACCGCAGCCTCAGCGATCTCTGAAAACAAAGTATTGGCTCACCCCGCCTCGGTTGACAGCATCCCTACCTCGGCAAATCAAGAGGATCACGTATCCATGGGCTCGGTATCGGCCATCAAGCTAATGCAGATAATCGAGAACGTGAGCACTGTTTTGGCGATTGAGTGGATGATTGCCGCTCAAGCCATCGATCTAAGACAAAAGCCAAGTTCTTCTGCGCTGGAGATGGTAAAAGCTCGCTTACGTGAGTTTTCACCGCAATTGGCGGAGGACCGGGTGATGTATCCTGAGCTGCATAAAAGCGTTGCAGCCATCAAAGCAAACGCTGTGTTGACAGCGGTGGAGCAAAGCGGAATAGAAATCGATTGACAAAATGGCTAAGGCCCGAGCTTATTGCACTATGAGATACACGCGCATAACATTTGTTCTGGCACTATTTGGCATGCTTGTCGCCTGCGGGATAGACAACACCATGTACAATGCCAATAAATACTTTAAAAGCGCACAGGATCGGGCACTGAACGCCAACGGCCGCCCCACACCCCAGGCCGTGGACGAGTATACCAAAGCTATCCAGAAGTGCGGTATTATCCTGTCCCGAAACAGCAAGGGCAAGCAAGCTGATGATGCGTTGTTTCTGATGGCGCGTGCACTGTATTACAAAAAGAATTCTGCTTTTCAGGCCAAGGATGCCTTCGAGAACCTGATCAAGGGATATCCTGACAGCAAGCACATTCCAGACGCACATTTGTATCTGGCGAGAGTAATGCGCGAAGTGAATCAAGCATCACAATCCGAAGCTTTGTTGGAGCAGTTTGTCCGCAATCCCAAATACCTGAAGCATCATGCCAGAGCCCTATTGTTACTTGCGGATTTTGAGATCGACGACGAGGACTATATCCGCTCGCAGTACTGGCTGGAACGCATTTTGACGGATTATCGCAAAGCCGAAGAATTCAAGGATGCTTTTTTCCTCTTTGGCAAAAACTATTATATGCAAGGTGATTACGAGAAATCTCTGGAAGAATTCACCACCTTCACGCAAACACGCGGCATACCCAAGCTGCGCAAGCTGGAAGCCGGATATTATATAGCCTTGAACTTATTTGAATTGGAGCGCTATCCTGAGGCACTCAAAGAAGTGAAGTATGTCGTGCGAAACGAAAGCCGCCCTGATATGCTGTCTCGGGCTAAAGTCTTGTATGGCAGAATCCTCTTGGCAAATGGTGACGAAGAAGGTCTGGAGCAATTTGAAGAAGTAACCAAAAGCTATGCCCGCACCGAGCACTCCGCGGCTGCCTACTATTTCTGGGGACGATATCTTTATTTTAACCGACAGGATTGGGATACATCCGTAACTCATCTGAACAAGGTGCGCACCGAATACAGCGCCGGTGAATACATCGAAGTTGCATCCCAACTGGCAGCAGCGATAAATCAGACCAAACGAACCCTCGTGGATGACAACAGTAACTTGCAGGCTTTTCTGGATTATCATTATCAGAGAGCAGAGAGTTTTTTGAAACCCATCGCATTGCCTGATTCTGCGCTCACCAGCTATCGCAGAGTGATCTCCGAACGTGATAGCATAGCTGCAGAAGCTGATTCTCTGCGCCTGATGCTGGCAGAAATGCAGGTTGAGATCGATAGCCTGAGTATCATAGTACCGGATAGCCTTGAATCCCTGGAAGCATTACCTGCCGCGGACAGCTCGTTAGTAACCAGCGAAGTAGAAGCGGAAAGCCCGGATTCTTTGGCTGCCGAGATCGACACACCGGAATTCACTGTGGGTGAAGCTGATAGTCTGCAGGATTATGACCAGAATGAGCCGGCACCAAGCGACTCTTTACTGCTCCAGCCGGAGGAAGTAACGGATCGGGCTCCGGAGGCCGATAGCCTTGCAGCATCAGCAGAAGAATCCAGCAAGGAAGAACCGGTCGATCCATCGCAAGTAGCCTTACAGAGATTGACATCTCTCAGGTCTGAAATACAGCGCATTCAAGATAGAATAGAACCTCTGGAGATTGCGCTTCAGCGATTTGACAGCGAGATCATTCCCTTCTGCAATTATTCGTTATACAGCATCTTGCGAGACATTCAGGGGAGTGAAGAAGAAGCCGAAGTGATCCGGCAAGAGATGAATGTACGCTATCCCCGGAATATGTATTCAGCCGCCATCAACGCATTGGCAGAAGGGAGAACCCCAAGTCTGGTGGATCCGGTTTGGGAAGAGGCAGATAGCGCTTTTGACCATGCATTGGACTATTATCCCGAATATACAGATTCTTTACTGACCGCGATGTTGAGCTTCACCGAGAGTGACTTTGGGGATATACGCGGCAGGGCAAACTACCGTTTGGGCTGGTATTACAGCTTTGAAGAGCCAGATACTACGCTGGCAAAAGTTTATCTAAACGTATTGCTCGAAGAGAATGTGCCCCCGGAGTATGCGGAGGCTGCACGGCGTTTTTACAATGGGCAAAACTTCCTGAAGCGGGAGCTTGATTACCGTTATTACGAGCCGGAAGACAGCCTGGCAACGGTTATTGCGGATAGCCTGGGCACAGATGCTGCCGATATCCCGGATACACAAAACGAAACGTCATTACCGGATACTCTCTCGCAGGTGCCGGAAATCATCGAAGATGCTGTAGAAAGTGAAAGCGACAGCCTCAGCCTGGAAGATAATACACCTGCCGTGCCGGATATTCCAGACGTTGAAACCGATGCAGGGGTTGCTCCGGATAGTCTATCACAAGAAATCCCTGAGACAGTCCCTGAAGAATTGCCAAGCCCTGAAAGCGAGGCCGATCCGGACTCAGAGCAGGAAGAAAGCCCCAGCCCGGAGGATATCCCGGTTCCCCTTCCTCCCGAGGAAGAGGATAGCTCTGGCCCATGAGATTGGGACTCATCCGGCGTCAGCATGTTCTGATAAGACTGCTGATCTTTTTGCTAAGCCTGAGTATGGTCTTCGAGGTGTCTCTCAGGCAATTGGCGGTACAGACTTTGCTCTTTCTCCTATATTTTGTGGCAGAACCTTATCTGTATGCCAAATTCATCTTTGCTCTGCGCAAGTTGCTCACATTTCTTGCCGCATATTGGGTATTTGCCATGCTGTTCAAAGTGGATTTTCCCCTGGCAGGTATCTTTACGCTGAAAATAGTGTATCTGGCGCTGATCACCGTAGCAGTGTGGGCATCTTTGGACAAGGCGGTTCTTTGGGCGGAACTGAAACCATTGTGTAAAAGTAAAATATGTAAAGCTCTACTCTCTTACTCTCTGGCTACATGGCTGTTTCTGAAGCACTATCTGGAAATCCACAAAGCCATGGACAAACAGGACAGCATCGCAGGGATATTGGACAAAGCTCTGGCTGCGGGTAAACAGGTGCATGACCAAAGCGCGGACATCGAAACAAAGGTGAAGCAGTATATGCATATGGAAAGCTCCATCCCACAGCTCAACTACAGTGCCAATCTCTATGGTTTGCTTTTCCTTTGTATATTGGTCTTGGTAAATGGACTGTAGAGGCTAGGATGCGTTATCTCATCAAAATGGCTTATGACGGCAGCTGCTTTATCGGCTGGCAGAAGCAGAAACAAGGACGCAGCATTCAGAGTGTGATGGAAAGAGCTTTGGAGCAATTCAGCGGAAAGCCGGTAGCACTAATCGCAGCGGGGCGTACAGACACCGGAGTGCACGCTTTGGCGCAATATGCTCATTTCGACTATGATGGTAGAATGACTATGGAACAGATGCTGAAAGCCTTTCGCCGCTGGCTTCCTGATGACGTGAAGGTATTACAGATATGGCAGATAAGCGAGGACTTCTCCGCCCGTTATCAGGCCTGCGAACGGCAGTATAAGTATTTGCTCAGTAAAGACCGGGATCCCTTCAATCGCACTTACAGCGGCTTTATCCCGCATCTGAGAATCAGGCTGGAACCCATGCAGGAGGCTGCACAACGCATGCTGGGTTCTCACGACTTCAGCAGCTTTGGCCGCTTGAATCCCGAAGTGCCAAATCACATCTGCGAGATTAAAGAGATCAACATTACCGAGGATAACGATTACTTCACTTTCTTCATCCGCGCCGATCGCTTTCTGCACAATATGGTACGCCGCATTGTGGGAACATTGGCGAACATCTCTCACTTCAGCCTCAGCCCGGATACCATCGACAGGCTATTGGCAGAGCAGTGTCCGCGCCAAAACTTGGTAACCACAGCTCCTGCAGAGGGCTTGTATCTGGTAGGAGTGAAGTATCCCTCAGAACTGCTTGACGGCAGAAGCACCTGTAAATTTGATGACCTTATTAAGAGGAAACGATGATGTATAAAATCCCCCGAGGAACCTTTGATATCCTGCCCTCTGACAGTGCTAAATGGCAATATGTGAAGGATGTGTTTCGTAAGGTAGCCGCTAGCTTTGGTTACAACGAGATCAGCACCCCAATCTTTGAGATGGCGGAACTCTTTGAGCGTAGCTCCGGAGAAAGCTCCGATGTAGTGCAAAAAGAGATGTATCGCTTCAGCGATCAAAAAGGCAGAACCTTTGCACTGCGTCCGGAAGGAACCGCTCCTGTGGTGCGCTCTTTTGTGGAGAATCACATGGATAAAAGCGGGGGGCACAGCAAGCTTTTCTATATGGGTCCCATGTTTCGCTATGATCGCCCGCAAGCGGGACGCTACCGTCAATTCTATCAATATGGCATCGAACTGATCGGGAGCAATCATCCATATTTCGATGCTGAAGTGATTGCCATCGAAATGAACTTCCTGAAAGCACTGGGGCTCAGAGAACCCCGCCTGGAGATCAACAGCGTGGGCTGTGCCAATTGTGCAAAAGTATATGATGAAGCCCTGCAGGAGTATTATCGACCACATCTTGCTGAACTGTGTCCGGATTGTCAAAAGCGATTTGAACAGAAACCTCGCCGCTTGCTGGATTGCAAAGTTCCTTCCTGCAAGGTCTTTCGTAAAGACGCCCCATCGCAATTGGACTATCTGGATCCAGACTGCAGCCAGCACTTTGATCAGGTACGCAACTATCTAGATAAGATGGGCATTGTTTACACAGTGAATCCCGCTATTGTGCGCGGTCTGGATTATTACACAAACACGGCTTTTGAGCTGATTGTGGATTCTCTTGGCGCGCAAAACTCCATAGCTGGCGGGGGACGCTACAACGCATTGATAGGACAGATTGGCGGTAAAGACACCCCTGCCATCGGTTTTGCCGGTGGATTTGAACGCTTGCTTTTAGCTTTGGAAAAGGAAGGCATCGACCTACCGGGCATACCACAGCCCAAGGTGTATGCAGTGGCAATCGGCAATGCTGCGCAGGAGGCAATTTTACCAATACTGCAAGAACTGCGCCAAGCTGGATTTTACGCAGAATACAATCCAGAGAAAAGCTCTTTTAAGGCTCAAATGAAAGCCGCGGACAATTCCAGCGCGGAATACGCCATCATTTTGGGCGAAGATGAATTGACAAAGGGATTGCTGATCCTGAAAAACCTTAAAAACTCCGCTCAGGAAAGCCTTAGCCTGTCCGAAGTGATGAGGAAACTGAGCTTGTAGATTCAGCTCTCACAGAAAAGCTATAGGGACCAGAAGCTCCCGCTGTTATTATATTAAGGATTACGTAAATGCTCTACACCAAGATCGCACCATATCTGGAACAATCCCCCTTCTTTCAGAACTTGTTACCTCTAAAAACAGACAGCCAGATCTATCATCTCAGTCAAAGCGCCCGCACCTTGGTAGCCTCGTACATCTGGGCCAAAACTGGGAAAAACATCATACTGGTATCCCAGGACGACATCATAGCAGAAGACCTGTGGGACGATTTGGTGAGTATGGTGGGCAAGGACAACGCTTTCTATCTGCCGGATTATGAGATTCTGCCCTACGAAGAGCGTTCCCCTCACTACTCTATCCGTGCTACCCGCATGATCACCCTTATGAACAACATTAGTTCTTCCATCCCTGCTATCTACAGCCTCTCGATCCGTTCTTTCCTGCGTCTGATCCCCTCCCGCACAAGCCTATCCCGCCATATCTTCAAGCTCCAGAAAGGTGACAGCATAAATCCCGATGAACTGCTATTGCGCTTACAAAACATGGGTTATGAGATAGAGTATCAGGTGTCCACGGTATATACAGCCGCCAAGCGCGGCGGCATTCTGGATCTCTTCTCACCGCCCGCACTGCATCCCGTCCGCATCGAGTTCTGGGGTGATGAGATCATGTCTATCAGGAGCTTTTCCGCCAATACACAGCGCTCCATCTCCCAAGACTTATCCGAGATCACCGTTATTCCCGCCCGCGAACTATCTCTGGATGATGTGGATTCCGGTTCTGTGATCATCGCCAAGATCCGGGAAAAGGGCTTCTTTGAGGGCATTGAAAACTATTATAGCCTGCTCACGAAGGATCTATGCCCCTTTGCAGACTATTTCGAGGCCGACCAGCGCATCTTCCTCTTCAGCAATTTCAGTTATATAACCGAAGAGATTGGAGCTTTGACAGAGCAAACCCACAATCAATACCGCAAGGAGCTGAAACAAGGCAGCAAGGGAAAGATACCTAAAGTGAAAGACCTTATCCTTAGTGAAGAAGCCTTTTACAAGTGCAAAAGCCAAAGCGAAAGCCTCTACCTGTCTCAAAGCGAATTTATCCTGCCCGGTATCAAGGAGAACATCCGCGCTCCCTTCAGTGGACAACCCGCTTTTGAAGGAGATCTGGGCTTGCTATCCGAATCTCTAATCAAAAAAAGTCAACAGGGCTGGCAGCACTATCTGCTCTTCGACAACCCCTCTCAGGAAAAGCGCATGCGCCAGATGCTCGACGTGAATGTGCACTACCACAGCCACATCGGTGTGCTACATGAAGGCTTTGAACTGGAAGATACTAAACTGGGAGTCTTCACCGATCACGAGATATTCAACCGGTATAGACGCAAACGCTATGCTCCGCGCTTCGCTCCCGGCGAAACCATCATTGATTATGAGAACCTGAAACCGGGCGACTATGTGGTTCATGTAGATCATGGAATCGGAATATTTGAAGGCCTGAAGATAATCAAACTGGACGGCCAGGAAGTGGAGTGTCTGGTATTGCGATATGCGAACGACGACAGGGTATATGTGCCCACTTTCCAGCTATCTCTAGTGAGCAAATACGTAGCCGAAGAAGGCTCTGCCCCCGCCTTGAACAAACTGGGCGGTGCCAAATGGCAGCACACAAAGCACAAAGCAACACAGCAAATAGAGCTGATCGCCGCCGATCTGGTGCGCCTCTATGCCGAACGCAGCAGCCGTCCCGGATTGGCACACGCTCAAGATTCCGCATGGCAGAAAGAGCTGGAGGAATCCTTCATCTACGAAGATACTCCCGATCAAGCCAGAGCCGGCCGCGAGATCAAAGACGACATGGAACTACCCTCTCCCATGGAGCGCTTGCTCTGCGGTGACGTTGGTTTTGGCAAGACTGAAGTGGCTATTCGCGCAGCATTCAAGGCGGTGAACAGCGGATATCAGGTTGCAGTATTGGCCCCCACAACTCTTTTAACCGAGCAGCACTACCGGGTATTCAAAGAACGCTTAGCCCAGTATCCCGTCCGCATCGCCATGCTTTCCCGCTTTCGCAGCAAGGCCATGATCACTAGAGACGTACAAGATATCGCATCCGGTAGAGTGGACATCGCCATCGGCACTCACCGCTTACTCTCCAAAGACATCAAGTTCCCAAAATTGGGTCTGCTAATCATAGATGAAGAGCATCGCTTCGGAGTGCGTCACAAAGACCGCTTACGCCGCATCCAGAGCAATGTAGACACCCTTTATATGAGCGCCACTCCCATCCCCCGAACCCTGAATATGGCCCTGGCAAAGCTAAAGGAAATCTCTTTGATGCAGACTTCTCCCAAAGAGCGCTTGCCCATCCGTACCATCATCACGCCCCGGGATATGGAAGTGATTAAAGATGCCATCCGCCGCGAAGTAGACCGCGGAGGCCAGGTTTTCTTTGTTCACAACCGCGTGCAGACCATTGAGACGGTAGCCACAGAACTGCGCCGGGAAATGCCAGATATCAGCTTCATGGTAGGTCATGCGCAGATGTCTGAGCATCACTTGGAAGAGGTCATGAAAGCCTTTGTGGATCGCGAATTCCAGGTGCTGATCTCCACTACGATCATTGAAAACGGCATCGATATCCCCAATGCAAACACCATTCTGATCGACCGTGCCGATACTTTCGGATTGGCTCAGATCTACCAAATGCGCGGCAGAGTGGGACGCAGCAATCGTCGCGCTTATGCCTATCTTTTGATTCCCAAAGGTACCACTGAGGTCGCCCGTCAACGACTGGAAGCCCTTACCCAATACGACTTTCTTGGTGCTGGATTTCAAGTGGCACTGCGTGATCTGGAACTGCGGGGAGCTGGAACGATATTGGGTACCAAACAGAGCGGCATCATCCAAGCCATCGGTTTCAATTATTACAACCGCCTCTTGGGACGCGCTATTGAATGTGTAGAAAATGGTGACACATCGGCACTGTATGCCGAAGACAATCCTTCCACCAGACAAAGCATCAAAACCGAAGTAGACCTCTATTTCCCTCCCGCATACATCGACGACGATCAGGAGCGACTGAGAACCTATCGTCGCTTGAGTCAACTGAATAGCATGGCAGACATCGAAGACTTTGCCGAAGAGCTAAGAGACCGCTTTGGTGAGCTGCCCGAAAACGCCCGTTGGCTCTTGCTGTATTTCAAAGTAGATCTGTTGGCAAAGCAGTTGAAACTGAAGAATTGCATGGTGAGACACGGCATCATGACGATTGAGTATGACTCTGCCAACACTCCCCCCAAAGCGGAGATTCTGCGCTTCAGTTCCCGGATAAGCGAGCCGCTGCGCTTCGATGCGGCACACAGTCTGAAGATCATCATAGAACTCGATAAAGAATTGGATAATCTGGCGCAATTTGGACGAGCTGTGGAGATATTGGAACTGGGGACTTAGCAGCTTCAGCTATACCTTTTGTGTAGTTGTGACCAAGTCCTGCAAGTGCTGATACAGAACTCTCAACTGTGCTCCCCGCTCATATTTGGCCAATGCGGATGCCGGCTGAAGCTCTGCCACTGGAGCGTCAAAGAGTCGATTGAGACATTCCTTGATGCCCGACACCGATTCCATGGGGCAAAGCGTAGTAATGCCGCATTCCTGCAGTAACTGAGCCGCTTCGCCGTTTTGAGGCACCATTGCCAGGATAGGGCGTGCCAAACGCAGATATTCAAAAACTTTTGAGGTAAGGGTGCCCTTGGGACTGCTGCTGTTGATCACCAGGATCAGGGCATCCGCTTCCTGCATGGTTCTCAACGCCTCTTTGTGACTAAGCTGCGGCATCACCTGTATCCTTTCGCTGATCCCGCTATGTTCTATTTCGTCATACACTTCCCGGTTGAAATTGCCATACAACAGGATGCGGAGATTCTGCGGAACCAGTTCTTCCCGTTCCAGCTCCAGAATTGCTTGATACAAGTGCTTCAGACTACGGCGGGCATAGATATTTCCGAAGTAACAGAGGCTATAATGTGAACTGGATGGCCGGCCTGCTGCCAAACCATCAAAATCTCTTTCATCATGACCGTTATACAATACAAAGCTGCGTTTAATCAGGTCCGGATCAAATGCCGCCGCCAAATCGTCTCTGATTCCGCATGTGGCGCAGACCACAAAATCCGCCCGTTTCAGGATGCGCTGTTCCCAAGCCCGGGATAGCTTACGTTTGAACGCATTGCCCATCAGATCATAATCCGAGAGCAGAGTCCAGTAATCCCGATAGTCCACCACCAGGCGCAAATGAAATTCTTCTGCCAGTTTATATGCTCCAATAGCCGATGAAAAAGGGCCGCAGGATACATAGATGAGTTCATAATCCTGCTTTTGCAATAGCTTGCGTCCGGTTCGCAGTAGATGCGGCAACCAGCCGATTTTGTCGTCGATGGGAGCCATTTGCCTGATCATCAGTTTTAACCGTTCGGGACTGCGTTTATAGACCATCTGTGAGGCTGCTCTGTTCTTTCCGAAAGCTTTGCGCAGCAGTGCCATGGGATCCCAGGAAGGTACATGTACCAAATGACGCTCTCCGCAACCGGTTACCAGAGACGGATCGTTGTAGGCGTATTCGATGTCTTCCACCGTAAGTACAGTAATCTCTGCTCCGGCTTCGCTGAAGTATTTGACGGTCTTGAGGTTACGCAAAGCTGCTGGTCCCCCCAAGGGCGGATAAAAATAGCTGATATAGAGAATCTTCATCCTAACTTGTCCAACAGATTGTAGAGAGCAGGCTCCAAAGACTCCCAATTGAAACGTGATTCCGAGATTTCTATGCAACGCTTACTCATCGCCTGATACTCCTCCTCCGGCATCTTGAGCATTTTAGCGATGGCGGTTGTAATATCGTGCGAACGGTAGCTGCAGAGTATTCCCAACTTATTGTAGTCGATCAAGCTCTTCATCAGCGGGGTTTTGATGCTGATCACAGGTAAACCTGCGGCAAAGTATTCCAGTACCTTCAATGGAGTGGCCAGACTCATCCGCTTCAGCCTGGGATTGAAGAGCCACAAGCCAAAACGGGATCGCTTCAGCAGCAGTCCGATCTTCTCTGCCGGAATCCATTCCTGATAGTATATAATCGCATTCAGATTGTAGTTATTTATATAATCGTGAAACTCTGCTTCAATGGCAGAATCGTGAAACTTGCCCAAGATCAGGATCTTGATGCGCGGAAAATCTGCTTTTAGCAATGTGGCGCACTTCAAAATCTTGAAGATCCCCCTATCTTTGGTGAGTCCTCCTACATAAATAAGATCGAACTTCATCTCACACAGCTGTGCCAAAGCACCAGGGACATCACATTGATAATCCCACACATTTGCCACCGGATAATTTGGCAAGACCAGGAGATTATCCGCCCGGGGATTGGCAGGGAATAGCTGCGTCAATATCTCTTGATTGACCGCCCACACAGCATCAGTCCTGTGCGCCAGAAAACGCAGAGCAGCCAGATAGATTGCTTTCACCAAAGGGCGCAGGATCAAAGCGGATCGCTCGGCGTGGGCATCCGCAAAGAATTCATGACAATCGAACACAACGCGGCTGCCGAATTTGCGCCTGAGCGCTAGCCCAACCAATATGGTAAGGGGTTCCACGCATACCACAAGATCAGGTTTGTATAGCTTTGTTTCCCGATAAATCTGGGATAGGGCTTTGTATGGAGAATTGGCATCCACCACCACTTGATAAGGATTGATGCTGCTATTTACCATCCCGTTAGTGGAGATTATATGCACTTCTCCCCTTTTACTGAGACTCTGGCCCAGTTTGTAGTAGATTCGTACATCATTGCTGGGATGTGAGTTTGTTATTATGCAACATCTCATCTGTATCACCTTTTATCCCAGATTGCCCCGCTAATGAATATGTCAAGCAGAATCGTCTGCAAGCCTGCCAGAATCCTGTGTGCTGCTTATCTCTCCCCCTCTCTGTACTCCAATGCTGAAGCTGATATAGAGGGGATGAATAGCACGCAGAACAGATTATAGCAACATCATGGATCGGATATGCATGGAGTTTGGGCAGTTGTTGGATACAGACCGGTGTGTGATCTTCTTCCTAAGCTCGAACAGCATGGTTTTAAACAACGAACATGAGTGGTGCCGGGAAGGCATCATTCCTCATAAAGAGGATCTTCAGGGTATACCCTGTTCATTTTGCCAGAATGTGATGGAAGCTTTCTAAAAGGATGTCACCATCTCGATCAATGACTTGAGTACAAAGGCTGAAGAATGGCGCTCTGATCTCTGGGTATCTGATACCGGACTGGGGATACCTGAAGACATCGCAAACGATATTTATGGGCAATTCTACCAAGTGGAAGACGCTTCCATACGCAAATACGAGGGTATTGGCATCGGCTTGACAATCAGCCATAGACTTTCGGAAATCCTGGGAGGCAGGTTGTACATGGATTCCAACCCCGGCTCCGGCAGTACATTCTATTTTGAATTGCCTTTGCGTATGTAAACTTACAGGTATCCAAGACTCCCAGTAAGGAGAAGCTTTGGATGTAGCCATAAATCTCCCTGGTGGATTTTACAGAGTGCTATCGAAGCCTGTAAGCAAAGAGAAATTGTTTGCCGCAATCCGTAGCCTTATGTAGCAAGATCCGGTATCCGGTTTCCCATTATCTGCCTTTTATATAGGAATCGAGGATAAGCTACCTATACCAACAGTCTCACAGAAAAAGCTTTACAAAAATAGCAGATACACCATTATTCCGCAGAGAGGTAAAATTATGGATCAAATGCTAAATAGCGGTGATAATTATCGATTCACTAGAATCGTATATTACCTGAACGGAAATAGGCAAAGCACGCTTTTATCACCTGGCCTTAGCACCCTGGAAATGCTGCATAAAATCCTTCATATGTACGGAACAAAGTGCAGCTGCAATGAAGGCGATTGCGGAGCTTGCACGGTGGTGATATCTTACCAAAGAGAAGGGTCAATCGTGTATGAGGCTATCAATTCATGCTTGTATCCTGCGGCAAAACTACACGGCAAACATTTGATCACTATAGAAGGCTTGGGATCCCCCGAAGATCTGCATCCCATTCAAAGTGCCCTATTGGAGCATCACGGCACACAATGCGGTTATTGCACACCCGGTTTTGTAATGAGCCTTTTTGCCTTGTTGGCATCGATCCCGCACCCCAACGAAGAGAACATAATGGCCGCTCTGGAGGGGAACCTATGCCGTTGTACCGGTTATCAATCCATCCTGGATGCAGCCAGGGAACTAAGCAAGAAGTTCGATCCTGCATCGATAGTTCCTGCCTGGTGCCGCGAGCTGGAAACCAAGCTCTTTACTTTCGAGGAAAAGCTTTCAACGTGTCCACAAAGATCCGGCTCAGTGTATAAAATCGAAGAGTATATCTTTGCCAATACTTGCCAGGAACTGTGCCAGCTCTTGCACGATCGTCCCGAAGCCGCACTGATAGCCGGAGGTACCGATCTGATGGTGCAGGTAAACATAGCACGACGTCACTTTAAAACACTGATCGATCTTGGCAACATCTCCGAACTGAAAAACATCCAATTAAAGCATGATGGCATTCATATCGGAGCAACAGTAAGCTATAGCCAAATCATGGATTCCAGCATCATCAAGACTAATCTGCCGGAACTGGTGATTATCTGCCGCTTGATAGCCGGCAAACAAATCCGGAATTCCGGTACTTTAGCAGGTAATATCGCAAACGCATCACCAATCGGAGATAGCTTGCCCCTTCTCCTGGTTTGTGATGCACATCTGAAACTAACCTCTCTGGAAGCTGAACGCGAGATAGCATTGCGTGATTTCTTCATCTCTTATCGCAAAACAGCTCTGCAAGCTGGGGAATTCATCAAAGAGATTATCATCAAGATACCCCCTCGGGATTCTTTTATCAAGAGTTTCAAGACTACAAAACGTAAATCCGTGGACATCGCTGCAGTATCCTCCGCCATTCGCATCGACAAGCAGCCTGAAGCTTGCGCAATACTGGCTTTGGGAGGCGTGGCTGCCACACCGGTTATCAGCAGGTCTTTTACAGATCTATGGACTACAATGATCAAGAAAGATTGGCAAGTTTTGGCTAAGAAGACGGCAGAGGAGTTTGTTCCCATCTCCGATGTGCGAGGTAGTGCAGAATATCGTAAACAGATGATTAGCAACCACATCCTGCAATATGGGGAGGTTTATGATGACTAGATTGCCCTGGCACATAAACGGCAAATTACACGTGAGCGGACGCTCTCGCTTCATAGGTGATGAAGCCGCTTTACAAGGCATGCTGCACGCCAAATTCTTCTTTTCCCCTATTGCTCATGCGCGCCTTATATCGCTGGATACATCTGCTGCCAAAGCATTTCCGGGAGTTCATGCGGTGCTAAGTGCCAAAGATATCCCCGGGGCGAATATGATCGGCCACGTGATTAAAGATGAGCCACTGTTTCCCGATAACGAGATCATGTATCTATATCAACCTCTGGCAATGGTTTTGGCCGAGGATGAGAGCATTGCGGAAGCAGCCGCGTCGTTGATCATTGCAGGATATGAGGAGTTGGAGCCCATCCTGGATATTGAGACAGCGGAAGCCCGCAAGGAATGGTATATACCGGAACGCACAATCGAGAGCGGGGATGTGCATACGGCATTATCACAGAGTGAGTACTGCCTTTCAGGCTGCAGCTACAGCGGCGGTCAGGAACACTTTTACATGGAGAGCCAGCGTGTGCGCGCTGTTCCCACCGATCACGAGCTTATCCACCTGTTCTGTGCCACGCAAAGCACAATGGAGGTTCAGGAAGTAGTCTCGGTAGTCCTGGGTATTCCCGCCCATCGCATAGTTGTAGAGGTACCGCGATTAGGAGGCGCTTTCGGTGGGAAGGAGCGTGGAGCCACGATCTGGGCAACCATGGCAGCTCTGGGTGCATATCTTACCGGAAAACCGGTGCAGGTGCTACTGACCAGAGATGAAGATATGCACGCCACAGGCAAACGGCATCCATTCAAAAGCAATTGGCAGGTGGGCTTTGACGCCAGCGGTAGAATACAGGCCTGGGATGTGGAATTGATGTGCAATGGAGGAGCCTATGCGGATCTGTCCATAGCAATCCTGGAACGTGCCATGTTTCACGCTGAAAACATCTATCATATACCCAATACCCGCATTCGGGGAAGGGCTTGCCGCACCAATCTACCACCAAATACTGCTTTTCGTGGCTTTGGCGGTCCGCAAGGCATCTTTGTCATAGAAACTGTAATCGAAGAAATCGCTGCCAAGCTTGGCAAAGATCCTCTGGAAATCAGGAAATTGAACGCCTATAGGAATAACGACAAGACAGCCTACGGTCAAACCATCAACGAGGCAAGCGCAGGAAACATCCTGGATATGCTTGCAGACAGATCCATGTATCGAGAAATACGGCAGCAAATAGAACTTTTCAATGCAGAGAACCGTTTGTTGAAGCAGGGATTGGGCATAATGCCGGTCAAATTTGGCATATCCTTCACCACGGCTTTCTTGAATCAAGGATCGGCATTGATCTGGATATATATCGATGGTAGCGTATCTGTCTCCACTGGCGGCGTTGAGATGGGACAAGAGCTGAATTCCAAAGTAGCAATGGTGGTGGCACGAGTGTTGGGCTTACCTTTCGAGCAAATACGGGTAGAATCATCCCACAGTCAAAGAACTGGAAATGCATCGCCCACAGCAGCGTCCACCGGCAGCGACATCAATGGGAATGCCGCTCGCATCGCCGCTGAAAGACTAATAAGTAATCTATACCCCATCGCTATAGCAATCCTGAAAGAACGATATAATATAGAGCCTCAGGAGCTTGTCTTTAGAGATGGAATGATATATGCCCAGGAAAACGAAGAGTGGGCAATCACATTCAAGGAAATGGTACAGCGAGCACATCTGGAAAGGGTATCGCTGGGTTCCTACGGGTATTATGCTACTCCGAATCTATACTTTGACCGCGACATGGGTAAGGGACAGCCCTTTCATTATTATGTTTATGGTGCGGCAATCGCCAGAGTGGAGCTAAATACTCTTTCCGGCGAGCATCGTCTATTGAGTACGCATATAATACACGAATGCGGACAGAGCCTGCATCCTGAAATAGACAAAGGGCAGGTGATGGGTGCATTTATCCAGGGTATGGGCTGGTGTACAATGGAGGAATTGGTAGTAGATGACAAAGGGCAATATCTGAGCGGGAATCCCAGTACATACAAGATACCCGGGATCAGGGATCTACCGGAAACCATTGACGTGCAATTGATCCCCAGCCAATCCAAAGAAGCCAGTGTGTTCGGATCTAAGGCTGTGGGCGAACCTCCCTTAATCTATGGCATGGCCGTGTTCTTCGCCTTGAAAAACGCCATCAGAGCCTGTAAACCAAAGGCGGATCTATGCTTCCCCGCAACTCCTGAGGCTATCATCAAGGCCTTAAACTGATACTGCACATGCTGATTTAGGACAGGTGTCTGACTCTTCAGCTTAGCATTGACCCTGTTTTTGCCGATTGAGAAGGTTCATTCTTGTGTCCTGCCAAGCTTGGTGTGGCAATCTCCGAATTACCACAGCGACCGAAGAGAGCTTTTGAATCATTCTTCTCTTTCCCTTTGTTCTATGCAGTGTTGAAGCTGATATCAAGCCGTTATCATCCTGTGTTCACTCGATGATCACCCGATAATATCAGGTTCAAGTATCGATAAACCAGAGGAGGAATGAAGCTGTTGAACCGTTTGGTAGAAGTATCAATGTGCTGGAGTAACAAACCACCTATGCTATCTATCACTGTTAAAATAAGTTAAGGAGTGGTTTATTACTTCAGACAATTCATAATTACCACCCCTGCTATTGAAGTCCATTCGACCGTATAACATACAGGCAGACAATAATATACATAAGGTAAAATGTTCTCCAATCTTTTTATCCGAGTTATACTATTTAGCAGCATTCAAACTAAAAAACCCCGGAATCACCCGGGGTTAATGTATTGGATTTTTGGTATTAATTGTAGCCTTGAGATATTGCTTCACCCAGATCGAAGATGGGCAGGTAGATCACGATAATGATGGTTCCTACCACGAGAGCCATCATAACAATCAACAGCGGCTCGATCAGAGAGGTTAGACGATCAATAACGCTATCAACCAGCTTCTCGTAGAACTGGGCTGCTTTACTGAGCAATTTATCCATATCCCCGGTTTCTTCACCGGTGGACAACATTTGTAGCAGCGTGGGAGGGAATTCTCCGGTTTTACGGAATGCATTGGCTACACCATAGCCTTCTTTAATCAGCACTCTGGCTCTACGTACGGCTCCTTCTACCACTGCGTTTTGAACTACGTTTTCGGTAAGCTCCATGGTGTCCATAATGGGAACACCGGCAGCCATCAGAATGCTGAATGTGCGGGAAAACTTACTCATGATGGAGTTTGTGATCACACCTCCGACTACCGGAATACGCAGTTTAATAGTATCCATGACATATCTTCCGCGATCGGTTAGATAGACCAGGAATAGCGCTATAATAGCCAGGATGAAGAACAGAATAGCCATGAATAAATGGCTCACGATGAAGTCACTAATATTGATGGCAATAACGGTTGGTGTGGGTAGTCCGGCACCGAAATCAGCGTAAACTTCAGCAAACATAGGAATAATAAAGTAGAACATACCCCAGATCACACCGATAAGGAAGATAAGAATGAATACTGGATATGCCATGGCACTGGTAACTTTGCGTTTGGTATCCTCAATCTTTTCCAGGTAATCTGAGAGCTCATCCAACACAGTGTGCAAAGTACCCGAAGCTTCACCGGCTTGAACCAGAGCTACATATAACGGGTTAAACACACCGGGGTGCTGTTCCATAGCCTCAGAAAGCGAATATCCCTTGCGGATATCGTCTCCGATCTTACGCAAGACTTTGGCGAACTTTTTGTTTTTTTCCTCTTTTTCCAAGTCTGTGATAGCCTTTTCGATGGTGAGACCAGCAGAGAACATGGTCGAAAGCTGACGAGTGAAGAACACGAGGACTTTGAGAGTAACGCCCGTGCGGATCTTGTAGATAGCAAGCATGACTTTGTCAAAGAGCGAAAGCTTACCTTTAAACGCTCCTTCTGCTGCTGCTTTCACGGAGATGATGGTGGAGCCTTCTTTGGCTAGTTTATCCACCGCCATATCCAGAGTATCAGCTTTTATCATGCCTTCTACTCGGGCACCTTTGGCGTCCTTTACTATGTAGGCAAAATTTGGCATATGAGTTTACCTTCTATTTATCTTATTCTACTATTGTCATCTTGATGACTTCGCGGATGGTAGTGATACCACGTTTCATTTTGGATACAGCTGCATCGTGCAAGGTGCGCATTCCTGAATTGAGAGCGGATGCCCGGATGAGATCCTGATTGCCACCTTCATAAATGAGCCTGCGGATTTCTTTGTCCACAGTGAGCAATTCAAAGATACCGGTACGTCCGGAAAAACCGGTGTTATCGCAGTGAACGCAGCCTTCACCCAGCTTGAAATGAGCTTCTTTTACGTCTTGTTCGGTAAGACCAGCGTCGATGATTTCCTGCTCTGTGGGTTTATAATCTGTTATGCAATACGGGCAGATCTTACGTACCAAACGTTGAGCCATCACCAAGGATAAAGAGGAACCCACCAAATATGGTTTAATGCCGATGTCGATGAGACGGGTAACTGTGGAGGGAGCGTCGTTAGCGTGCAAAGTTGAGAACACAAGGTGACCGGTAAGTGAGAACTTGATAGCGATGTCCGCTGTTTCTTCGTCACGGATTTCACCGATCAGAACGATGTCGGGGTCCTGACGCAGAACGGAGCGCAGTGCGGAACCGAAGGTAAGTCCGATCTGTTCTTTGGTTTCGATCTGAGTAATACCTTCCAAGCGGTATTCTACTGGGTCTTCCACGGTAATAATATTGGTTTCGGGATCTTGAATCTCCTTCAAGGCAGCGTGCAATGAGGTGGATTTACCGCTTCCGGTGGGGCCTGAAACGATGATGATACCATAAGGACGACGGATAATCCTGTCAAAGATCACCATGTCTTCTGGTTCAAAGCCCAAAGTACTGAGCTTGAAACCAAAGTCACCCTTATCCAATAGACGCATCACCACTTTCTCACCCAAGACTGTGGGAGTGATGGATACGCGGACGTCCACGCTCTTCAGGGATGTTTTTAGGGAGATATGGCCATCTTGCGGCAAGCGCCGTTCGGCTATATTAAGTTTACTCATTACTTTCACCAAAGAAATCAAACCTGGGTGCATGCCAATAGGTGGAGTCATCACTTCACGTAGAGCGCCGTCGATACGATAGCGTACGCGGGTATGCTTGATCAATGGTTCGATGTGAATATCGGTGGTATTTGCTTTGATACCTTCGTTTATAATCAGGTTCAAAAGCTTTACGACCGGGGCATCGGCATTGCTGGATGCGGAGGCGATAGAAATCTCATTTTCTTCTTCGTCCACTGCTACGAAGTCAAAATCGCCTACTGCATCTTCCACTTGGCTGGTGGTGCGGATGCTCTTGTAATACTTCTCTATGGTGTCGTGCAACATGGTGTCGCCGATGAGTTCTGGCTTTATGTTCTTGCCGATGAGCTTTTTCAAGCTGTCCAGTACAGTAAGGTTTTCAGGATCGGCCAAAGCTACCACAACGCCATCACCTTCTTCGCGCAGGGCAATTACTCTGTTTTCCAGAGAATAAGGTTCCGGTATCAGGGATACTACTTTCAGATCCAGATCCATCAGTTCACTTTCTTTTACAATGTTGTAACCCAGCTGCATGTGCAGTGCGTTAAGCAGCTGTTTTTCTGAAATATAGCCGAGCTTGATGAGCGTATCTCCAAGCTTGAGGCCAAAATTGGTTTGCTTTATTAAAGCCTCTTTGAGCTTTTCTTCGCTTACATAACCTTCGTGAAGCAGTACTTCACCCAGCCTGGCAAATTGGGGGTTGAAACTCATTTTTTTTATCCTTATATCGTTTTATTTCTCAAAAAATACTGGTGGCCTCGGCCGAACTTCTTCTCTATAGTATCTCCTGTCTTGTTTAAATTCGCCCGGGGGAGACAAGCTCCCCCAGACGCTATACTTAGCTTAATTGTTTAGAAGGGAGGTGCATTCCAGAATGTCCAGACTACAACCTCAGCTGATTGAGGCTCCAGAGTTGTTTCCAGCAAACGCACGTAAACTGTTAACAAACTCTGTTCGGGGCTCATGGTTGGATCCGCAGGATCCGGATGTTCCGCCTCAAATGTTTTTATTCTGGTAACAGAGTATCCACTAGTAGTAAACAAGTATTGTGGAGTAGCCGGATTGAGACACCAATCTATAAAATTGGGATCATTTGGTCCGGGAGACGGATTCGTGATGTTTACCTGTCCTTTATCTGATGTTACCAAAAGATGACTATCTGAAATCGGTATTCCTTGACCATCCAACAGCCATATCATAACATTGGCGGTTTTGAATGCAGGAGTGGTAGAAGTACCAGCATTACCAAAGTTCAAGACCTGGGGATCGGTATATACGAACAGCTCAGGATCTTTGAGAGGCAGTTGGAACACGCCAGAATCTCCGATAACGGAAGACATCGCGTCTCCGCTGGATGCCACAATTCTGACATACTTGTTGGTTTGAGATCCGTGATATGTAACCGTGGTGTAAGCCATTCCCTGTAAGGAGTCTCCTTCAATACTAAGGTTGCCAACCGTGCCAAGGGCTTCAATCTGAGCATGCACACTGTCTGCAGGGTTGCCGTATTCGTCACAACTGATAATGCTAAACCAAACAGCTGTATTCAATGCTACAGGATTGTTGTGTTTATCTCTCACATTAGCTCCGGCAACCACTCTCCACATACCTGCATCCATGGATACGGGTCTGTTGTAACCGGCCATGAGCGTGGAAATTGTTTCTGGTGCACCGGCATGGATGATCACATTGGGTTTGTTTGCGGTAATCGTTTGTCCGGCATCATTTGTGCATTCTGCCTGAATTCTCAATACACCAGAACCAGTACCGGCATTCACCGAGATCTGAGCTTCACCGCCATTGGAGGTTACTGTTACCCAATCGTTAGCCGGGAGATGACCATTCAGGTTTGCTCCGGTAGGGATGCTTTGGTTCATGATTCTGAAGCGTACGTCGAAGGGTCTGTCAACCAAGTTATAGTTGATGTCTCTCAGTTTAACTCTAAGAATGGCAGAAGACACACCACCAGTTTCAGCCACATTCAACTCAATGGCATCTTCCTGAGTAAAGTCCATGGATTGAACATCATCTGAGGAGATGGTAAAGATGATCTGTGTATTCAGGGTATCGTTGTTTGCAAAAGCTTTGATAGTAGCAGCGCCGGCGAGTAAACCGGGAGTGAAGCGCACAGAGGCTACTCCGGAAGCGTCGGTAGTGCTTGAGGCGTTTTGCGCAGTATTGGCGAAAGTGCCCAAATCTGTAGTAAACCGTACAATCTGTTCAGGGCATTCATTGGTGTGCACATCTTTCAGAGTGGCCTTAATCATTATTTCGCTGGAGCTTCCCACTTCACTGGTCTGAGCGGGCAATCCATCTACATAGCTCTTCAGTTCGATCGCACTGGGGGTATCCGGCCGAATGGAAACAAGAGCCACAGATTCAACTCCGCTGATCTGTGCTTTTACTTGACCCAATTCACCGTTGGGGCCAATGTTCGATTTTGTGCCAGCGTTGTATTTCACGGTCGATCTGCCGTTCACTGTCTTTACCACAGTATCCATGCCCAGATCAGTTCCATCCGATGCTGCAAAGTAGCCTTGGGTACAGCTAAAGGTTACCAGCGAATTGTCCGGTAGGGATGATCCGTCTGCGTACAGGGGTTTGGCAGTCAAAGGAATCTCTTGCATTACTTTCATATCCAACGGAACACCAGTAACGACAGGTGTATTGTTGGCTTCAAGTTTGATGATATCAATTACAGGTGCCTCATCAATAAGAACCTTGATGGAAGTAGTATCGGCAGAGACTATGGAGTCTTCAATAGAATCGTGGTAATTGCGTACGATGGCTGTGATGGTAGCCAAACCTGTTGTGCCGGTATCCCAGAAACTGGTTTTGGCTACACCGGTACTATCGGTATGCGGATCAGTGATGATGCTGCCAATATCACACTTAAAGTTCACTACTTGATTGCGTACACCAAAGCCTTCACCATCCTTTACCGTAACAGCTATGGTGGAGAAGGTAACTCCGTTATCTGCATAGATGATATTCGGACTGGCTGTAATGTTGGTAATGATGCGCAAATCTGACGTATCTGGGGGTATAGGAGGTGCGGGTAAGATAGGAGGTGGGTTGCGCTTATCGCAAGAAGCTGAAAAGCTTACCAGGATAATGGCAATCAGTGTTAAAATAGGTATTAAGGAATGAAGCCTCTTCATTATTCCTCCTCACTCTCATATTCGATTAGAGTACGAGTGAGTCTTTCATCAACTATGGGTTCAGGGCTTTCCTCACTCATAGAGACTAATCTGGGAGTAATTTCCATGATCAAATCGGTGTTCTCCACCAGCTCATAGCGGTGCTGGAACAAACGGCCAATAAATGGAATGTCACCCAATAAAGGAACTTTATTTGTTTTTTGTGTAATTGTGGAGTTCAACAGACCGCCAACGATGATTTTATGCTCGTTGGGAACGGTAACAGTAGAAGCTACGCGACGTACTTTGGTACGGGGAACGTATCCGCCTACGAGCTCGGTAATGGAAGATACTTCGGGAGCAATCTTGGCAGTGATATTGCCGTCTTTATTCACTGTGGGAGTAACGGCCAGCATAATGCCCACTTCTTCGCGTTCTACTTGTACTTGTTTTTCATTGTCCATGACTACGAAAGGAATCACTTCGCCAATGTGCAGTACGGCTTCTTCACCGTTAAGAGCTGTCACACGAGTGTCGGTAAGAAGCTTTGCGGCGTTGTTTTCCAACAACCAATCGATGGTGATATCGAAGGCTGTAAGTTGACGGCTGAAGTGACCGATGTCATCAAAACCATTGATCTTCTGGAAATACTGGGTTTCCGGTAACATTTCAAATTCCAGCAGATCGCCATGAGGTAGATAACCAGTATCATCTGTGTAGTTGAAAGGAAGGCCTTGTCCGTCTGCACCGATAGGATCTTCAGCAATGATGGTGGTAAGGTGATTCAAGCGGCTCCAGTCTATACCCACTTGCTTTGCATTGCTGAGGTTGATCTCAATGAGGCGTACCCGAATCTCAATCTGGTCTTGAGCTATATCCATCCCTTCTACGAGAGTGCGAATCTGCTCAAAAGTCTCTTGGTTGGCATATACCATTATAGCGTTCTGACCTTCTACTGGAACGATCTTGCCACCGGCTTCTTGCAGAGAAGCTGCCACTTTGTTGGCATCCAGATTGTTCAGATACAGAACATTGCTACGTTCACCGACTTCTTCCATGATATTTTGTTTGGGACCTACCACAAAAGTGTTTCCGGCTATGATCCGATAGGAAAGGCCGGTGGTTCTGGCTACTAAAGAAACCGCAGTCTCAATGGGAACCTCTTTGATATTTATAGTAACGCGTTTCTCGTTTTCTTTGTCGGTACCACCAGTCTGCTCTTCGGCAAGAACGATGTTTGTTCCGGAAAGACGAGACAGGGCATTCAAAACGGATGACAGAGTAGCGTCATCGGCATTGAATGTAACTTTTCTGGTCAATGGATTCTCCTGAGCAACAAGCGCTGAAAATGCGAAGAGTAGCACCAGGATCAGGCACAGATATTGCTTAGTTGCAAGCATGTGTTTCATATTTACTCCCACTATTATAATATTTTTTTACCAATTACCGTTGTACTGGACCCCGGATGTAGCAGGGTTATCCAGATCAATAACTGGACGAGGCATTAGATTTGCTGTATAGGTATTTCCGCCCATAGTGTAGCGGATGCTCTTTTCATTTATCTCGATAATCTTACGGCCAGCCACGATCTCTCCAATGCGGGCTTCATGCAGGGCGTCCTGGTACTCGATGTAGGCAATCTTGTTCCCCAATTCATCCAGTGCGGTTGTTGCCAGACGGAAGGTGTTTCGGATCATCTCTTGCATTTCTCTGGCGCGATCGGCTTTATCCTTAATGATGTTGCCTTGACGCAGGGGATCGGTACCGGATTTGAAGACGAAGTTCTTACGGTCCTGAATGGAGTTTTCAATCGAGCGGATTCTGGCCATCAGAGTATCTGACACGGATTCACGGCTATACACCGAAGTATCCGGAATATCTGAAACCTTATTATCGATGATTACCAATCTGATTATCAGGAAGCCTAGAAGGATCACGATAAGCGCGATGGCAAAGTCTTTTACAAATCTTGTCTGCATCTTATACCTCCTTCTTCACTTTAAATACCGAGATCTCAAGCAATACCCGATAGCGAGATTCCGCATTAGCCATGATTTCTTCATCGCTGCTTTGAATGGGGCTGATATCCAGATTCTGGATCTTGATGATGAAATCTTGAGATTCCAAATCGGAGATAAACTGGCCGATCTGGCGGTATGTGGCTTCCAATTCCATATTGAAAGTAATCTCGATGAGGTTTGGTAAAGACCATTTACTGGTATCGGAAAGCTTTGTGATGGAGATCTGACGTTCGTGAGCCATCTGACCAATACCGGTTTTAAAGGCGTTGATTTCGTCGAAACTAAACTTATTTTCTTTACTGAGACTGTTGTCGATAATCATGGCAAACTGACTAAGCTCCTGGTCCATGATGCGTGCACTGTTCAGTTTTTCCTGAGAAGACTTGATCTGGCTGTCCAGATTCTGGACTTGGGCGATGTTTTTGTTCAGGGTTTCAGAACTGAGCATCACAAAAGCTACCGTAAGGCCGAGTATTATCACTATGAGGATCAAATAATGTTCTCTCATTTCAAACCTCCTGCGGCGCTTGCTGTGTAGCATTCAATCACAAACTCGAAGATTGTGGTATCACGCACTATTTGTTTCAACACCTGTCCGCTCTTGATTTCCGGAAAATCGTTGGAAATCTCGGGATTGGCTTTTAAGCGTTGGATAAACTCATTGATCAAGTCGAACTCTTTTACTTTGGAATCGACCTCAGTAATGCCATTAATGGTAAGGATACCATTGGCATAGCTGAATCTTCGAATTGCCAGTTTCTCATCCACTTCCTGACCCAGAGCCACCATTTTTTTGGCCCAGAAGATACGGTTGTTGAAGGTCTGTGCCAAGCGATCAACATCGTTTGAAGACAGGTAATCGCTGCTGGTCTGGTAGCTTTTCAGTTCGGCTTGAATCTCAGCAAGGTAAGCACGGCGGGCTTCCACCTTGGTCTTCACATTACCGATAATATAGAACCAAGCAACCAGTGTCAAAATGAATCCAATGGCAAACACTATGCAAGCATTGCGGAAAGTTCTGGTTTCGCGTTCTTGCTCCAAGCGCTGTTCGCCATATTTATTCAGGTTTATTTTGAAGTAGAAATCGTATGTCATCGCTCTCCCCTTACTCCATCCTCATTGCCAAGCCGATGGCAAGGGCAAGTTGCGGATCCTTTTTATCTTGGAATTTTTCCGGCATTTCCACGTTTGTGAAGGGTATAAACACTTCTGTAGGAACGTTCACTTTATCCTGCAGATATTCCGGTAAACCTTTCAATTTGGCGCTTCCACCGGTAATCAGGATCTTGCGAAAATCGCTGTTCCCTGCTTCCTTTACATAGAAGCGCAAGGAACGGCGTAGTTCTTCGGCAATGGCTTCTTCAGTGGGTTTTTCCGAAATATCCAGCATGCTGATGGTCTGTACAGCAGGATTATTCGGATCATCCAGCAGGCCGTGAGCAAATTTGTATTCCTCGGCTTCAGCCCATTCCATCTGACGCTTGCGCATGATATCCTGTGTGAAGTTGAAACCACCATAAGGAATATCGCGGGCAAAGAGTTTGGCTTCAGGGCCCCAAATGACCATGTTTGTTCTGTGAGCTCCTACATTCAGCAACACATACACGCCTTCTTCTACAAAGGCATTCATAATGAAGCTGTTTGCTACCGCCAGGGAATCAATATCCACAATATGCGGATTCAAGCCGGCAGTGGACAATATCCCGGTATGCTCATTCAGAACTTCTTTGGAAGTAGCAGACAGCAAGATATTCATGTTGTTTGTCTTTTCTTCCACAGAGAGCACCTGATAATCTAGAACCATGTCGGATCCGCTGATTGGAATATGCTTTTTTGCTTCGAAGAACAGGGCGGATTCCAATTCTTCATCCGGTAAGAAGATGGTCTTAATCTGCTTGATACTGGTATTATCGCCACCTATCGATGAAACCAGGTGCTTAATGGACTTTGGAGATATCTTCAGAGTCTTCATCATTTCCACGATCACGGGGGCAAAACGCTCCGGCCGAAGATCGCTCAATGTGTACTCTACTCCCTGAGGTACGGTTGGGCGCACCTCATAGTTCAAGAGTTTGAAGCCATCATGAAGCTTCTTGAGGTGTACGATTTTCACGCTGTGGGTACCGATATCGATCCCCACAGACTCTTTGAATCGAACTGCTTTGTTCTTCTTCATATTTCCTCTTTATACCACATACATTATATATCTATCAGTTAAAAGTAACGGTCGAATCTTTGCTTATCGGGAATTATCACACGCCATGATCCGTGTTCCACGGGTTTCTTTCCACCGGTCAGTTGAGCTTCCGGATAGTAAATTGGTTGAGTGTTCAGAAAGCGGTAATCGAAGTGATAATTCTTATACTTGTAACCTACTCCGCTTCCCGCAGCACCAGGATAGTTACGGGGTAGCAAAACCAATCCAGATATCACAGGATCCACATAAGGAACGGGAGGTGTAGCAGGCCCACCGCACTTATCCATCGGAATATCCCAGATGCCATCATTTGAAGGATACTCAGTATCATTTCCGCTGCGGTGCACAAAACCGCGTCTGCGTTGAGCTATTGCGCCAAATAGATTGATAGTACCTCTTTCCAGATACGGTTGCGCTTCCGGCCACAGCGGATTGTACCAAGGATAATCCAGACGTGGTTCATTAGCATTGAAAGGAGGGCCTATAGGCCAGGGATCAGATGATGTGGGCGGAAAACGATAACGATGCAAATCTATATTTTCGAACAATACCAATTCTTCGCCAACTTGTAGTTTTACTGCTGGTGTTGACCCATGGGGATGCTGATACTCAAAAGTAAACACCCCATGGTTGAAATTGGGTTCAGCTGCATCAGTGGCCCCTCCGTCTCCCAATGCGCACAAAGCCGCATAGATATAAATCCCTTCACCGGGACCCCCGCTACCGTCCGCTCCCATATTGGGATGATGCCGTACCATATCAGTTGGATCTTTATAACCGTATTTTATCAGGATCGATTTCTCGGAAACCAAGCCAACAAAATCCCTGGGATTTGAAAGAGGAGATTGACCCGGAGAAGTGGCTTTCAGTAAGATATCTCCGATAAGATAGATATTCTGCGATGCACCCCAGGTCTGGTTGCCAGAAAATGTTCCCTCTATCCAGAGAATACCGTCCACCCAGATGCCTTTGTTTGACAAACCGCTTCTTGAGATTGGCATCCAAAGTGTATCAGATACAGCATAACGGTTCATAAATAATGAGTCACCACTAGCTGGAGGATAAGACTCCCACACAATGGCACTTTCCGGGTAGGCTTCTAACACGGTCCCCTTCATACCATTCGCAGATTCCTGATCTACTCTTAGCATATATATTCTTTTTTGGGGGTCACCACCGTCAAATCTGATTCGAGCATTCGTCTTGAGAGTAGTAGCTTCTGTGGGGAATACGTAGCTATCATACTCCTCGATCAATCCGCCTTGGAATACATCTTCCTCGGGATAATCTCCGCTAAAACTCACTATATGCCCTGTGGTAGTTACCAGGTTCAAGAACGTTGGCCAACCGCCATTGTTTCCGCCACCACCATTTTTGATCTGGATATCGGAATTACTATGCACTTTACCTTCAATAACGTCCGGTCCCCAGAAATAAACATTCTTGCCTGCGGGGGAAGTGTCTTGATCGGTAAAATACATGAATTCTGCAAACGAAGATTGATTCAATGTAAGGGACGATCCCAGCACTACTCTGGTGCTGTTGGTGTCAAAATTGTTGAATGAACTGCCTACGGCTGTGCTTACCATAGTATTCAATCTGAACACATCCATGTCATCCGTGCCCACCGTTCCGGTACTGGAGCCGATGAGAGTGTTTTCTCTGGTCTTTTCCACAAAGCTACGCAGCTTGAAAGAGCGTACGAGCCTTCCGGAAGAGACACTGATTCTGCGTTCCGGGAGAACAAAAACTTCGTTCAGAGTAAGCGGATTGCTTACCAGAAAGTTCTGTCCCCGATACGCGTCGCTGCGCAGCAGATGTTTTGCCTGCACATTTTCGAACTCATAGGTATAGTTCCGAAAATCGCGCAAAACCAAGCTGGACATTGAAAGCCCGGAGACCATTCCGATCACAGCCATGAGCATTACAATGGAAAGATTTCCATTCTCTTTTCTTAGTATGCTTAGCATATTATGTTACCTCAGGCTTAGTTATCAGTTTATTCATAATCAATCTGTTACATACTTCTTGGCAATGTAAGTTTCGTAAACAACCGTCTCATACTCACGGTCGCGAGGTAAGGGAGCATCGCGAAGCAGCATGCGTGCTTCAATTACGACCCTCACAATGGGGACTTCACGTTTATCGCTGGTAGGAGCGTAATAAGCGCCGGCGAGATTGGGCTTGTTGGCGTCATATATTTCAAAACGAGTAACTTCGATATTATCGACATCGGCTTCTTTGGGAAAGATATACAGGGGAACGGAGACTTGTGTTCCATTATAAGAATACTGGGCTCGTATAGCACCTTCGCGCAGATAATACTCCAAGTAATCATTTCTTTGCTGTGCCGTGCTTATTGGGGGAGTAATCCTTAACGTGGTACCATATCCGTAGGTAGTGTTCACGTTCGATATCTGAATCTTTCTAGCGGTAGATATGCCCCAGTATTCAGTGGAAGTAGGATTATATTCCAACAAGGTTATCAGGTTTTCATTCTTTGCCGGCATCAAGAGCCCGTGCCGCAACAAGTGCATACATTCCATTACACCTTGCTGCAAATCAATGTTCTTTTTGATACGGCTATAAGACCTGAAAAACGTTACGATTCCAATTGCAGAAACCATAATCAGCACCGTTGAGATAATTATTACTACGATCAGCTCAATCAGAGTGCTTCCCTTTTCATTTTTTATCATTTTCATCATTTTCGGTTACCGTGGGTAATGGTCTTCCTGCAATTCTACCTTATGCTTGTCTTTCTTTGTGGGAAAAGTCCATTCCAGAGTCGCAGTTACTCTGACAAATGGGAAGAGATCGTTGCCATAATGTTCACTCATCTCTCTTGCTTTCACACTAAGCAATCCCATCAGCTTCTCATCATTATCCAAAGTACATATCTCAACTTCTCTTCTTACAACTTCAAGAATACGCATTTGGGTTTGATTCAGGTTGTAGCGGTTGTAGACGTATTGGCGATCCAATTCTCCAGATACAATGTTGGTAGCGGCGCGGTACTGATGATTCCGTTCGGCCTGCCGTTCAGCATACATGATGCCAATATAGGCAGTGAGTATCAGAACCGCCAGTACAGCAGCGCTTACCAATACTTCAAGCAGAGTGACCCCCCGCTCATTCATGAGCAGGCAGGTTTTGTCTTTTAAACAGCGGGGTGTCATCCTAAGCCATCCCTTTAGAAACCGGCACCCGTGGCAAAGAGTTTGGGATTTTCCGCCACTTCTTCGGCCACTGTACGTTCCACGTAGTTGTTCATTACCAGATTGTAAAGAGATTGATCTCTGGTTTGCATACCTTCCTTGGTAGAGGCTTGAATGATGGAGGGTATCTGGTAGGTCTTTTCTTCGCGAATCAGGTTTCTCACGGCGGCGTTAGCCAGCATAATTTCCACTGCGGGCACGCGGCCTTTGCCGTCTTTTGTGGGTAACAGGGTTTGTGAGATCACTGCTTCCAGAGATTCCGAAAGCATGGAGCGCACTTGTTGCTGTTGCTCCTTGGGGAACATATCGATGATACGGTCTATGGATTTGGTGCAGCTTCCGGTATGCAGCGTGGCAAAAACCAAGTGACCGGTTTCTGCAGCTGTCAACGCAAGTGACACAGTCTCCAGATCGCGCATTTCACCTACCAGGATTACGTCCGGGTCTTCACGTAAGGCACTGCGAAGCGCCGCGGTGAAGCTCCAAGTATCGTGGCCCAACTCACGTTGGTTGATCAGGCTGTTTTTGCTGCGATGTACGAATTCGATGGGGTCTTCCACTGTAATAATATGGCAGTATCTACTGTCGTTGATACTGTCGATCATTGTAGCTAAAGTGGTAGATTTGCCGCTTCCGGTGGGCCCAGTAACCAGTATAAGTCCCTTTTCCTTTTTTGTAAGGCGTTTGAGAATCTCGGGTAGGCGTAGCTCATCGTAACTCTTGATTTCGTTTGGAATCACGCGGAAAGCAGCAGAAATACCGTTTATCTGATGGAATGCATTTACACGGAAGCGAACATCGTTTGAAAGCTTTGTGGAAAAGTCGATTTCCAGATTCTTTCTAAACATCTCCTGTTGCACTTCGTTCATCACTCCATCTACGAGATTCTCAACATCTTCCAAATTTAGGACCGGAAGGTTGAGTTTTTTCATTCTACCGTTGACTCGCACCATGGGGTGCGAGCCTACGGCAACATGAAGGTCAGACGCTCCCGCCTCGGCGGTGAAGCGTAATAGTTCATGAATTGTCAAAGTACCGTCCTCCCTTGATTAGTCGGCTTCCATTCCTCCGGACTCAGGGTTTGTCCAGGTATCGATTCCATAGCCGTGGAATTGAGCTTCCACTACGTCGTAAATCACTTGTTTGCCTTCACCACCAGCGAAGTCCTGTAAGGATGTTGCGACATACTGACGGGGCGGATTACCAGTTACTTCAAACTTCCAGTTCTTCAGAGTGGATACACCAATGTTGGCATCTTTGAGAGCTTCATCAATGGAGTAGCCATCGGTGGAACCAGTGGTTTGCAGATGAATATCGAAGGCCTTGCGGAGTGTTGATATTGCAGTCTGTGCTTCTGTGCTGCGGGATTTTTCAACATAACGCAAGTAACGCGGAACGGCGATAGCAGCCAAGATGGCAACTATGATAACCACCACCAACACTTCGATAAGGGTAAAACCCTTTTGGTTTTTCAGGTTTCTGAGCATTTTTGTATCCTCCTAGGGGATCGTTTTATTTCTTGCCAATCTATATATGCACGATGCGTGCCAAAAATCAGTGAAAAGAAACTCATCAGTGCATCAGAACAAGGCGTAAATTCACTTTTTCCCAATTCATTATATTTGTCAATCTCTATTTATCCGTATCGTTTCCCTTCCATTGATTTGGTGGTGATCTGTAGCAATTCGTGAACAAATTCTTCAGGGTCTAGGGGACTATCCACATTAACCCAAATAATGCCCTAAGTTCAAAATACCTATGCTTTCTGTCTCTGTTAATATAAGAAATGGGGTGACCTGGACTTCGGGCAATACATAGAATCCACCCCCGATATTGAACTCTATTTAATATATAACATTTAGGTATACAATAAGATACATAAGACCAAATGAACCCCAATCGCATTATCCAAGATAAATGGTCAGTGCTTCGTCTTGATATGAAGCAGATATCATCGGGTGATCATCGAGTGGTCACTGCTTGATAACGGCTTGATATCTGTTTCAGCACTGCTTGAAATAATGAGAATGAATGGCAAGCGAGCATTCAACCGACAAAGACATAGCCGCAACAGAATTTATTGTGCAGTGAAAACCCATGCATGCAGGTAATAAGAATCAAATGCTCTGCATTTTTGTACCGATAAAACTATAAACAAAAGGCTTGACGCATTTTGTGACTTTGAGTTTGTGTCATTATTCAAACATAATTACTGATAAAAATGAAGGAGCCAGAATGTCATCATCCTTACAGAAACTACTATTATGCAGCCTGACATTACTACTATCCGCAATGCTAGGCGCGGTTGAGATCAGTCCCACAGCAGTTACCAATTCCAATTTGTTGGACGACCGCGATATCCTTGCTGAATATGACGGTGGCCAAATACTACGCGCAGATATCATGGCTAGGATAGAAAAAATCCCTGCTGTACACCGTGGTCGTTTTCTCACAACGGATGGCCAGCTTCAAATCTTGGACATCATCAGTACCGAAGATGTTTTCTACAGGAAAGCTCTGGAAATGGGCATCGATAAGAGTCCGGAAGTGACCGAAAAGTTAGCTGAACTCCAGCGCAATTTTTACTTGCAGGAGTATTACAAACGCCACGTTACCGATCTGGTAGTACTCGATGAAGAAGATTATCAAGAGTTCTACAACGACAATCTCCAGCTCTTCTATCAAAGCCCCAATATCACCATCCACTACATTCAAACTGCTACAGAAGAAGATGCAATCGCCGCTATCGCCGAGCTGAATGCCGGCGCATCTTTTGCCCAAGTATCGGATAAATACAATCAAAACACTTACGCCAAGGGACTGAAAGGCGTGATAAAACACATCACCCTCAATGGCAACATCCCTGGCGTGGGGAACGATCAGGCCCTGGAAGATGCTATTGCCGAAAGCACCGTAGATTCCCTGAAGATCAACGGCCCCATCCAAACCGATATGGGTTGGCATCTGTTTCGCACAGTGAACCGCATTCCCGGTCGTCAAAGAGAACTCAGCGAAGTAAGAACCGAAGTGGAACAGCGCCTACGTCCTAAAAAAGAAAGAGAAGTCCTGGAAAGCCTGCGCGCCCAATTGAAGGAAAAATACCATGTCTCCATCGATACCACCTTGGTGAATCGCATCGACCTGACTGAATTGGCCAAAAACGACGAGATTAAAGACCTGATAGCAGTGAGTTCACCCCACAACGACATCAGAGATATCAGAGTAAAAGAATTCTTGGCGGATTATTCCAAGCGCAGTCCTCAAGAACAGCTTTATTACGCCCGCGGTGGCGGTCCCATGGCCTTGATGGAACAAAACCTGATCCAGGAACTATTTGTAATAGATGGAAAAGCCCTCGGTTACGAACGCTATTTCGAAAATAACGAAAATTACCTGATGCTGCGTCGCAACACTATCTTGCGCCGAGCTTTTGAAATCCTGGTATTGGAAACCATAGAGGTTAGCAATGAAGAAATAGCCGAACGCTACGAACTGGACAAAGAAGAATACTCCATGCCTGCTCATCGCTCTATCCAAGTGCTCTTCTTTGAAGATAATAAAACTGCAAAGAAAGCCTGGAGCAAGTTCAATAAAGCGCTCAAGAAAAATAATGAAAAAGACATCGAAAAGATCATCAGCAAATACTCTACAAAACCCCAGAAATCCATCTACGAAAACCAATATGACAACGGTATCGTAACAGGATTGGTGCAGGATGCGGATTTCTCGAAACGCATTTGGGACAATCCCGTAGGCTACCTGTCACCCGTATTCACCACCGCCAATGGCGACATCGTGTTCTTCCGCACTTTGTCCGAGACGCCAAAGAGCTATCGCCCCGCAGTAGAAGTGGAGCCCCGCATCTTGAAGGCCATCAAGCAGGAAAAGGAAAGAGAGACACAGGAACGTGTAAAAGAAGAACTCTTTGTGCAGTACAACATGAGGAAATACCCAGAGAGAGTGAAACTGACACTTACTGCGGATGAGCTTTTCGAATATGCCGATAATGCCGCCAGAAACCGCAACTTCAAGGATGCCACAGTGTTCTTTGATCAGATCATCAAGACTTACAACAACGGTGTAGATGATTATAAAGCCTTCTTTATGAAAGCTTTCCTCACTTCCGAAGAGATCAAGGATACGGATGAAGCCCTGAAGCTTTTCCGTGAGTTCCTCACTCGCTATCCGGAAGGGGAGTTACATGAATCTGCCCGCTTTATGATCGACAGTCTGGAAGGAAATCTGGATGGCTTTGAAGATTTCGAAAACCTTGAAGATGAATAAGTAATCACCAACTAAATAAAGGTGGAGTCTCCGGATTCCACTTTTTTTTGTTCTGCTATGTATTGCCTGATACCAGGGAAGATTAGTTGAACGCAGCTTATACAGATCGAACAGATATACGCTGATTATCACATTATGATACGTTGAATCCTCGCTTGAGTGGATTGCAGGAATCCATGTTGGATTGCCTAAGAAGCCCGGAGTGCGAAACAGATATCAGCGAGGGTACGGAGCGAAGCCGAGCTACCCGCAGCGCATGGAGGCGTATCGTAGCATTCCGATGCTACGCTTTTTTCTTGGTGCGAAGCTAAGCGGAGCTACCGGCAATGCCTGGAGGATAAAGTGCCTTGCCCATTGTCGAACTGACCTCTTTCTACGAGCTCTTTGACCTACATGTTATCCATCGCAGCAATCCTGTCGTTGTAATCCTAGTCGGCTGTATAACTGGTTACAACTGTTCGTGAATATTGCCGACTTGAGCTCCAAACTACCATCAGGACTTATTTTACTCGTGCGATAGCCTTTTCTTCAATCCAGCCTGTTTGACCATTGGGCAGGATCACAAAAGTCCATTCCCCTTCACTTTGTTTAAGCTTTAGAATGATCCCTTCATGGATTTGCGCCACACGGGGGGAATCTGACCGCGCTTCAGTCCTAAGGTCTGCTCTACTCTCGATAAGAACCGCCTGTACATTGTGCGCTCGGCGATAAGCTTTGAAACCCGTGAATCCCACTGAGAGGAGCATCAATACCAGCAGAATTCCCAATACCAGGCTTGGCAATCCCTTTTCCCGTTCAGGGTCATAATTCACATACCAAACAAAGCCAAGAGCGCACAAAATCAGTAGTACCAGACACAGTATCGCCATTCGGTTCAGATTCATAAAGTCATAAGTTTGCAATGCCACTCTTAGCAGAAAGGGTCTTTGAGGGTACAGCTCGTGATCCTGAGAGAGATTGATGGTATAGTTCAAATTTTCTTGGGCTGCTTTATGTGCAGAATTCAGGTGTAGAGCTTTCAAGAAATACAGCGTAGCCATACCACTTTGACCGGTTTGCCAATAGCTTACGCCAAGATTGTAGTATAGATCAGGGTTTTGAATACCTTTACTCTCCAGCTCTTTCATTCTATCGAATTCATTGGCTGCCGACAGGCTGACCAAGCCGACCAGTATCAGCGCTATGCATAGTCTTTTCATCCTCTGCCTCCGTTGCGGCAAAATCCGGCAACAATATGCTTCAAGAGCTCCAGATCCTGCATTATCTCCGCAGGATCTGCTTCCTGGGGCGAAAAACGGTGCCACTGGCAACTCTCAATGAAGCGCCGGGTACTATCCAAGAGCTCTTCGGAAACATTCATCTTTTCCAGGTAAACAAGCTTCTCCGCTGTGGACAAGCCCATCCCTATGCCGAGTTTATCGCTGAGATAACGCATAAAACCGTTTTCCGCCAGGATGTAGAATTCCTTGCTGCCCTTTGCTGCTGCAGCTTGAGCGGTTTGTAGATATTTCTTTAATGCTTTATCTGCCATCATCCGGGCATAACTCTGTGGATCACGTTGCCGTTTGATGCGATGAAAGCTGAAATACAGAACCGCACCAAAGCCCAAAAGGATCGCCGCTACTATCAGCCAATACCAGCTCTTTTGCAGTATATTCGGATAATCGGGATATTCCGAGCGTGAAAGCATGGGACGCAGAGTCATCTGTTTACTATTATCCAGCAATCCGGAGAAATAGCTGATCACATTGGCGCTTTTCACTTTTATCTCGTGACTTTTGCTGCTGTAGCTGCGATATACTCCCGCATCCGGATCGAACCAGGAGAAAGTGAGCGAAGGCATGGTGTATATGCCTTTTTCGGCTGGTATAATGGTATAATACAGCACTCTGCTTCCTTCAATACCAGCATTTAGTTTATCCACAGCCATCGGACTGGACACCTGAGCCTCACTCTTTGGAAAAGCAGGATTGCCAAATTGATTGTAGTTCCCTTTCCCAGCGATGCGTAAACTGAAGGTAATAGCTTCGCCCAAGCTGATTTCCTTATCACTGATGGTATCGCTTAGTTCAAATGTCCCTACTGCTCCGCTAAAGCTTTGGGGTACACCATCTTTGGGCAGAGGTAATACTTCCAGCCAGGCATCCTGAGAGCGCAGAGGTTGATTCATATAGCCGAATTCATAGATTCTGGCGCTTCCCGCCAGCTCTGGAGCTCTCAACTCCCCGGTTTGATTGGGAGAGAGTACTAGTCGCTTGATCAAGGCCCTTTGAAAGCGCTTCCCTTCATGAGTAACCACTTCATAATCCAGCATGTTTGGTTGTTCATACACGCTTTTGCCATAGCCTGGGAAATCCTGCTCATCATCGAGATTGAAAGAGCGCACCATCTGATCGGTATAAAGATAGTAGGATATTACGGTAGGCTCGCCTTTATAAACCTTTTGGTGACGAGGTAGTGCCAGTAGAGTGGTTGTGCCAGTCATCCTGCTTGCAGACCATGGAAAATCCGGATCAATGATTCCCGAAGCGCCAGGAGAAGCAGGATTGCTCTGGGATCTGGAAGTGGTGGATTTGACTACCGTAACGTTGATGGCTTTGGTGGTGTAAACTTTGTTGTCCACCCTTACACTTTGTGCGGGGATTGTGCTGCTGCCTACTCCTAATGGGACATATATATATGTATATAAGCGCTCATGAACGCGCTCAACCTTGAAGTTTATAACGCTGCTGCTGGCACGGGTGGAGCTGGTCATATTCACAAAGCTGAAGTTATCGATCTTTGGCGCTTGCGGTTCAGATGCATTGAATGCCTTGTCACTCTTGATGCGAATAGTATACTCCAAGCGGTCTGAGCTCTCGATAGTAGTCTTATTTACCGATGCCGTAACGCTAAGAGCAGAAAGCAGCAAAGGCATCATAAGAAGTAGTAGCACGATCGTAGGTTTCATCTTTACCACCAATAATCGGTTTGGGGTGCTCCCTGTTTACTCTGTTGTTTTCGTTCCCGGGCTTCCAGAAAATCCAAAGCATCCAGAATATTGCGTACTTCTTCTTCATTTCTTTGGTCTTCATCCTCTTTGGGTTCTGGCGGAGGGGAAGCTTGGTTTTCATCCAGCTTGGTCAAGGCGAGTTCCAGGTTTTCCCGGGCATCATCATCCTCGGGATTCATTAGCAGAGCCTTCTCATATTCTTCCACGGCAGTTTTGTAGTCCTCTTTCATATATGCGATATTGCCTCTGTCGTAATGCAAGTCAGCTTTATCCTCCGATTTTTGCAAGGCTTGCTCAGCAGCCTCGGAAGCGCCGTCATATTCACCTTGCTTATAAAGCGATTTGGCCAGATTGGCGGCTCCTTCTTCCTCTTCGGCCAGCCCGTCGAAGACTTTTGCCGCCTTGTCAAAACGCTCTTGCCGATACAGCCATTCTCCCAGGCTGTTGTACACAGAGTGCTTGCGCAGGAGCAAATCCAAACCCGGAATCAACAGGGCGAGAGCCAGTAACAGCAATAGAACCCCGCGCTTGCGCTTCATAGCTTTAGATCCCTTATCTGTTTTCTATACGGCAGTATCATGCTTTCCAAAGCGATTATCAACAGCGCGGCAATCACAAATATGTGATACTGCTCTTTATACATAGATACCCGGTGACTGCTGATATGCTCTTTCTCGCTTTGGTATATGCGAGACAGCAGCAGTTGGATTTCGGATGCGGATGGCGTGATGTGGTAAAACTCTCCCCCGCTCACTCGGGCAATACGTTGCAAAGTCTCGGT
Organism: Candidatus Cloacimonadota bacterium; assembly: GCA_023228285.1. Classification (GTDB taxonomy): domain Bacteria; phylum Cloacimonadota; class Cloacimonadia; order Cloacimonadales; family Cloacimonadaceae; genus UBA5456. The sequence goes on along the minus strand of JALOBM010000007.1, from coordinate 8,993 downwards.
ATCCAGCTTGCTGACGTGTTCTGCTCCGGTGTAGGGATTGATGATCACCGCTCCCGCTTCAGAGCCTACTCCCATGCTGTAGATCCGCACTCCGTCGCTGGCAAGGTCACGAGCTTTGGAGATAGTATTGCCAGTGATATCCTCCCCGTCTGAGATCAAGATCAATACTCCGCCTCCGGCACCTGCATTGAAAGCTGATCTGGCTAGATCCAGCGCTCTGCCGATATCCGTTCCCGGTCGTGCTGCAGAATCCGTGCTGAGGCTGCTTAATACCATTTTTACTGCCTCGTGGTCATCCGTGAGCGGGCATTCCACAGTAGCTGACCCCGCAAAGGAGATAATGCCCAAGCGATCTGAATCCAATTGATCACAAAAAGCTGATACCTGCAGTATGGAGCGGGTGAGCCTGTCGGGGCTGATGTCTGTAGCTTCCATGCTGCGCGATATATCAATGGCAAAGATGATGTCCATGCCCATATTACTCATTTCCTGCTCGGAAAAGTCCCATTGCGGACGCGCCAGCGCCACGATTATCAGGCTGAAAGCCGCTAGCAGAAGAAACAGCTTCAACCCATTGTAGAACGGAGAGCGTTTTGCCAGATATACGTCCAGAAAGTCCTGATGGGCATAATGCCGGAACTTACTCTCATAGGCTTTCTTCATCCGCAGAATCAGCCATATGAACAGCGGAACGAGCAACAGCAGATAAAGGATGTGCACATTGTGGATATTCATCGCACTACTCCGGCAGAACCGGGATTATCCAGCTTTTCAAGACTATCTCAAGACCCAGCAGCAACAGGGCAATCCACAACATAATGCCGAATCTATCGTCCCACCTATAGTTTAGTTTGCTGCTCAAATCGCTCTTTTCCAAAGTGTCCAGTTCCTGCATGATCTTGCGCAGTTCACCGGCATCAGTGGCCTTTGAAGCCTGCTTGGTCCCGGTGATCGTGGCTATCCTGTCCAAGCTCTCCATATCGAGCTCGATCAATGTGGGAATATTGCGATTTCCAAAGAAGGGATCGGCATACGGAAATGGCACCATTCCACCACTGCCCACTCCGATGGGATACACTTTGATGCCCAATGCAGCCGCCATCTTCGCAGCTGAGATGGGGTCTATCTCTCCGGTATTGCTCACTCCGTCCGTGATCAGGATCACTATGCGTGATTTTGCCTGGCTGTCTTTCAATCGCGCCACAGCCTTAGCAAGCCCCATTCCCACTGCTGTTCCGGAAGCCTCCATATTTACCTGCAAATGATCCAAAGCACTCATCACGGCAGCGTGGTCATAGGTTAATGGACTGGCAGTGATGGCATATTCGGAAAAAGCGACCAGTGAAAAACGGTCATTAGGCCGTCCGGACACAAAGTCTTTGGCTACCTTTACCGCTGCTCCCAACCTGTTTTGCGGCAAAAAGTCCAATGCCAGCATCGAACCGCTCACGTCCAGGGCTATCACGATGTCCACGCCCTGCTTCTGAAACAAGCGTGAATTACTCCCCCACTGCGGTCGGGCCAGAGCAAGGATCAAAAAGAGCAGGATAAGAGAACGCAGCACCGGATACAGCAGGGCTCCCATCCCCCTATTACCCTTGATCTGCAGAAGAATATTCAACCTACTGGCGGGTAAGGACAGCTTGGATGGCTTACGCAAGACCAATTCCAGATACAGATATGCTGGAATCATTATCAGGAAAAGAAGATACAGGGGCTGAGCAAATCTAAACATCCGCTTTTGTCTCTCCGGCCATTAGCAGGCTGCGCAAAGCAGCAGTCTGGCTGATGACCTCTTCGATCTCCACCTGCGCTTTGGCAAACTTCACCATATCGCAATAATGCAAGATATTCAGATACTGCCGTTTTGGTGCAAAGCTTATTGCACTCAGGCTCTCAGCAATCTCCGAGTTGGTCATCTGAGTAGCCCCAAACCCCAGCTTTTCCTCCAGATACTCCCGCACTATCATGGACAATCGAAAGTGATAGCCAAGAGAATCCCGATACATCAAGCCGCTTTGCTCCAATTCTTCCAGGGCATTCAATGCTTTCAGATGCGGTGGTACAGGCTCGATGGGAATGGGTTTCTGCACCGGAGAGGGAGCTTTCTTCTTTTCTTTCTTGAACGCAATCAGCAGCAACCATACAGCCAAAACCACAGCGGCAAACAGAAACACGAGATACAAGTAAAAGGGGAACTGCAGGGGATATCGCCGCAATGGCTTCAGATCCCGCAACAAAGTATCCGCTTCTGCCCGGCTGCGTAGCACAAACACTCTGAACGCATCGGTTTCTGCCTTCGGCCCCAGGAGTCCTGCCCGTTTCAGCTTCAGTTTGGGAAAGCTAAGGGTTCCGGTCCTCAAAGGTACAATGTTCAAACGGGCAACGCTGCCTGTGCCCAATCGCTCAATCTTTTGTTCCAATACTCTGAATTCCGTGAGAGTATCCGGTATTTCTATGGCTTCTAGGGGAAAATCGGTTTCAATCCTCAACTCAAACGGCGTGCCCACTTTCAGACTGTCCACTCCCGAAAGCATCTGCTTCAACTGTGCATTCAGCGAACATACCGCCAGGATCAACAAAAGAGATAGTCCATATCTTCTCACTTCATCCTCCGTTTGTTCCTTAGAGCAAAGAACTGCCTTAGCACTTTCACATAGGAATCGCCGTTTTTGAACAGCAGATGATCACAGCCCATCTTCTTCAGGCTCGCCGCCAGTTTCTCCTGCTCCAGATTCACTCGCGCTTTGTATGCTTCCCGCAGTTTGCGATCCGAGCTATTGATGTATGCCACTCTCCCGCTTTCAGGGTCTTGTAACCGCAGAATGCCCGCATTCGGGAGTTCCAATTCGCTATTGTCCAGGATCTGCATCGCCACCAAGTCATGCTTTTTGGCCAGGATGCCCATCGCTTTCTCGTAACCGCCATCCAAAAAGTCCGAGAGCAGAAATACTATCGCGCGTTTATTCAGTATCTTGGCGGCATAGCGGCACGCTCCCTCCAGGGACGTACCCTTACCTGAAGGCTCATAATACAGAATCTCCCTGATAATCTCCAGGGCTCTGTTGCGCCCTTTTCGCGGTGGCAGATACCGTTCCAGCACATCGGAATACAGGATTAGTGAACAGCGGTCGCCATTCGCCACTGCAGAAAACGCTAATGTGGCCACGATCTCCGCGATACGCTCCTTTTTCAGCGCGTAGGATGTACCCAGAAACTGCGAAGCCGAGATATCCACCAAAAACACTACATTCAGTTCGCGGGTTTCCCGGTATTTCTTTATATATGGCAATCCCAGCCGGGCCGATACGTTCCAGTCTATATCCCGGTAATTGTCTCCGGGCTGATATTCGCGTACTTCACTGAATTCCAGCCCTTGTCCCCGAAAACTGGAATGATACTCACCGCTGAAGATTTCGTTTACCATGTTTTTGGTTTGGATCTCCAGGCGGCGTATTTTCTTGATCAGATCGGCAGTGCTTACCAGATGCACATCTATCTCCAAATGCTATCTTTATGGTACTTCGATTTCATCCAGAATGCGGCTGATGATCTCCTCACTTTTGATTTCTTCGGCCTCAGCCTCATAAGAAAGCACTATTCTATGGCGCAACACGTCCTTGCCGATGGTTTTGATGTCGTCCGGGATCACGTAGGCGCGTCCTTCCATATAGGCATGAGCCTTTGCTGCCCGCGCCAGATTGATGCTGGCTCTGGGACTTACGCCGTAGCTGATCAGGGGGCCAAGATTGCTCAAGCGCGGATAACGCTCCGGATGCCGGGTAGCCATCACCAAATGCAGGATATAGTCGTTCAGCTTATCCTCCATAAACACCATGTGCATCACTTCCCGCATCTTCAATATTTGAGCGGGATTCAGAACGGGGCGAATATCCACCGGCTTCGGATCCACCATCAGTTGCATTATCCTACGCTCTTCTTCCATGGAGGGATAGCGGATGATCAGCTTCATCATAAAGCGATCCACCTGAGCTTCCGGCAAAGGATAAGTGCCTTCCTGTTCTATGGGATTCTGGGTTGCCATCACAAAGAATGGCGTAGGTAGACATTCACTGTGGTCGCCCAAGGTCACTTGCCGCTCCTGCATGGCTTCCAGTAAGGCGGATTGCACTTTCGACGGTGCGCGGTTGATCTCGTCTGCTAGGATAAAATTGGCAAAGATCGGCCCCTTTTTGGGACTGAACTCTGCAGTTTTCTGATTGAAGATCAAGGTGCCGGTGATGTCTGCCGGCAATAAATCTGGAGTGAACTGAATCCGGGCAAAGCTGGCGTCCAGGCTGCTGGCCAAACTGCTCACGATCAGGGTTTTAGCCAATCCCGGAACTCCTTCGATCAATACATGCCCATCCGCCAGTATCGCAATCAACAAGCGACTGATGATGGCATCCTGGCCAATCACCGCTTTCGCGATCTCCTGCCGTACGTCTCTCAGAGCCAAAGAACTCTCTTCCACTTTCTCGCGAATCTCTTCGATCAACACATAACCCCCATATAGGTTAAAAAGGTGAATATCAAAAAAGGGAATCCGGATTCACCGCAATTCCCGATTATAAAAAGCTCTTATGCGCGTTAAGAAGTATCTTATCTGGATACGGCTTTACGGACTTTATTTGCTTTAAGGCAAGAGCTACAGACTTTTACACGCTTGGTACCGCCATCGATAGTGGCGCGGACTTCGTGCAAGTTCGGAAAGAAACGACGCTTAGTAGCGTTCACCGCGTGTGAGCGATGATTACCAACCTGAGCTGTCTTTCCGCAGACATCGCATATCTTTGACATGATAAACCGTCCCTTAAATTTTCGTTTAGAGCACCAAAATATTTCAGCCCCTATTTTTGACAAGCCTTTTTATTTGATGCTCTGTGGAATCCTGATATCAAAGCGGCTACCCCCTTGCTCCAGGGGGATGTATTCCAAGCGGCCGCGGTGTTCCTGAACCAGCTTGCGACAGATGGGCAAACCCAATCCGGTTCCATACTGCTTTCCTTCGGATACAAAAGGCTCAAATATCTTGTCCCGTATCGCTGGTGGCACTCCGGGACCATTGTCCATCACACTGATCTGCAGCCAACCCGAAGCCAAAGAGGCAGTTAGCTTTATCTCGCCATCGGTGGTCATCGCTTCACTGGAATTCTTGATCAGATTCATCAATACGCGGCGGATCTTGTTCTCGTCAAAATGAACATAATCCTTCACTTTGTTTTCGGTAACAAAGCTGATATTGCGTCCCTTCAAAGTGGTGTCGTTGATCTCTTTCAAGTCGTCGAAGAAATCGCTGAGATTCACCTTTTGGATCAGAGGGCTGCTTTCCACTCCCCGGGCAAAATCCAGGATCTCGCGAACCAATTGATCTATCAGGCGGGTCTGCTTTACAATGCTTTGGGTAAATTCATTGCTGCCGGGAAAGAGATTCTCGATCAGTTGTGCGGTAAGCACAATCACCGTGAGCGGCGTTTTCAGATCGTGTATGATCTTGCTGGCAGCCATGCCTATGGCCATCAGCCTGTTTTTACTGATCATTTCATCCATCAGGCTGGCAAAACGCTCGTTTGTATCCCTCAAACGTCCCGAAAGAGTCTGCATCAGATTAAACATTATCTCTGGATATTTAAAAGAGATACGCAGGAAAAGGTCTCTGGGGATTACAAGCAGTTCCACATCCTCCATAGCAACCACTGTGGCACTGCGAGTCTCATCGTTGATGATGCCCATCTCCCCGAAAAATTCGCCCGACTCCAAAGTGGTAAGATCAGCAGAAGGAGTTTCGATATTTTTCAAACCCTTGCTGATCTTCACTTTCCCCTTGCAGATAAAAAATAAAGTGTCCGCAGAATCGTTCTCTGTGATTATCTGAGCGCCCTTGGCATACTTCACCCGCTCCAATTCCGAAGAAAACTCGCTGATCTGGGCTTCGGTCAACCCTCTGAAGATTCCCACTTTATCACAATTGTCCTTATTCGTCATCCTTCCCCCTTTGGGTTATGGAAATTATTCGTTAATTGTATGTTCTTAACATCTCAGCATTTCTGTCAAGTTATTTCCCGCATTCCCCAGTTTGCTTGACCTGCTCGAGTCATGCGAATGGAGTTCATTTGACCTTATGTATATTGTATACCTATATGTTATATGGTCAAATGGACTTCAATGGCAGGAATGGAACTATGTATTGCCTGAAGTCCGAGCCACCCCATAACTTATTTTAACAGAGACAGATAGCATAGATGGCTTGAACTCCAGGGCATTACTAGTCCCCAGTATGCTTTGATAAATCCTTAGATGGCATTGGTTTAGACTAATCATCGATTACGAAGGGATCGCTGGCAGACGTGAATCAGAATGAATCCAAAACAGGGAATGCCATACATTTTAGTGGTTGAATAATCTAAAGCGATCTGGCTATTGGAATCAATGACATCTTCACAATAAAGAAGTATGGAATGTAATGAGATGAATAGCAGTTTTGAACAGTATTTGGGAGGCTTTATAAAGAAAGTGCTCTTGTTTTTGTTACTGGTGCTGTGCCTGGGATTGCTGGCCAAGATCTGGAATATCAATCCCCTTGGTAACCCATATCATCCTGAAGCGCTGGATCATCTTACAGCTCATCTGATTCAGGAATTGGCCTGGAATACGGTGCAGGGCTTCAGTATGAATTGCAGCGCAGCAGAACCTCATATCCCGGCGTTACAGCCTAAGGCTCGGGAGCAAGATCCGATCCTAAAGCGAGCGATCTGATACCGATTATCCTACCAGATATCTGCCCACTGCGCTATCATGCTGATGATCTTTCAATTCCATGCTCCCTGTTTCATCAATTTCATGTTATGGCTCCTTGTTACTCCATCTTGTTCAACATTCTACTAACATAGTAATCTGCATAAATCCCTTCGATCTGAGTATTCTGCGTGGTATTCATTCTCTTTACTTCATGCTGTGCCGAAGCAGATATAAAGGCGTTATAAAGCAGTAGCCACTCGATGATCACCCGATGATATCTGCTTTATATATAGATAAAGTGCAGGGGGGAATGTGAGTGTCTTATTAAAAAATCCAGATTGCAAATGTTTTTATCTGCTCTGTGCGCTACATTTCTAGTTAAATATCAGCCTAATTTGATTGGCATTTTCCAAAGAACCATTAGTATGCACAAGACAAAGAAGGCACGCCAATCCACAATTTGCTTGACACATATGCTGCCTGCTCAAAAATAAATAAATCGCTATATGAACGCATTGCAGGATTTTTCCTGTCTGCGTTCCGAGGATACTGCCATTATTGATAACCCGAGAAACGAAAGAATATGATTATAAAGCCGGCATTTTTCACGATTGACATCGAGGATTACTATCACATCATTGGCGTGAGAGGAACTCCTGATATCACCAGTTGGGACCAGTTACCCTCCAGAGTGGAGTATAGCCTGGATCGTCTACTGGATTTACTGGCAGAGCACAATGTAACAGCTAGCCTCTTCTTTCTGGGATACATCGCCAAAAGATACCCTCATCTGGTGAAAAAGGCCATGTCCCAAGGTCACGAAATTGCCTCTCACGGTATGTATCATACCGAAGTGTGCACACAGAGTCAAAGTGATTTCTTCGCAGAAGCTCTGCAATCCCGGATGCTCTTGGAAGACATCTGTGGGGAAGCCGTAATTGGCTATCGCGGTGCCGGTTTTTCCATAGACCATCGCAATCCCTGGTTCTTTGAATCCTTGTTGCAAGCAGGTTATCTGTACGATTCTTCGCTTGTGCCAAACCGCTTGCATCATCGCCTGATACCTGGAGTGCAGCTTTACCCCTCAAAGATTCAAACAAATTCCGGTAGTATCTGTGAATTTCCCATTGGCATGGCAGAGATGGCAGGGATGAAGCTAAATATGTTTGGCGGTGGTTATTTACGCTTTTTCCCGAAACCGCTATTAATCCACATGGCGCACCGCACTTTGATGAAACGGCCGCTGCTCGTCTATATCCATCCCCGTGAAATGGATCCCGATCACCCCAGAATAAGCATGAATCTGTATCGCTATTTCAAGAGCTATGTAAACATGAAATCCGTGCCCGGCAAATTGGAGGCACTACTGCAGATCACCGAATATCAACGCTTGAAGGACTACTATGAAACGCACAATAGTTGAGCCTGATCCCCAAAAAACCCGGACTTTCTTTGATGATTATGCTCCCGATTTCGATGCCATCTATGGCACGGTAAAAAGCCCCTGGCAGAGCGTGATCAACCGCTGTTTCAGGAAAAGCATGCGCTTGCGCTATGAACTGTGTATGCGCTATTGTATGCCCATCGAGGGTAAGAGCGTTTTGGACGTGGGTTGTGGACCCGGACATTACAGCATCGCCCTGGCAAAACGCGGAGCAGCTTCGGTATATGGCATCGATTTTGCCCCCCAAATGACGGAGCTGGCACGTACAAAAGCCGCCGAAGCCGGGCTGCAGGATGTGTGTAGATTTGAAACTGCGGATTTTTTTGAGCTGGAAGAAGGCCCCCTCTACGACTATGTGATACTGATGGGCTTCATGGACTATATGCCGGATGCACGGGCTGTAGTGGACAACGCTCTTTCCCTCACACGCAACGCTTGCTTCTTCAGCTTCCCGGTTGCCGGAGGCATTCTGGCCCTGCAGCGCAGATTACGCTATAAAAACCGTTGTCCATTATTTCTGTATAGTTACGAAGACATCCAAAAGCTATTCTCCCAAAGGCAGGGTTTTCACTACCGCATACGCAAGATCGAGCGAGACTTTTGGGTGCATGTAAGCCGGGCTTAAGCAAGTGAGCTAACCTCGCGTCTTCCAGGAGGGTTCGGGCTGATCTCTGTACCAAAAACAGAGACTGTTCACTTTGACCTGATCTATTTCCAATGAGTTAGCGCATGAGTTAGGTGAAAAAGTGGGCGAAACGACTAAAATATGCTTTCGAAACCGAATTGACAAGAAGGCCAGTATGCCATCTTT
>JALOBM010000145.1:1734-3638 GCA_023228285.1 Candidatus Cloacimonadota bacterium | reverse complement strand
TTATGATCCACTTTTACGCCCCCGAACTGCTTTACCATATGACAAGCGGCGGTGCTTCCGCCGCTTTATCTGCAAGACTTGTCTATTTTACCACCAGAGAGTTCCATTTTCACCACTTATTACGGTGCAGTGAATGTGGGTCTATCCCTTTGTGGGGATCCTTTGTTTCAAGAGGCCAGCCTATTGCAGCAATGCTCATAAGCGCAACATCGGCCGGTACATTTATAAGCGATTTGAGTCTTCCTTCAAGGTCGTTGTCCCCCCGTTTGGCCCCAAGCCATACTGACCCTAGTCCAAGCGCATTGGCAGAAAGAAGGACGTTCTGCATTGCTGCAGAGCAATCCTCTTCCCAGTACCTTATGACCTTGCCTTCACGTTCCGTTTCAGCACATACTACAATAGCAAGAACAGCTGTTTTAAGCATCTTTCCGTATGGGTGCAGCTCGGCCATCCTGTCAAGTATCTCTCTCTTGTCTATGACCACAAAATGCCATGGATGGTAGTTGTTTGCGCTTGGCGCCGCGCATGCACACTCCAAGATGATCTTCACATAAGCATCATCGATATGCTTTGTCGGATCGAACCTGCGGATGCTTCTTCTGGTCAGGATATTGTCGATAGCTTCCTGGTTTATCTGAGTCATTAAGACTCCTGCTCCGATCAATGACCGTTGCTGTTTGCCGGTTTTACAGGATCTATCGACCTTCCGAGAACTGGTGAAGAGAGTACTATTGCGGTAGTAGTCATGCCGCAGCTTCCCATCTGGCTTATTACATCTTCAAGGTGCCCTACCGAAGATACTACTACTTTAAGGATCACTCCGTCGCTTCCTGTAAGATGGTGGCATTCAAGGACTTCCGGTATTGCCCTGGCCAGTTCGTCGGACTGGGCAAGAAGCGCTACAGGGATCGCAAGACGGATATACGCCATTATCGGATATCCGACCTTGGACTGATCTACTACTGCCTTGTAACCCATTATTATCCCCGCGTCTTCCATACGGCGGACCCTCTCCGCAACCGCCGGAGAAGAAAGACCAACTCGTCTTCCAAGTTCGTTGAATGATATTCTTCCGTCTTCCTGAAGTATTTTCAGTATCTGTATTCCGATGTCATCGAGCAATTTGCCGGTTAACATGGATACACCTCCGCTTCCTTATTAAATGAAACTATTTTCAATATTGCACACCTATATATTAAGGCATTATTTAAAAAAATGGAAGAGCAGCCATAATTTTTTTTGTTATCATCAAAAATAATAATTTATTTAGAAAGTCTGTAAAGTAAAATTTTGCATTCTGTCGGTCACAGTAAGTTCTGTTATTTATCGCTTCAGATCAGCTTTCAGATCTCCTGCGCCCTTTGTCTTTTAGAAAGGCTGTTAGCGACAGCCCATGCCGCAGCCATAGAGTGAAGACACGGCACCCCTGCAGATGAAGCGCTTCTCCTGAGTTCAGCTCCGTGCATTATATGGCGTTCATTTCCTCCCGGGATATTCAGCACCAGGTCCCAGTCTCCCTTCCTGAGTCTTCCCACAAGCTCTTCCTGCGGGACAGTGTTGACTTCGATGCCCCATTTGGAGAGATATTCGGATGTGCCTGATGTGGCATCGACTTTCCATCCGAGAGAAGTGAACTGGGCAGCTGTCGACATTGATTCTGCCTTCTGAGAATCCGCTATGCTCATCAGTATCCTTCCTTTTGCGGGGGGCATCCATCCGGCTCCCTCCAATCCGTCCATCATCGCGTCTGCAAGGTTGTCCCCGAGCCCAAGGCTTTCTCCCGTAGACATCATCTTCGGTCCAAGTTTTGGATCGATCCCGGGAAGTTTGTCATTAGAAAAGACCGGGACCTTTACTCCCCACTGACCGCTTTTTGGCAAAATGCCAAGTCCATCTCCCATATC
>JALOBM010000145.1:0-1724 GCA_023228285.1 Candidatus Cloacimonadota bacterium | reverse complement strand
CCAGATCGACCATTGGTATTTTTGATATTTTACTGCATATCGGGACAGTACGGCTTGCCCGCGGGTTCGCCTCGATTATCCAGAAGAGACCGTCCTTAAGAACGAACTGTATGTTGAGAAGGCCATGGATGTCAAGCTCTTTTGATATCATTTTTACAGTTTCAAGGATCTGTTTCTGCTGCTCATCAGTAAGAGAGAAGCTTGGAAAAACTGCTATCGAATCACCCGAATGGATGCCGGAAGGGTCAATATGTTCAAATATACCCGGGATCAGAACATCTTCGCCGTCACAGACAGCGTCGCATTCAAATTCCTTGCCCTGGAGGAAACGGTCGATCATCACTTTTTGTCCCTTCACAGCATCAAAAGCCTCTGAGAGAACTTCGATCATTTCCTTTTCGCTGTAGACTGTCTTCATTGCGACCCCGCCTATTACGAAGCTTGGTCTTATCATCAAAGGGTACCCCAGATCCAGGGCAACTTTACAGGCTTCATCCACGGAAGCCACATCAACACCTTCAGGCTGGGAAATATTCAGTTTGCTGAGAAGTCTTGAGAATTTGCCTCTGTCTTCTGCAGCGTCAATAACATTCTGATCGGGACCGAGAAGCCTGATCCCCTCAGCGGCCAGGTCAAGGCCAAGTCTGAGCGAGGTCTGTCCTCCGAAACAGGCGAATACCCCCTTGGCTCTTTCACGCTCAAGTACAGCCATTGCATCATCGATGTAGAGAGGCTCCAGATAGAGTGCATCGGAGATATCATGGTCCGTGCTTACTGTTTCAGGATTGACATTCATCATTATTGCCCTTATACCTCTTCTGCGCAGCGCTTCGACAGCTTTTACACAGCAATAATCGAACTCTACCCCTTGGGCGATCCTTATTGCGCCTGAACCGAGGACGGCTATGCCTCCCTCGTTCTCTTCCCACGGATCGCTCTTTACTCCATAGGCCGCATAGTAGTAGCCTGAACCGGAAGGAAATTCTCCTGCGCACCCATCTACTTCACGGTAGCCTGTATGGCAGTTCTCTGACTCAAGTATCTTTAATGTCTCATCTTTTGATATCCCGGCAGATGCCGATATGCGGCTTATTGACATGCCGTTCATCCTTGCAGAAACGACATTTCCATTTACTGGTCCGTCTTCTTCCAGATATTTTTCCGCCAGCTGTATCTTATTGAGCTGTTCAATGAAATATTTCCTGATATGGGTCTTTTTAGACATCTCATCAACAGATACCGAGCTCCTTCTGAGAAGTTCAGTGATGGCTTCGAGCCTAAGATAGGTCGGGGCTGTTATCTGTTCCCATAGTTTCCTCGTCTCCCAAGAACGCATCCTCCTGTCTGGAAGGTACCTTCCCCTTTCAAGGGAACGGCAGGCCTTTACGAGAGACTGAGCGAATGTGGCACCAAGAGCAAGGACTTCTCCTGTGGCTTTCATCCTCGGTCCGAGAGAGGAATCAGCCTGCGGAAAAGTGTCGAAGGGCCACGAGGGGACTTTCACCGCTACGTAATCAAGTGCAGGTTCAGACAATGCGCTGCCCGCTCCCGTGACCGGATTTGCCATCTCAGTGAGGTCCATGCCTATTGCAATTTTTGCGGCCATCCTCGCTATAGGATATCCTGTTGCCTTGCTTGCAAGGGCGCTTGACCTGCTTGCCCTCGGATTTACTTCTATAACGTAATATTCATTGCCGTCAGGTGAGAGCGCAAACTGAACGTTG